>CAYSCF010000117.1:0-18899 GCA_964429305.1 uncultured Sandaracinaceae bacterium | reverse complement strand
CGTGCCGATCGAGTGGCTCGACTGGAAGTGCCTCCGCTTGGGGGCGCTGGGGTGGGGCCAGATCCAGATCCGTGACAGCGGGGCCATCGAGGTACGCGAGCAGCCGCGGACCGAATGGATGTGCGCGTTGTGCGACGCCGTTCTCGGCTTCTATCCACGCGAGATCGAGAAGATCCGAAGGCGCATCACGCGCTTCGAGCGCGAAGCCGAGCGGTGGAAGACGCGACGGGACGGCAAGTCATGATCTCGCGCCAACGTCGCTCGTCGCCGTCTTCCAGCTCGGCCTCTCCGAGATGCGCTTCCACCAAGCATCCACGTGCGGTCGCGACGTGATCATCTCGCCCTCGCTCGCCTGGAAGAGATAGTCGACGTACGGCAGGTAGCCGATGTCGGCGAGCGAGAACGTCTCGCCCGCGAGGTACGGCGCTTGCGCGAGCCTCGTCTCGAGCACGTCGAGCGTGGGCGCGAGCTCCTTCTTGCCGGCCGCGACCTTCGCCTCGTCGATCGGCATCCCGAGCATCGGGTGGAACACGCGCTCGCCGATGATCTTCAGCGCCGGGCCCGAGAAGTACGAGTACTCCACGCTCGTCCACTGCTCCATGCGCGCGCGGCCCTTCGCGTCCGTCGGCGTGAGCTTCGTGCCGGGCAGCGTCTCGTCGAGATAGCGGATGATCGCGCGCGACTCGTACATCGAGAATCCGTCGTCCTCGATCGCCGGCACGCGGCCGAAGGGTTGGTGCGCGCGCATGTACGCGGCGTCCTTCTGCTGACCTTCGAAGAGCGCGATGTTCACGAAGTCAGCGTGGGCTCCCTTCTCGGCGAGGGTGCAGAGGACCTTGCGTGTGCACGTGCTAATCGGGCTTCCGTAGAGCTTCATCGTTTCGTCTCCTCGCGCAGCACATGGGACGCGCGATCCGGAACGAGAAGACGGCACCTTTCACGCAGCAACGAACCTCGAGGTTACTCATGGCCCGCGAGACGACCGAGATGTGCCGAAGCGACGACGTCGGCGTCGTGCGCGATCTGCTGACCAAGGTCGGCGACAAGTGGACGATGCTGCTCGTCGTCACGCTGGCGCGGACACCGAGCAAGCGCGCCCGCTTCTCCGAGCTGCAGCGCATGCTCGAGCCGATCTCGCAGCGCGTGCTCACGACGACGCTGCGCGATCTCGAGCGCGACGGCTTCGTGTCGCGCGAGGTCTTCGCCGAGGTGCCGCCGCGCGTCGAGTACGAGCTCACGCCGCTCGGGATCGACATGCTCGAGCCGATCGAGCGCGTGGTCGAGTGGATGCGCGCGAACTGGCCGTCGATCGAGGCATCGCGCGCCAGGTTCGACGCGCGAGGCGCCATGCCTCCGCGCTGACAGTCGTGTTCGACGAGTTTTCGCGGGAACCCCGGAGACGAGGAGATCCAGGAGATCGCGCTTGCACGCGATCGGCGATGCGCGTTTCATGGTCGTGCGCATGCCGGAGCTTCCCGAGGTCGAGCACGCACGACGAAGTCTGGAGAAGCTCGCGGGGGCGCGCATCGCGCGGGCCGTGACGCACGATGCGATGGTGCTCGGCTCGCAGCCCAAGCGCGCGTTCTCGCGCGAGCTCACCGATCGCTCGATCCAGAGCGTCGAGCGGCGCGGCAAGAACCTGCTCGTGCATCTCTCGGGCGGCGCGGGGCTCGCGCTGCATCTCGGGATGACGGGCTCGCTCGTGCTCGCCGGTCCCGGCGCGAAGAAGTCTCGCTTCGCGCGCGTGACCCTCGATCTGGGCAAGCGTGGGGCGTTGCACTTCGACGATCCGCGCAAGCTCGGGCGGCTCTACGCGGGGGATCTCGCCGACGCGCGCAAGGCGGCGAAGTACGATCGGCTCGGGCCGGACGCGGCGACGATCGGCAGCGCGAAGGCGCTCGCGGCGCGCTTCGAGGGCGCGCGCGTGCCGATCAAGACGGGGCTGCTCGATCAAGAGCGCATCGCGGGGCTCGGCAACATCCACGCGGGCGAGGCGCTCTTTCTCGCGCGCATCCATCCGATGCGCAGCGCGGGCTCGCTCACCACGCGCGAGTGGCAGCGCTTGTACGCGGGGATCCACGAGACGCTCGATCGCGCGATCGCGGAGCTGGATCATCTGGACGAGACGGGCGAGCCGCTCGTGTACGTGAGCGCGGGCGGCGCGAACCGGTTCCTCGTGTACGACCGGAAGGGCGAGCCTTGTCCGCGGTGCCACACGCCGATCGTGCGCGAGGTGAACGGCGGGCGATCGACCTACGTGTGCCCGCACTGTCAGCCGAGGGACTAGGAGCGAGCGCGAGAGCAAGAGCGAGAGTGGCTGTGGTAGACAGCGCACCGTGAACGCGCGACGCATCGTGCTCCTCGCCTTCGGCGGCGGCTTGATCGTGCTCGTCGTTCTGATCGGTGGCGCGCTCGGCGGCGAAGAGACGGCGGAGCCGCCCGCGATGCGGCTCGGTGAGCCGGGCATGCCGCTCGAAGAGCACGACGCGCCGAGCAAGGAGCTGCCCGCGGACTTCGTGCCGAACCTGCCTGCCGTGCCGGTACTGCCCGCGGGCACGCACGTCGCGCACGCACACGCGGCCGAGGGCGCGACCGACGACACCCGTGGCGACGATCTCTCGGCCGAGATGCGGCTGCTCTCGGAGGCGCGCGACGAGCTCGGGCAGGACGAGCCCGAGCTCTGTCTCACGCTGCTCGATCAGCACCGCGAGCGATTCCCGGCAGGTGCGCTCGCCGAAGAGCGCGACGCCTACTCGATCCTCGCGCTGCATGCGCTCGGTCGCGATCAAGAGGTCGAGCGGCGCTACGTCGACTTCCGTGCGGACTATCCGGGCTCGTCGTTCAACGATCGACTCGCGCGAGCGCTCGCGCGTCACTGACGATCGGAGGCGAGCGAGGAGGCGAGGAGAGGCCGGGAGATCCGGAAGGCGTCTCGCGCGCAGCTCTCGACTTCGTCGCCATCGATCGCCGTCGCGTTCGAGCTTCCGCCTGGATCGCTCGAGAAGCGCGAGTGGACGAGCCGGACGCGGGCCCGGGATGCGATGCGCCGTCCACGATCGAGAACGGCTCCGGATCTCCCGCGCCTCCTCGCCTCCTCGCTCGTCCTATCTCCCGCGCGGAATGCCGACCGAAGGCGTGCCGCCCGTCTCGAGGCGCGCAAACAGATCGCTCAAGTCCGCGCGCGTGCGCAGCGGCGACAGGAAGCGCGTGCCGAGCGCGTTGAGCTCCTGGCCGAGCTTCTCGATCTCGCGGCCCGAGACACCGAGCGCGTCTTCGATCGTCTTGCGCTGCTCTTCGTAGCTCGTCTCGAGCCTCTCGAGCTGCGCGCGCAACGCGTCGGTCTGGAACTCCAGATCCTTGACGTCTTGCGTCTTGCTCTCGACCCACGCGCGCGCCTTCTCCGCCGTGCCGTCGGCGAGCAGCCAGCGATCCATCGCGTCGGCGACCTCGCGGTAGCCCGCGACCATCGGGGCCGACGGTGCGCTCGCCTCGGTGAGGCTGCCCGAGCCCGCGAGCTTGCGGAACGTGTCGCGATACGCGCGCTCCGCCGCCGCCACCGGCTCGAAGTAAGGGCGCACCTCGAGCTCGGCTTGCCGCACCGCCGTGCGCGCCTGCGAGAGATCGTTGCCGAGCGTGCTCATCGCGTAGCCCAGACGCTGGCGTCCGTCGCGCGCCATCTGCTCCATCGACTCGAGCTTGCGCTGCTCGCGGAGCGCGCCCGCACGCAGCCCCTCGATGCGCTGCAGGTTGGAGTGGATCGATCCGAGCGTGTCGCTGATCGCGCCCGGGGCGGGCTCGTTCGGGTAGGCGCGGCGCAGCATCTCGTCGAAGAGCAGTGCTCGCTGCGACCACTGATCCATCGACGTCGGTGGCAACGTCGCCGACGCGGGCCGCGGCAGAATCGAGACGTGCGAGTCCGCGAGGTCCGCGCTCGCCTCCTCGGGCGGCGCGAGCGCGGTGAGCTCCTTGTCGACCTGATGCGCGTCGACCGGCCGATCTTCCGGCCGCTTCTCCAACAGCTTCAGGATCAGCTCGTCCAGCCGGCGCGGGATGCCCGGCACGATCGAGCTCGGCCGCGGCGGTGTCTCGCGCAGGTGCGCGACGAGGAAGCCCGTGATGTCGGTGGCGCTGAACGGCAGCTTGCCCGTCACCATCTCGAAGAGCATCACGCCGAGCGCGTAGAGATCGGCGGGCGGGCCCGTGTCGATCGAGGTGACGCGCTCGGGCGCCATGTACTGCGGCGTCCCGAAGATCTGGCCGGCGCTCGTCAGGCGCTGGTCGTGCATCGATCGCGCGATGCCGAAGTCGAGGATCTTGGCGACGCCCCGACCGCTCTGCGCCTTCGTGATGAAGACGTTCTCGGGCTTGAGGTCGCGGTGCACGACCTGGAAGTCGTGCGCGCGTGCGAGGCCGCGCGCGATGTGTGCGCCGAGCATCGCGACGTGAGCCGGCGGCATCGGACCGCGCGCGATGATCTTGTCGAGCGGCTGACCGTCGAGCAGCTCCATCACGAGATACGGCGAGCCGTCCTCGGTCTCGCCGTAGTCCTGGATCTCGACGATGTTCGGATGCGAGAGCGCCGCCGTGTTCTTCGCCTCGCGACGAAAGCGCTCCTTCATCTTCGGATCGCGCGCCATCTCGCGGTTCATCACCTTGAGGGCGACGGTGCGCTCCACCAGGGTGCTGCGTGCGCGATAGACGACGGCCATTCCGCCTTCGCCGAGCTTGGCCTCGACGAGGAATCGACCGTTGAGCACGGTGCCGATCCGCTCGTCTTGCATCGGGATGAGCGTCGCCCCGTCGGCGAAGCAGCGCTCGTCGTCGTCCTTGTAGCGAAGATCGCAGGTCGGACAGACCTTCATGACTTCCGGCCTTCAGGCCATTGCATGCCCGCGAGGCTACAGGAACGAGCGAATCGCGTCCTGCGCGATCCCGCTGGCCCAGTCGCGAGCCCCGTCCACGCGGGCGCGCACGACGCCGCGCGGGTCGATGATCCAGGTCTCGGGGAACAGGCGCGTGCCGAAGAGATCGCGCGTCACGTGACGGTCGGCATCGAGCAGCACGCGCAGCGGCGCATCCGACGGGACGACGGTCCGGACCTCGTCGAAACTGTGATCGACCGAGACCGTGACGAGCTCCATGTCGCCGCGCTCGGCGGCGATGCGCGAGAGATCGACGAGCGTCGGCATCTCTTCGACGCAGGGGCCGCACGTGACGGTCCAGAAGTTCAGCACGACGACGTGGCCGCGATGCGCGCGCAGGTTCCAGTCGTTGCCCTCCTGATCGCGCAACGTGAAGTCCGGCGCGAGGCGGTCGTTGCCGAGATAGTTCTGCGGGATCGCGTCGCCGCGCATCAGCTGGTCGTAGACCGACGAGCCGAACAGAGCGCGCAGCGGCGCCTCGTGGCGACGCGTCTCACCGTCGCGAAATGCGCTCGCAAACGTGAAGACGAGCGGGCCTCCGATCAGGAGGACGAGCGCCGCAGCCACGACGTCGGCGCGCTCGATCGTCGAGCGTCGGCGTGTGGGAGATGGCGCGGTCGCGGTCGGCATCGAGCGATACTTACTCGACATGGACGGGCGCGTCACGCCGTGCGACGGTGCCGATATCGGGGCCGCTGGAGGATCATGAACCGGACTCACTTCGTGCTCGCACCTCTCTTCACTGTCTTCTTCGCGGGCGCGGTGACCGCGTGTGGCGCGGCCGGGCCGATGCCTCCGCCGATGCGCGAGACGCGTCGCGTGGCGATCGCGGGCGAGCAGGCCGACACCATCGGCGAGACGGTGGAGGGCCCGATCGAGGGCCACATGCTCATCCACACGAACGACGGCCGCGACATCTGGGCGCGCGAAGAGTCGCTCAGCACGCCGCAGTTCGTGGTCGACGGCTGGGTGCTCGTAGCGCACGCGGGCGGCATCGTGCCGGCGTCGGTCGTGCGCCCGCTCGACGACTTCATCGAGGTCCGCATCGGCGACGTGGTCGGCATCGCGCCGATGCACACGATCGTCGCGATCCTCCACTCTGCGCCGAGCGTTCCCGTGACGGCCGATGCAGCGTTCGCGACGACGACGCCGCTGCCCGAAGGCGCGCACGCCGAGTAGCCGGGCGAGCCTTCGGGCCGTCGATGCGCCGTGCGAGATCCGCATGCGCGCTCCCACGTCCGGTGGAGCTGATACCCTCCTTCGGGCGTGGCAGTCGACGAGCACGGCACGACGATGGCGGCGGGCAACGTCTCTGGCGAGCGCGTCATCCTCGGGGCTCGCTACGAGATCCTCGGCCTGCTCGGCGCGGGCGGCATGGGCAACGTCTATCGCGCGCGCGACGTGGAACTCGACGAGATCGTCGCCATCAAGGTGCTCAAGCCGCAGCTCGTGGGCGCGCCCGGAGCGCTCGAGCGCTTTCGTCGCGAGGTGAAGCTCGCGCGCCGCGTGACGCATCCCAACGTCGCGCGCGTGTTCGACATCGGTGAGCACGGTGGCGATCGCATCCTCTCGATGGAGCTCGTCGACGGCGAGTCGCTCGCGGCTGCGATTCGGCGCGAGGTGCGCATCCCGCTCGCCCGTGTCGTCGAGATCACGCGCGCGGTCTGCGAGGGAGTCGGCGCGGCGCATCTCGCAGGCGTCATCCATCGCGACCTGAAGCCGGACAACATCCTGCTCGCCAAGGACGGCCGCGTCGTCGTGACCGACTTCGGGATCGCGCGCGCCGCGGCCGAGGGAGCGCGCACGGTCGGCTTCGTGGGAACGCCCGCGTACATGGCGCCCGAGCAGATCGACGAGCGCGCGACGATCGATCACCGTGCCGACGTCTACGCGCTGGGCGCGGTGATCTACGAGCTCTGCACCGGCGAGCCCGCATGGCAGGCCGAGTCGCTGTGGGCTCTCGCCGCGGCGCGTCTGCTCGAGCCACCGCCGGATCCGCGTGCACGTCGCCCGGAGCTGCCGGCGCCGTTGGCGGAGCTCGTGCTCGCGTGCATGGCCCGCGATCCGGCGGCGCGGCCGCCGTCGATGAGCGAAGTGGAGCGACGTCTCGCGCAGATGACGCTGCCCGAGCCGAGCGCGACGACGCCGCCCGTCGTGCGCGAGCGAGAGCACGCGGCCACGACCACGGGCGTCGACAAGCGCGTCGCAGTGCTTCCTTTCTCGAGCGCGGGCGCGGACCAAGACTACGTGGCCGACGGCCTGACCGAGGATCTCATCGACACGCTGAGCGTCGCGCGCGGGCTGCGCGTGCGACCGCGCGGCGCCGTGATGCCGTACAAAGGTGCGACGCGCGATGCACGCGAGGTGGGCCGCGAGCTCGACGTGGCGGTCGTCGTCGAAGGCTCGGTGCGGCGTGCTCCGGGCGGCTATCGAATCAACGCGCGCCTCGTGAGCGTCGCCGACGGCTTCCAGCTCTGGGCGCGCAAGTTCGACGTGCCCGAGGGTGAGCTGCTCGCGCAGAACGACGTGATCGCGCATGCAATCGCCGAGGCGCTGACGGTCGATCTCGGTGTGGCTCCCGCACGTGCCGCGAGCGATGGCAGAGCGGTCGACCTCTATCTGCGCGCGCGACACGCGTACCACTCGGCGTTCAGCTCGCCTCGGACGGACGTCGTCGCGCTCTTCGACGAGGTCCTCGCGCTCACGCCGGACGATCCGCGCGCGCTCGCAGGTCGGGCGCTCGCGGGCGCGCAGTCCTGGATCATCTCTTCCCTGTCGAAGTAGGCGGCGTTCGACGCGGCCGATCGCGCGGTGCAGCTCGCGCCGATGCTCGCCGAGGCCCACGCCGCGCGGGGCGCGGTCCGGTTTCATCGAGGTGACTCGGTCGCCGCGGTCGCGCCGCTGAAGCGTGCGATCAAGCTCGCGTCCGCGAACGCCGAGGCCCACGAGACGCTCGGGCGCCTGCTCGCCGAGGTGAAGTGCGATGCCGCCGAGAAGCACCTGCGGGCCTCGATCGCGAGCGAGCCGCGCTTCGAGTTCCCGTACATCAACCTCGCACGCCGCTTCGCGCTGAGCGGCGATCGCGAGCGTGCGACGGAGGTGCTCGATCAGGCACGGGCGCTCGGCTTGCGGGCCGCCGCGCCGGTCGAGGCGCGGCTGGTGCTCTGGTGGCGTGACGTGGAGCGCGGGCGCGCGCTGCTCTCGGAGCTCGACATGACGATCCCGACGCACGCTGGCAGTCGACGGTGGCTCCATCTCCTCGTCGAAGGCACCGAAGGGCCGACGCACCTGCCCCCGACGCCGCCGGGCTACGAGTCGCCGGCCGTGCTCCGGAGGTTCTGGACGCAGGTGGAGTGCGAGCTCGCGAGCTTCCAGGAGCAGTGGCCGCGTGCGATGGCGGCGCTGCGCACGCTGGACGAGCTGGGGAGCTTCGATCTCGAGTGGCTCGATGGGATGCCGCTGATCGAAGCGCTGCGCTCGACCGACGAGCTACGGCAGATCCGCGAGCGCTTCGCCGCGAGAGCGGCGCGCGTCGTCGAGGCGTATCTCGCACCGACTGAGTGAGAGCTACGCCAGAGGATCGGCGACGCGTGGCGGCGTGAACGTCTCGTCGCCGATCCTGATCGAGGCTGCTTCATCCGTCTCGACCAGCGCATCGGCGAGCTGCACCGCCGCGTGCGTGTCGAAGCGCGCGGGCATCGTCCCGTTGCGGACCGTGCAGTAGAGAGCGCCGTCCTGCCCTTCGCGCAGCGTGCGCAGCGCGAGCGGCTCCTCGCGGCCATTGGAGAGCACGAGCGTGCAATCGGTGATCGTGTCGCCCGCGCGCCCGAGCTTGCACGCGCGCACGTCGATCGGCGCGCCTTCGATCGTGACGTACGCCCAGTTGATGTCGTTCTTCAGACAATACCGACCGTCTTCGGTCCGCTCGATCCACGAGTCGAACGCGCGCGAGAGCAGCACGTGCGTGATCTCGTCGTCACCGTTCCACCAGCGGCCCCGTGCGTCGCGACGGATCTTGGTCTCGCGCGAGCGACCAGGCGGAAGGACCTCGTTGGGATCGACCTGCACGCGGTCGAGCGTGTCAGCGCGGGCGCTGGGCGTCGACCGAACACTGGCATCCGTGGTGCGCGGCCGTGTGCAGTGCACGGCTCGGACGGTGCAACCGAGGTGTGCAACGCACTGCACGTGAGCCCAGAAACCTCGCATTTTGCGATGGAACGCGCGCTGCTCTGTCGGGGGCCAGGAGTAACGACGATGCGCACCCCGACGACGATGATCCTGGCGTTCCTGTTCGCGACCGTGACGAGCGCGGCCTCGGCCCAAGAGGGCGCCGTGCTCCACGCGCCGACGCCGCCTGCGCCCGTCGTGGTCGAAGAGGCGACCGCGCACACGCCGGCCGTGACGATCGAGATCCAGGGTCGCATCGGTGGCGGCTCGATGTGGGCGAGCTCGAGCGACTCGGCCGGCATCCCGGCCATCGAGGGCGGGCAGGCGGGCGACATGAACTTCGGCGCGACGCTCTCGATTCGTCACTTCACGAGCGGCTTCGGTCTGACGGGCGGCTACACGCACGCGTTCACCGGCGTCGACACGCACTACGGCACGCACGCGTTCGACGTGCGTCTCTCGGAGCGCGCGACGTTCCTGCAGCGCGGAAACTTCTCGGCGTCGTTCCTCGTGGAAGCGGGCGTCGCGTTCATGAACGGCGGCGCGCACTACGCGTGCCCGATCAACTGGTCGATCTCGGACAACTACTACGCGCCTGCGGACACGTGCGTGGATCGCGACGTCTCGGTGGGCGGCATCGGCGGCATCGGCGCGGTGGGCGTCCAGTTCCGTTACCGCGCGCTGCTCGCCGGCGTCGAGGCCGACTATCGCCACCTCGTCGGCTCGGGCGCGCTCGCGCAGCAGGACGACTTCATGCTGATGGCGCGCGTCGGCGTCGCGTTCGATCTCTGAGCGACGTCAGTCGACCCAGCCGAAGAAGGTGACGCCGACCTGCAGCGAGATGGTCTCGATCGAATAGGACATCGACGGCGAGCCACCGGTCTGACCGCTCCCCGCCAGATAGAGCGCGGCGAAGTACGGCGAGATCGAGAAGTCCGGCGTCACGAAGCAATGCACGCCGATCGAACCACCGAAGGCGCCCTCGACGACGTTCGAGCTCGTCGTCGCGGGCGTGCTGGGGCCAGAGGGCACCGACGAGATCGTCGTCTGGGCTTCCGAGCCCGAGACGCCGCCGTACAGGCGCGCAAAGGGACGCGCGACGTCGACGCGATACGACGCCTCGACGTAAGCGAGTGCCAGATACGTGAACGACTCCGCCGTCCCGCCACCGGTTCCACGGGATGTGTAGGCTCCTTGCCCCACGACACCGAGCGCGAGCCACGGCGTGACGAGCGTGCCCACGTCGAGGCTCAGCGAGGGCGAGATGATCCCGATCGAATAGCCGTCGTTCTCTTGGCTCGTCCCGCCGAGGTCGGAGGTCGTGCCGGTCCACGCGAACAGATTCGTCCCAGCACCGAGTCGCAGCGCCGGGTCCGTGTCGTCGGCGTGTGCGGCGCTCGGAGCGAAGGCCAACACGAAGAGAGCGAGCCAACGGGTCTGGCGCATGGAGAGCCTCCACGCCGATCGTGGCTCAGCCGGGCTGCCAGCGCTCGCCGGACTCGCAGTCGACGTGGTGCACGTCGAGCTTGCCGTTCGCGATCTCGAGCACGCCGAACACGATCGGCAGCGTGAAGCGGCGCGGGCCGATCGAGCCCGGGTTGAAGACGGTCAGGCCCTTGTCCTTGCCGACGAAGGGCACGTGCGAGTGGCCGCAGATCAACATGCGCGCCTTCATCGCGTGCGCGGTGCGGGCCGCGTCGCCGCGGATCTTCGCGCCGTACACGCCGATGTGGAGCAGACAGATGCGATAGACGCTCGCGGCTGCGGCGGTCAGGTCGATCGAGACGACGTCGGGCAACGTCCGCTCGTCGATGTTGCCGCGGATCGCCACGAGCTTCGCGATCGCGGCGAAGGGCTCGAGCACGGCGGGATCGCCGATGTCACCCGCGTGGAGGATCGCGTGCGGCGCGAGCGCAGCGATGAGCGGCGCGGCGCTCGGGTGCGGCTTGGAGTGGGTGTCCGCGATGACCGCGATGCGGATGCGCGCGTCGTCCTCGAGCGGCAGCGTGGCCTCGCTCGTGACGATGCGCGGGCCTCGCGCGATCACCGTCGTCCTCGTTCGCGCGGCATCAGGCGCGGAGGATAGTGCTCCACCCGAGGCTCCGCGATCTCAATCCATCGGCGCGCCGCCCGTGATCCACGTGCGGACGAGCGCGATCTGCGACATCGAGAGCATGCGACCGCTCGGCATCACCGTGCCGCACATCGCAGGATCCTGCGTGCCCTCGAGCTTCGCGACGAAGTACGACGTGTCGGGATTGCCGGGCGTGATGCGCGTGCCGCACACCGCGTTGGAGCCGGGGACACCGATCAGCGCCGCGTACGCGACCGCAGCGGTCGACATGTCGAGGTTGCCGGAGACCGCAGCACCCGCCGTGCCGTGACACGCGGAGATCGCGCAGGTCGGCTGGAAGATCGTCGTGTAGAGGCTCGTCCAGTTCGCGGTCGTCGCCGCGCGCGCGGGCGTCACCGCGCCCACCGCGATGCACGCGTGCGCGGACGTATCGCAGTGGCGCGTGAAGCAGTCGTCGTCGGTGTTGCAGAGCACCGTGGTGACGGTGCCGGTCGACTCGACGACGGGCGAGCGACACGCGAGCCAGTTGCGCAGCATCTCGCGCCCATCCGCCGAGCGGAGGCTCGGGAGCGGCGTGCCGATCGTGTCGGCTGCGCTCGTGTACGAGCGATACTCGGCGCCCATCGTCGCGTCGGCGGCGTTGCCCGGCGGCATGAGGCCGGTCGTGACCTGCGAGTAGATGTCGTCGCGGAAGCGATGCGACTGGACCTGCGCGTCGCGAAGATGACGAGCACCCGTGAGCTCGTCCACTCCGAATCGCGATCCGTCGGCCAGGGTCGGATCGAAGTTCATCCCGAAAGGCGCGCCGTAGCGATTCGTCGCCGTGTCCGCGTGACAGAACGAGCCGTCGCCAGCACAGGACTGGATCAACATCGCCTGCCCTGCGTACGCGGGCGAGCCGCTCGGATCGTAGACGATGGTGCGGGCGAGGGTGTCGTCGCAGTCGGTGCCGACGCTCTGGCCACAGCCAGTCGCGGCGAGCAGGAGCAGACGAAGGATCGACGCGCGCACGGAAAACGGCAAACGTCTCAAGGGAGCATGATCCGTCCGGGCGCGGACGACGTGCCCGTCTCGGTGTGGCAGGTGTTGCAGTCGCCCGAGGTCTGCGGGCCGATCATCGCGCGCGAGCGACCCTGATAGTTGACGGTCGCCGTGAACGGCAGCGTGACGGCGCTCTCCGAGAAGAAGTTGCCCACGGAATTGGGAGTGATGGTCACGACGTGTCCGTCCGCGCCGATGATGACGACCTCCACACCCGTCGTTCCGCTCGCCCCGTTGCAGTCGTCCGGCTCGTGCGCCGACGGATACACCGTGCCCGCCATGGTGAAGGGCAGCTCACGCTGTTGGCCCATCTGCACGTGGCAGCTGATGCAAGCCATGCCGGGGTGCATCGACTCGCTGCCGTGGTTGTTCCGCGTCCAGTGCGTCCCCGACGAGCACATCACGGGGGTGCCGTACGGATCGGTCGGGCCCGTGCACGTGCCGCGCGGCGTGCCGGCCGCGATCCACGCCTGCAGCGTCGCGATGTCGGCCGCCGACGCCGTAGGCGTGGTTCCGGGAGGCATCGGGGAGACCGTATCCTGCATGCGCGTGACGCTGAGCGCGACCACGCTCACGCTCGGCATCGTCGGCGCGGGCGCGACGAGCTGTTCGTACGTGACCATCGACATCGGCGCGCCGCCGATCGGCGTGCTGCCGTGGCAAGCGGCGCACGTCCCGATCGCTGCCGCGACGTCGCACGGCAGACCGGACGCGACGCCACCGGTGTCGACCGGCGGGCCCGCATCGCCGGGCGGGCCCTCGACGTTCTCGCCGTCGTCCACACTGCAAGCGACGAGCGCCAACGCGATCAGGATGGACCCCCACACGGCTACTGCTCGGGATGTCATCGCGCGACCCAACAGCAAGGATCGTGCTGGGTCGATCGCCCGTGTTTCAGTGTGTTGTGTTGTGCACGTGCTTGCGCAGTGCGACGACCGTGCGCAGGTCCAGCGCTCCGGTCGACACATCAGAGGCGCTCGACGATCACGGCTTCGCCCTGACCGACGCCGATGCAGAGCGATGCGAGACCGTAGCGACCGCCGCTGCGCTCGAGCTCGCGCACGAGCGTGAGCATCAGACGCGCGCCGCTGGCGCCGAGCGGATGACCGATCGCGATCGCGCCGCCGTTGACGTTCACCTTGGCCGGGTCGAGGCCGAGCGCGCGAATGCACGCGAGCGACTGCGCAGCGAAGGCTTCGTTGAGCTCCACGCGATCGAGATCCTTCACCGAGAGGCCCGCTTTCGCGAGCGCCTTCTGTGTCGCGGGAACCGGACCGATGCCCATCACGCTCGGATGCACGCCCGCCGTCGCACGCGCGACGATGCGCGCGAGAGGCAACACGCCGTTCTTCTTGGCCCACGCATCGCTCGCGACGATCAGCGCGGCCGAGCCGTCGTTGAGCGTCGAGGCATTGCCCGCCGTGACGGTGCCTTCCTTGCGGAAGACGGGCTTGAGCTTGGCGAGCGCTTCGAGCGTCGTGTCGGCGCGGATGCCCTCGTCGTGCATCAGGACGTCGTCGGGCGCGCCTTTCTTCGCGGCGGGCATGGTGATCGGGAGAATTTCCGCATCGAAGACACCGGCCTCGCGCGCACGGGCGGCGCGCCGCTGGCTCTCGACCGCGAACGCATCCTGATCGGCGCGCGAGATCGAGTGTTCCTTCGCGACCTCTTCGGCGGTCTCGCCCATGGAGAGGAGCGGGAAGCGCTCGGCCATCTTCGCGTTGGGGAAGCGCCAGCCGAGCGACGTGTCGAACACGGCGGGTGGCGTGCGCGGGAACGCTTCGCTCGACTTCTCCATCACGTAGGGCGCGCGGGTCATCGACTCGACGCCGCCGGCCACGATCACGTCGGCATCGCCGGTCTCGATCGCGCGCGCAGCCTGCACGATGGCTTCGAGGCCGGATGCGCAGAGGCGATTCACGGTCACGCCGGTGACCTCGAACGGAAGGCCCGCGAGCAGGAGCGCCATGCGTGCGACGTTGCGGTTGTCCTCCCCGGCTTGGTTCGCGCAGCCGAGGATCACTTCGCTCACGTCGCGCTTGGCCGCCTCGTTGCGCTCGAGGAGCGCGGCGATCACACGCCCGGCGAGATCGTCGGGCCGCACGCTCGAGAGAGCGCCACGGTGCTTGCCGAAAGGAGAGCGCAGACCATCGATGAGAACGGCATCCATCGGCCGCAATTACCACAGGGGTCACTCCACACCCACCCAACTACGCGTTTCCAAAGCAAAGCGGCGGCAGGATGTGGGATTCGTCACCGAGCCAGAATCACGCTAGGAAATGGACGGATTCCGCGAATCGCACATTCGGCCGCCAGAGGGCTGTGTTTTCCAGGACTTGAGACGCTGTGGAGTGACCCCGAATGAAGTCGCGCGTCGAAGAGCTGATCGACGAGGTGAAGGACGAGGCCCGCGGTGACATGGGGCGCGTCCGGCGGGTGGTCGATCACCTGCTTCCGCGACCGAGCCTCGAGGTGGAGCTGCTCGAAGAGATGGCCAGCGCGCTCGGCCGCGTGGAGAAACGGCTGCGCGACTCGATCGTGACGCTGCAGGCGATGGATCCGCACGATCTCGAAAAGTGGCGCGCGCAGCGCAAGCTGTGTCTGCGCAACCTGCGCGACCTGTCGATCCAGCGCGAGTCGCTGCGCTTCCCGTTCGATCCAAAGCTGGGCGAGCGCTATGGGATCCCGCCGCCGCGCTGAGGCGCGACGACGTGGAACGGCATCAGCAGATCCGGATCCGTGTCTCGCGCGTCGTCAGCCGTAGCGACGATCGGATCGCGATCGCTGTCGACAGGGGTGGGGCTCGCGCCGCACGCCGAGAGGATCAGGGCGGCGAGCGCGGCGAATCGAGTGTGCGCTCTCATACCTCTTTCTACGCGCGCTCGAGGTCGAACGTGCCTCGGCCCGCTCGACCCCGAGATACGACCACTCGCCCGCGCAGCGAAATGCGCGTATCGAGCCTGCCGTTGTCGCTCTTCGTGACCGAGCCAACTCGTCAGCCTGCACGCAGCCGCACGCTCTTCTACGGCGCGCTCGCGCTCGGTCTCACGCCGATCGCGCTGCTGCGCTTCGTGCCGTTCCAGACGCCGTTTCCGTGGCTCGCGATCGAGAGCCTCGCGTTCTGGACGCTGATGCCGGCTTATCTCTTCGCGGCGATCGCGCTCGCGCGAGGGCATCGACGCATCGCCGCTTGGCTCGGCGTGCTGGCGCTCGTGCATCTCGGCTGGACGTTCGAGTGGGTGCCTCGGATCACGGACGCCTCGGGCACGATGCGCATGCTCCGCGTGCTCGATGCGAACCTGCTCGCGCCCAATCCGAGCGAAGCGCTCGCCCGCGAGCTCCTCCGGACCGACGCCGACGTGCTCGCGCTCGAGGAGGTCAGCCCCGAGTGGCTCGCGCTCCTCGATGCGAACGGCGCACGCGAGACGTACCCGTATCGCATCGCGGAGCCGCACACGCTCGATCACGACTACCTGGGCATCGCGATCCTCTCGCGCATTCCGTTGGCGGACGCGCGCATCGAGCCGCTGCCCGGCGTCGACTTCGATCCACTCGCGCGCGTCGATCTCGAGCTCGGCGGCCAGCGCGTGCGCCTCTACGCGCTGCACCCAGGACCGCCCGCGACGTCGGCGTGGGCCGCCGCGTGGCTCGTGCAGATGGACTGGATCGAAGCGCGCATGCGCGAGGACATCGCCGCGTACGACGTCGTGATCGCGACGGGCGACTTCAACGCATCGCCCCACTCGTTCGCGCATCGTCGCCTGCGCGCGATCGGGATGGACGAAGCGCACGAGGTCACCGGCCGTGGTCTCGCGACGACGTGGCCCAACGGCGTGTGGGGCGCGCCGCCGATGCGTCTCGATCACGCTTACGTGCACGGCACGCGCGTGCGATGGATCCGTGAGCTTGCCGCGATCAGCTCCGACCACTCGCCGCTGCTCTTCGAGCTCGGGCGCTGACGCTCAAGGGCAGGCGAGATCGACGCTCGAGAGCGTCGGGCTGCCGCCGCTGCAGTCGCGCGCCTGTCCGTAGTGCGCGAAGCGATCGCTCAGCCGCTGATCGCCCGCCGTATCGACGGGATCGCCGAAGAACGAACCGAGATCGCGTCGCAGGCGGACGAGCCGGCCCGCGCCCTCGGCGACCTCGGGCTCGAAGAAGCTTCCCTCGGTCCAATCGTCCCACGTCGCGACGAGCATCCCGCGCACGCCCGTGCCGTTCAGCACGTCGAACTGCGAATCGAGCACCGCGTCGGTGCGCGGGATCACGCGCTCGCCATCGCACGCGCCCCAGTCGCGCGTGTAGTCGTCGAAGCCTGCCGCGATGCCACCCCACACGACGCGGCCCGGATGCATCGGCAGCGCCGCGAGCAACGCGTCGTGACGTCGATGCGTCCAGGTGTGCGCGTGATCGGTCTCGGTCGCGCCGCTGGTCGCGTCCCACGCGCCGGTCTCGATCCACGGCGCGATGCCGTCGAACGCGGTGAAGTACGCGGGGCTCGTGGTGCCGCCGATCACGTAGACGTCGAGCCCCGTCCGATTGCGCACGTTCGTCAGCAGCGCGCTCCACTCGCTCGCGGAGATGTAGGGGCCGCTCGCATCACCGCCGGTGTAGACGTAGAGGACGAGGCGATCGTCGATGCGCAGCGCGGAGGGATGTGTGTCCGCGATCGCCGCTGCCTCCACGAGATCGCCCTCGAGCGCGCCGAGCCGGCCCGCCTGCGTGGTGATGCCGCCGAAGTGCCAGTACCAGGTGCTGTCGTCGCCGACCATCACGACGCTCGACATGCCAGCGGCGTCGGCGCGATCGAAGAACGTGAGAAGCGCGCGATATGCGAAGTCGGCGCTGGCCGAGAACCCGGCGTCACCCTCGGCGAGGTGCGCCGAGCTGAAGCGGATCGAGTCGATCTGCACCGACCACGCGTCCAGGCGCGCTCCATCGTCGCAGGGCCTTCGCAGCGTCGAGAGCATCAGGTAGACGCGCCGGCGGCTCTCGTCGTCGCGACCCGAGCTCGAGTAGATGCCCGCGAGCGGACGATGGCGCGAAGCGATCTGACGCTGCGCGCTGCCGGAGTAGCTCGCGCACGTGCGTGGATCGTTCACTGCCATGCAGCCGCCGCCCCAGCGCCAGTTGCCGTACCCGGGATCGCTGCCGGTCCCGTTGGGATCGCTCGTGCGGGGCAGACCGAACCAGCTCATCGAGTACATCACGGCGAGGTGCGCCGGCATGTGATCGGCGAGATCGGGCACGTGCGTGATCGGACAGAGGCCGGCGTCACGGCCACAGCTCGGCGCGCACGCGCGCGTCACGCAGCTGCCGGTGCAGTCGCAGCCCGCATCGTGGCCGCCGTCCGTCGACGCATCGGGAGACGTCGGCGCATCGAGAAGCCGCGATGCATCGACGAGGACGGGCGCATCGGTCGCCGCGTCGCGCGCCGGGGTGGCGTCGGGCACGATCAGGGTCGCGGCGTCGCAGCCGCAGAGCCCGAGGACGATCACGAAGAGAGAGAGTCGCACGACCACGATGGTCGCACGCTGATAGGCTCTCGCGTGTGGCGATCGTGGTCACCCGATCCGGCTCGCTCGTGCTCGCGCATGGCGAGGGCATGCTCGACACGGCCGACGTCGCGAAGCTCACCGGCGCGATCGATGCGCGCCTGGCGGAGCAGCGGCCGTTTCTCGTCGTGGGCGATGCGCTCGCCGTGCAAGGCCTCACGGCTCCTGCGCGACGCTTTCTCGGCGAGCACCGCCAGGCGAAGATGCGCTCCGCCCTACACTTGGATCTAGGCCTCGTCGTCGCGGTCCGCTCGCCGATCGTCCGCGGCGCGATGACCGCGATCTCCTGGCTCAGCGGCGCGTTCGCGGATCTGCGTACGGCCGAGCGCCGCACCGAGCTCGGCGCGATCGCGCGCGAGATGCATCGCTCCCGAAGCCTCTCGCTGAGCGCGACCGACGAGGCCGCGCTCGATGCGTTCGTGAACGATTAGATCGTGGCGATCTGCATCACGAACCCTGCGTAGTCCGGGCTCTGGCGGCGCGTCGGGATCGGAGGCGGCAGGCGCACGAGCGAGGCCGACAGGATCGCGCGCTCGATGGGGCTCATCTCGATCAGCTCGAGGCCGAGGCCCATCGGGTGATCGTCGCGCCGGCGGCCGCGCGAGCGGCGCTGCACGATGCCTCGGGCATCCATCCACTGGCGCGTGCGTGGGGCCTGGAACGAGAGGAAGACCTCTTCGCCGAGATCGAGATCGATCGTCTCGGTCGCGACGAAGCAGCCCTCGTCGGAGAGATCGAGCATGCGTCCCCCGATGCGGCGGAAGCCTTTCTCGCGCACGGCCTCGCACGGCAGGTACACGGCGTGGCGGCGGATCTCACGGCGCTGGGGCAGGCTGGTCAGGAAGTCGAACATGCTGTCCTCCGATCTCGATTCGAAGCGTATCGAGGTGCAACGCGAGAGATGCAATTAGCGACGAGCGCGGATCTGTTGGATCTCCCGATCTCCTGGTTCCCGCGAAAATGGGCCGCGCCGAAAGTTTTGTGCGGCAACCCAGGAATCCAGCAGATCCAGGAGGCGAACAATTTCCGCGAGGCGCGGCCCGTGGTACGGGAGGCGGATGCGATTTCTGCCCCGCGCACGCTTCCTCCTCTTCCTGATCACGTTGCTCGGCTGTCACCCGGCCCAGGCCACGCATCTCGAGA
>CAYSCF010000116.1:0-18916 GCA_964429305.1 uncultured Sandaracinaceae bacterium | reverse complement strand
ATCGGCAGCGGCGTGCCCCAGTAGCGCTCGCGCGAGAGCGCCCAGTCGACGTTGCTCTTGAGGAACTCGCCGAAGCGACCGTGCTGGATGTGCTCGGGCTCCCACGCGACGTGCTCGTTGTTCTCGATCACGCGATCGATCTTGCTCGTCGTGCGGATGAACCAGCTGCGACGCGCGTACTGGATCAGCGGGTCGGTGTCCTTGCGCCAGCAGAACGGGTACGGGTGGCGATAGACCTCTTCCTTGAAGAGCAGCCCCGCGTGCTTGAGGTGCCGGATGATGTCGCGGTCGGCCTCCTTGCAGAACCGGCCCTTCCACTCGGTGACCTCGTCGGTGAACGTGCCGTCCGGCTTCACGAGCTGGAGAAAGCCCATGCCCGCCTCGCGACAGACGCGGAAGTCGTCCTCGCCGAACGCGGGCGCCGTGTGGACGATGCCGGCGCCGGTGTCGAGCGTGACGAAGTCGGCGGTGATCACTTCCCACGCGCGGCCGCCCGTCGGCGTCGCGTAGGAGAACGGCGGCGTGTACTTCGTGCCGGCGAGCTCGGCGCCCGTGCGCGTCGCCACCACGCGAGCGTCCTCGCCGAAGAGCTTCGTGACGAGCTTCTCCGCGACGACGAGCTTCTCTCCCTCGTGCTCGACGGTCGCGTACTTCTCGTCGGCCTTGACCGCGAGCGCGACGTTCGACGGCAGCGTCCACGGCGTCGTCGTCCACGCGAGGAACGAGGTGCCGGGCTCGCTGGGAATCCCGAACCGCACGAAGATCGACGGGTCGTCGACCTCTTTGTATCCCTGACCGACCTCACCCGCGCTCAGCGCGGTGCCGCCCTGCGGCCACCACCAGACGATCTTGTACCCCTGGTACAAGAGCCCCTTGTCGAAGAGGGTCTTGAGCGCCCACCACACGCTCTCGACGTACGGCTTGTGGAACGTCACGTACGCCGCATCCATGTCGAGCCAGAACGCGACGCGGTCGCTCATGCGGCGCCACTCGTCGACGTACTTGAAGACGCTCTCGATGCACTGGTGCGTGAACGCTTCGACGCCGTAGTTGATGATCGCTTCGCGTCCCGAGATGCCGAGCGCCTTCTCGACCTCGACCTCGACGGGCAAGCCATGCGTGTCCCAGCCGCCGCGCCGCGGGACGAAGTGCCCGGTCATCGATCGATGACGCAGGATCACGTCCTTCATCACGCGCGTGAGCACGCTGCCGGGATGCGGCTTGCCGTTCGCGGTCGGCGGCCCTTCGTAGAAGACGAAGCGCGGCCGATCCTTGGCCTCCTCGACGGACCGCTCGAACACGCGCTCCTTCTTCCACTCTTCGAGGAGCTTGGTCTCGAGCGCCGGGAATGAAACCTTCGCAGTGACGGGATCGAACATCGCCCGCGCGTCTTACCACGCAGACGCGCGCCAGCGACGCAGCTACGAGCGGAACACGAGCTCCCACACGTCCGCCGCCTGCGAGCTGCGATCCGTCGCCGACACCTGACCGCCGATCACGATCACGCGCCGCCCCGTGTCGTCCGGGACGGCGATGTGATGCGAGCGGGTCGACGGAAGGTCGCCCGCCGGCGCGAGCGGCGTCCAAGTGCCCGTGAATCCGGTGCCGCCGATGACGAACGTCGACGTGTCGCTGAACGCCAAGGTGCCGTCCGTGCCGCCGAACATCACGATGACGGTATCGGTCCCGCCGAACGTGCCGAACGCGGTCATGGAGTGGCCGTAGCGTGCGGTGGGCGCGGGGCCCGAGGTGACGACGGCCATCGGCATCGGCGTGCTACCGATGCACGTCTGGAGCGCGAACATGTCGTTCATGGGCCCGCTGGCGCCGTGCCCGCCGAACACGTAGACGTTGCTGTTCACGGTCACGGCGCTCGCGTAGCTGCGCGCCGTCGTGGTGGTCCCGGGAGCCCACGAGCAGACGTGGTCCGCGCTGCAGTTCAGGATCGCCGCGTCGCTCAGGTAGTTGTGGCTCGCGTCCTCGCCGCCGTAGATCAAGAGGCGCCCCGATCCGCAATTGCTGGGCGCCACGATCGCCCCCACGCGCGCCTGGGGCGCGGTCCCGCTCGAGAGCGTGCGCTCGAGCCATTGGCTCGTGCCACCGCCGCCGTTGGACAGCTCGAATGCGGCCATGTCGCTGAGCACGCCGTCGGCGCGCGCACCGCCGACCTGGAACAAGTGCCCCTGCGAGCCGAGGGACGTCGGATCGCTCACGACCCCGTAGCGCAACGTGGGCGAGTGCATCGTCGCCGGATCTTGGGTCGGCGCGAACGTGGACCAGGCGAGCGTGCTCATGTCGAGCGACCACGACTGCATGAGCAGGTTGTTGCCATCGGAGCCGCCGACGATCTGGACGACCATCTGGTCGAGCCGGGCTGCCGCGTCCTGAATCGCGCGCGGCCCCATCCGTGTGATCTCCGGCGTGACTGCCGTCTCCGTCACGTCGTCGAACTGCAGCACGTTGGCTCCGTTGTCGCTCGTGAGCGCAGCGGAGCCGACGGTGAACGCGCCGAAGTGACCGGCGACGAACGGATCGGGCGCCATGCCGCCGAGCAGTGCGCCGTGCGGCAGCGTCCCGCCGACCGGCGTGAAGACCTGCGTCATCGGGTTGTAGACGACCGGCGGCGCGAGCGCGGCCGTCGCACCGAACGCGGTCAGGCCGCCGTACACGATCACGTGACCGTTCGTCGGATCCGCCGCACCGACCGCTCCGAACGACGGCGGCTCGCTGGCGCTGAGCTGTGTGACGTGCACGTCGGTCGCCGTCACGTCGATCTGCAGCACGTGACCGAGCATCGAGTACACCGGGTCGACGGCCGTCGTGCCGAGCGTCGAGGTCACGCCACCGATCAAGTAGAAGCGGCCCGGCGTCGTCGCGTCGGCGACCGCGGTCGCGCCGAACATCGGCGGGAGCACCGTCCCGCTCGGCGTGATGGTGTGCCAGCTCTCGGCGCCTGCGCTCGAAACGTCGAGCGCCGTGAATCCGGACAGCGCCCCGAGCGTGTCGTCCTTGCCGCCGACGACGAAGATGCGACGCGTGGTCGCGTCGTAGAACGTCGTCACGATGAACAACGAGCTCGGCGAGCTGCCCGTCGTCGGGGTGACCGTCCACGCGCCGCCGCCGCGGTGCGCGATGTCGACCGAGTAGATGTTCGCCGGGTCGGCGCTGGTCGCGATGATCATGCGATGACGCTCGGCATCGAGCATCGCGACCGTCTCTTCGCTGGACGGCGGCGGCGTGCCCGTCGTCGGCAAGAGCGACACGCGCATCGCAGTACCCTCGATCGCGTACTCCCACAGGCCGCCATCGGCGAAGCGCACCGCGCGCTGGTTCGGCGCGTCCCACACCATCGCAGGGAGCTGATCCCCTTCGTTCGGGAGCAGCTGACGCCAGCGCGTCGTGCTCGTCAGCGTGGGAACGTCGGCGGTGGAGACGCGCGCGCCGTCGACCGTGCCGTCGTTCGCCCACGCTTCCACGTGGATCAGATCGCCCGGTGCCAGCGTGTGCGTGTCGAGCGTCGCCGTCGTGGCGGCGCTCCTGATCGCGCCGTTGACGAACCACTGGTAGTGCACCGACGTCGCGTCACCGTCGGCGTCGAACGTGCGGCCCGCGAGCGCGCGAACGGTCTCCCCGACCATCGGCCGGTAGTTGTCGAGACCGACCGTGAGCAGGACCGGGGGCCTGTTGACGTGCGGCCCGGTGTCGACGGACGCATCGACCGCGCTGTCGACCCCCGGACCTCCGTCGTGATCCGGACCGCCGTCGTCGCCCGGTCCCGCATCGGTGCCGTTGCCGACGTATTGATTGCCGTTGATCAGCAGCGTGCAGCCGGGCGCGCCGAGCGCGAGGAGCGCGAGCCAGAGACAGGACGAGAGCTTCGTGCGCGACATCAGAACGACCCTCCGAGCGCGAGCCCACCGCCCTGCGTGCCGCCCCACGGCGTGAGCCGCAGGCGCGCCGTACCGTCCACCGACGCGCCGTGAGGCGGATCGACGATCAAGAGCACCGCGCCGGCCGCGACCGCTACGAGGAAGATCGACATCGACACGTCCGCGCCCGTCGCAAAGCTGTTCAGGTTGCTCACTTGAGCCGACGTGCACGAGTGCGTCGCCCCGCACCCCGACTGGATCGTGCTCTGCTCGCCGAGCGCGAGCCCGCCGAGCACGCCCCACGCGATGCCCGCGGCCGCGCCCACGCTGAACGCGATGATCGCGGGCACCAAGAGCCCGTCACTCGCAGGGCGTGTGGGCGGCGGCACGGCCGGGCCCGGCTCCGTCGGATGCGTCTCGGTCCCGTGCGCGGCCGCGAGGCGCGCGGCCTCTTCTTGGTCGTGCTGGTCGGCGCGTTGCCGCAGCGCCGTGATCCGACGCTCGAGCGTTCCTCGATCGGCCGCATCGGCCGCGAGCGTCGTGACGTACGACTCGAGATGCGCCGCCGCCTCGCGCCAGCTCCCGAGGCGCTCTTCGCAGTTCGCGATGTTCACGAGCAGCACGTCGCGGTGGCTCAGCTCGTAGGCGTGATTGAACTCGTCGAGCGCCTGCTCGTAGTTGCCTTCTTCGAAGTACGAACGGCCCGAGGTGAAGTGGAGGCGCGCGCGCTCGTCGTCGTCCGACGGCGGCGTCTGAGCGATCGCGCTCGCGGTCCAGCCGAGCACCCATACGAACGACCAAGCGACGATGCTTCTCGACGACATCTTCTTCTCCCCGTGTGCGCGAGCCTAAACCGAAATCACGCCGCGCGATCCGATCAGATGGGATCCGATCAGATCCCGGGGTCGGTCCGCTCTTGCGGTAGCTCCGGCAATCCGCTCGTGCCGATCCGCTCGAGGATCTCGTCCGCGCGCCCACGCAGCCGCTGGATCTCGTGCACGACCATGGGGTCCGTCTTCGCGCCGGGGTCGTTCTCGAGAAAGGTCGCCATCGCGAGGCAGCTGCGCGCGAGCTCGGGATCGTTGCCGAGCTCTTCGAACAAGCGGATCGACTGATCGAGCTGGTCCTTGGCGCGCGCGTGATCTTCGCCGCCCCACCCGCCGGCCGCCGCGATCTCGCCCGCCGTGCGCAGCGCGACGCCGAGGAACGGCTTGCCCTTGGCCTGCTCGAAGTGCGCGATCGATCGCTTGATGAGATCGCGCGCGGCGCCCATGTCGTTGATCATCATGTGGGCCTTCGCGAGGCCGCGCAGGATCTCGCCCTCGAGGATGCGGTCGCCGAGCGTCGCGCTCAGCTCCTCGGCCTGACGCAGCACGGTGATCGCGCGCTCCGGCTCGTGCATGCGGTACGCCGCTTCGCCGAGGTTCGTGAGGATGACCGCCTGCCGCATGCGGTCGCCCACGATCTGGTTCACCTCGAGCGCGTCGTTCCAGAGCTCGGTCGCGCGCTGGTGCTCGCCGCGGTCCTGATGCAGCGAGCCGAGGTTGTTGAGCGTCTGCGCGATGCCCGGATGATCCTGGATGTCGCGCCGGATCTGCAGCGCCTCGTCCCACGCCGCGAGCGACTCCTCGAAGCGCCCGCTGTCCTGGTAGACCAGCCCGAGGTTGTTGAGCGAGAGCGCGATCGAGCGCCGATCGCCGATCTCGCGGCGCAGATCGAGTGACCGCTTCATGAAGCGCTCGGCTGCGTCGTACGCGCCGCGCATCCAGTGGACCTTGCCCACGTCGTCGAGCGAGCTCGCGACGCCGCGCTGATCGCCCGCCGCATCGAAGAGCGCGTGCCCGGTGCCGAGGTGGCGCATCGCCTCGTCGAGCTGACCGACCGCGCGATACACGCGCCCGATGCGGTTGTGCGCGACGCCTCCCTTGCTCTTGAGGTCGAGCCGGAACGCGAGCTCCTGCACCTTGCGGAACACCGTGATCGCCTGCTCGTTCTTGCCCGAGAGCTGCAGCACGTCGCCGTGGTTGTGCAGCGCATCGATGCGGCGCACGACGTCTTCTTCGCCGAGCAACGGCAGCCCGGTCTCGTAGTAGCCCTGCGCCTTGCCGTTCGCGTAGCGATCGCGCGCGCGGTCGCCCGCGAGCACGTAGAACTCGCCCGCCTTGCGAGGCGCGCCGCCGCGCGCGTAGTGGTGGGCGAGCATCTCGCACTGCTCTTCCGTCGTCGCGGCACCGCGCGTCTCGAGCCACTCGGCGAACACGAGGTGGAAGCGCGCGACCTGGGACGCGCTCATCAGCTTGTAGAGCGTCTCGCGCTCGAGGTTGTGCTTGAAGGCCCACTCGGGCTCGCCTTGCATGGAAGAGTCGGGCATCGCGAGCACGTAGTCGCGCTCGGCCAGGCCGAAGAGCAGATCGCGATACTGCGCGCCGAGATCCTCGACGCCGCCCCAGAGCGCGGGCGCCTTCTTGTCGATGCGGCCGAGCGCGACGAGCGCGCCGAGCCAGAAGACGCCGCCCATGATCGCGGCCATCTCGAGCAGCTGACGCTCCGACGGGCCGAGCGACGCGATGCGTGCGGCGATGGCGTCGTCGACGGAAAGCGGGAGCTGCGCGTCGTCGAGCTTGTCGAGATCGACCGTCCACGTGCCGTCGGCCTGCGGCACGACCGTGCCGCTCTCGAGATACGTGCGCAGCATCTGCTCGAGCAGGTACGGATTGCCGCCCGCCATGTCGACGGCCGCTTCCACGAGCTCGCCCGGCGGATCCCCCGTGGGCGCGAGCAGATGCAGCATCAAGCGCTCGGCGTCGCTCACGCCGAGCGGCGCGAGCTCGATCTTCTTGTGGCGCGCCTTGCTGTCGAGCCAGTCGGATCGCCGCGTGAGCAGCTCGGGCCGGCCCGTCGCGAGGATGACGAGCGGCGCATCGCGTGCTCCATCGATGATGGACTTCACGAGCTGCAGCGAGTCGTCGCCGGCCCAGTGCAGATCCTCGAACGCGAGAACGAGAGGCGCGTGCTGCGCGTCGACCTCGAAGAAGCGGCGCAGCACCGCGCGGCTGATGCGCGCGAACTGCTCGCGATCGTCCTCGAACGCCTTCGTGAACGGCGACTCGGGGAACGTGAGCTCGAGGAACGCGCCGAGGAAGTGGAGGAACTCGGTGACGCGCTTGTCGCCGAGCGCTTCGGTCACCTGCGAGCGGAGGCGATCGCGCAGCGCCTCGGCGTCCATGTCCTCCGTCATGCCGAAGCGCGAGCGCAGGATGCGCGCGACGACCTCGAACCCCGGCCCGTCCTGACGCGCGGTGCCGCGGAAGGTGCGCACGCGCCGCTCGCGCGCGGCGATGCGCGAGAACACCTCGTCGATCAGGCGCGTCTTGCCGACGCCGGCGCCGCCGACGATGGTGACGATCTGCGGCTCGTTCGTGGAGAGAGCGCGCGCGAGCGCGTCGTCGATCTCGGAGAGCTCGGCGCTGCGGCCGACCAGGGGTGCACGGATCGACGAGGCCTGCGCAGCGGGCGAGGTGGTCATGCGAGGCGGGAGGGTATCCCAATCCACGCGGCGCGAGCGGTGGAGACGATCAGAACAAACGAGGAGGCGAGGAGAAGAAGGAGGCGAGGAAGCGGTCGTCGTCGAGACTCTCTGTCCTCGCCTCCTCGCCTCCTCGCCCTCCTCGCCTCCCGGTGGTCCTCGATTCGATCTCGCGCACGTCGTCCCGACGAGCCCAGACTCGCGATCGTCGTGCCGAGACTCCTCCCCTCCCTCCTCGCGCTCTCGATCGCCTGCGGTGCGTCGCAGTCACCCGCCCGCGGTGCGACGCATGCTCGGCTGACCGTGAGCGCCGTGCTCGATCCGTCGACGGGGCGCGTGACCGAGACGCTGAACTACGAAGGCGCGCCCGATCCCTTCGCCGTGGCGGCCCATCCGAGGCTGCGCCTGCGCTGCGCGGACGAGTCCACGTGTCGCGTGCAGATGTCGCGGCTGCCGCCCGAGATGGGATCGGACCTGTTGATCTGGGCCATCCGCGGTGACGCGCGGTTGATCGGCGAGGGCTCGTTCGACACGGCCGACGTCGAGATGCACGACGTGCCCGATCGGCTCGGCCACGACTGGGTCGAGATGAGCGCGCGACGCATCGTGCCGCGGCCGCTGAGCTTCGACGACAGCGCGATGACGATCACGATGACGTGGTCCGTGAGCGGCGAGAGCGCGGTCACGTGGCCGTCCGAGCGCTACGACGGACCGATCGAGTCGCTGCCTCTCGTCGTCTTCGCGACGCCCGCGCTTGCGCGCGAGGACGTCGCGTGCACGAGCGGGCACGACGCGATCGCACTCGCCTACGACGCACGCGCGCCCGGCCGCGATCGCGCGCGAGAGCTCGCCTCGGTCGCGTGCGACGGCCTCGATGCGATGCGCGCCCGATGGGGCGAGCCCGAGGGCGAAGGTCCGTTCCATCTCTGGCTGCCGCCGCGCCGCGGCACCGGCTACTACGACTCGCCGCGTCTATCGGTCGTGCCGGCCTACTACGGCCTCGGGACGCTCGCTGCGTCGGAGGTGCTCGGGCACGAGGAGACGCCGACGGAGCGCACGTACACCGAGATGGCCGCGCTCCACGAGGTCGCACACGCGTGGTTCGCAGGCGCGCCCTCACCTGCGTTTCCGCAGCTTCACGAAGGGCTCGCTTCGTACGCCGCGGTCGCGACGCTCATGACCACGCGGCTCGGCTCGCCCGAGATCCCCTGTCTCCTCCCCGACGCCGCGACGCACCTCGAAGGCCCGGCAGACGACTACGCGCTCGGCGGCATCTACCTGCGCTGCGTGGAGACCGAGCGCGGCGCCGTCGCCATCGACGCGTTCGTCCGCGCCGTCCGCGCCGCGCAGCCGCTGGACGAAGCAGCGCTGCGCGCGATCGCTCAGCGCGAGCTCGGCGACTTCGGCACTGCCTGGCTCGACGCCTCGGCCCGCCTCGCGTCGTCGCGCTGAGATCACATCGCGGCGACCAGCGCCACCAGGCCCGGTCAGACGCCCTGCACGGCCGCGAAGGCGCGCCGCAGGCGACGAGCACGACGAGGCTCAAGGCTCGACGCACATCGACCGATGACACCGGCGATGCTCTCACGCCTGACGCCTCTGATCGTCTCGCTCGTGCTCGTGGCCTGTGCGCAGCCGGCGAGCACCCTGCCCTCCGCGCATCGTGATCCGCTCGATGCGTATGCCAGCGCCGTCGAGGAGTCGGTGTCGCGCTACGAGATCGAAGCGGAGCTCGCCGCGCGCAGCAACCGGCCTCTGGCGCCGGGCCGCTACGAAGCGCTGCTGCGATCGGCGCTCGCGTCGCGCGGCCTGACGCTCGACGAGCTCCGCGCGCTCGCGCGATCGCAGCCGCGCTTCTACTTCACGCAGCAGGCGCTCTACGCGTTGCGGCTCGACGGCGCCGACGCGCGCGCGAGCACCGACCGGCGCATCACGCAGGCGCGGTAGCCGCGGCTCAAGGCCTCGGCGCCATCGTCCGATGAGACGGGCGATGCTCTCTCGCTTCGCTGCCCTGCTGCCCCTGCTGATCGTGGCCTGCGCCGCGCCGGCTGGGACGATGCCGGTGGCGCGTCGCGATCCGCTCGACGCGTACGCGAGCGCGGTGGAGGAGTCGGTGTCTCGCTACGAGAACGAGGTCGTCGTCGCGACCCGGCGCGCACATGCGCTCTCGACGTGGCGCTACGAAGAGGTCCTCGACGCAGCGCTCCGCAGGCGCGGGCTCACGATGGAACAGTTCCGCGCGCTCGCGCGCACGGCGCCCGGCTTCTACGCCAGACAAGAAGCGCTCTACGCCGTGCGCCTCGATCGGGCACAGCTGCGTGCCACCGCGGCCGTGTGGCGCGTGAGCGACGCCCGATAGCGCGTGGCCGGCGCGTGACGCGCACCCTCCGCCGCCACCCGCCGCCACCTCCGCCGATCGGGCGCGATTTCTCTCGCGGATCCGAGGTGCGAGCTCCGGCACGCGGGTCGCAGCCGCGAGGGGCATGGGCTCTCGGAGAGACGAAGGAGGCGCGCTATCATGGTGGACATGTTCTCGTTCGAGCCGCCGATCGACGACCGCAACGACGACATCGTCGTCCTGCGCGGCGCGAGCTGGGCGGACTACGAGCGCATCATGCAGATCCGCGGCGAAGGATCGGTGCCGCGCATCGCGTACCTCGACGGGCTGCTCGAGATCATGAGCCCCTCGCCCGAGCACGAGGCGCTGGGATCGGTCATCGGCTGCTTGGTCGAGGCCTACTGCCTCGAGAAGGACATCGAGTTCCGCACCGTCGGCTCTTGGACGATCAAGAGGAAGCGCCTGAAGCGCGGCGTCGAGCCCGACGAGTGCTGGGTCTTCGGCCCCGCGCGGCCCAACGCGCCGCGGCCCGACCTCGCCATCGAGGTCGTGTGGACCTCGGGCGGCCTCGACAAGCTCGAGATCTACCGGAAGCTCGGCGTGCGCGAGGTCTGGTACTGGCAGAAGGGGCGCATCACGCCGTACGTGCTCGTGCGCGAGCGCTACGAGCCGCGCGAGGCGAGCGAGGTGCTCGCGGGCATCGACCTCGCCGTGCTGGCGAGCTTCCTCGACGCGCCCACGACGAGCGCCGCGATCCGCGGCTACCGACAGACGCTCCGATAGCGCTACAGCAAGCGCTCGGCGGCGAAGCCGAGCAGGCGGCGCGGCACGAAGCGCGTGAGGAACATCGTGAAGGTGTTGCTCCAGCCGCTCACGATGTTGCGGCGACCGCGGAAGAGCGCGCGCAGGCCGATGTCCGCGCAGCGGTCGGCGCTCATGAACGCGATCTTCTTCCACCACGGCAGGACGAGGCCCGCGACGTCGGCGAACTCGGTGGTGGTGGCGCCCGGGCAGAGGCAGCAGACGCGCACGCCGGTGCTCGCGACCTCGGCGGCGAAGCCCTCGGTGAAGTTGCGCACGTAGCTCTTGCCGGCGCCGTACGTGGCCATCGAAGGCGTGGGCAGGTACGCGCCCACGCTGGCGACGTTCAGGATCGCGCCTCGCTTGCGAGCGACCATCGCGACGCCGAAGCGCTTGGTCAGCTCGGTGAGCGAGACGAGGTTGAGCTGCATCTCCTCGAACGTCTTGTCCCAGCTCTGCTCGAGGAAGGGCTGCTTGGTGCCGAAGCCGGCGTTGTTGATCAGGATGTCGACGGTCTTGCCCGCGCCCTCGGTCGCGTCGAAGAGAGCCTTGGCGGCGTCCGGCTTGCCGAGGTCGGAGGCGATCACGATCACCTCGATCGAGTGCTTCTTGCGGAGCTCTTCGGCGAGCGTCTCGAGGCGGTCCTTGCGGCGCGCGGTGATCACGAGGCTCGCGCCCGCGGCGGCGAGCTGCCGCGCGAACGACACGCCGAGGCCCGAGGACGCGCCCGTGACGAGCGCGCGCTGACCGGAGAGAGAAGGGATGGCCATGCGCGCGACCATAGAGGAGCGCGGCGCAGAGAGCGACTCGCGTTCGGGGATCTCGCTCGAGGTCGGCGGAGGTGGCGGCGGGGTCAGCGTCGGGCGGTCAGCGTGCCGTAGAGCGAGAGCGCGAACGAGAGCGCGTAGAGCGCGAGCGCCAGAGCGAGCCCGAGCGCACCGACGTTCATTCCCGTCGCGATCCCGCGCGCGAGCGCGGTTGCGCGACTCTCGGCATCGACGCTGCCGATCGTGGCGAACGCGATGGCGATCGTCGCCACCGAGGCGAGCAGCCCGAGGAGCGAGGCCGCGAAGCCCAGCACGGGAAGCCACCGCGCGCGTCGCCACAGCGGCGTGTCGCCCCGCCGACGCGCGATCGCGCGGGCCCAGACGAAGAGCGCGCCTGGCACCGCCAGCGGCGCGACGAGACCGAGCAACGCGGAGGCGACCTGGCGCAGCGCCTCCACGTCAGTCGAGCCCCGGGAGCGCGGCGACGCCGGTCGGCGTCAGACGCAAGACGAGCAGATCGCTCTCGGCGCGCGCGTACAGGATCGCGCTCTCGCCGCTGCTCGCGATGCCGGCGGGCCCGCAGAGCCCGGCGCCGTCGTCCCAGCACGCGGCCGCGACCGCGGTCGAGAGCACGCGCCCGTGCCAGACACGGCGGAGCGTCACCGCGCGATGCCCGTCGGCGCCCCACGTCGCGAACGTCACCGTGTCGCCCGTGCGCGACATCGCGAAGCCCGCGACGTCCTGCGCGACCGGCTGCTCGTGCCACGCATCGACGTCGGGCACCAGACGCAGTCCGCCCGCGCGATCGAGCCAAGCGAAGGACACGCCGCTCTCGCTCACCGCGCATCGCGCGTGATCCTCCAGGGGCTCGATGCTTCGCGTCGGCGGCGCGACCTCGATCTCGTACGCGGCGCTCGTCTCCGGTCGCTCGAGGTGCTCGACGGTCGCGCCGATCGTGACCTGCTCGTGCACGACCTCTCGGATCTCCACACCGCTCGAGCGCACGGTGATGGCGGTGCTGCCGCATGCGAGCACGGCGGCGCCGTCACTGGCGATCGGCTCGTCCTCCACGATCGCCACGTCGGTCGCAGGACCGAGCGACGGGGTCCCGCTCGCGACGAGCGGCTGGACCGGCCCGTCCGTCACCCCGAGCGGCTGCGGCCAGACCTCCGGCAGCGTGAAGCGACGCAGACCGACGCCACCGTCCGCTTCGCGCGAGATCACCGCGAGGGTCGTGCCGTGCAGGACGAAGCTCCGCGCGAGCGGCAGCGCCGGGTGCGCCGCGATCCACACTTCTGCTTCGGGGCTCGACACGCCGTCGCGGATCCGCGCGAGCCCGGTCAGGCGCCGCGCGCAGTGTGCTTCGTCGTGCGCGCACGTGGCCTCGCCCGTGACCCACCCGAGATAGGCGTGCTCGCCATCGTCGATGAGCGCGCGCGCCGAGGGCGACCGACGCACGTGGATCGTGTCGACCGTTCCGTCGTGCACCTCGACGACCGACGCGGAGCGACCATCGGCGGACACCGCGCGGAGCCCCGCGGCACGTGCGGAGACGAAGAGCGGACCGCCCGCGCCGGTCTGCAGCGGGATGCGCGACGGCGAGACCAAGCTCGGGCCCTGCCCCAGGTCGAACGCCAAGTGCTCGATCGCCAGCGGAAGCCCCGTCTCGCTCACCTGCACGCTGACGGCGGCGGCCAAGTGATCGAGCGTGCGGAGCAGGCGTTGGGGGATCTGCGGACGATCTTCGGACGCGCGCGCGGCGGTGACCTCGTCGAGCGCCGAGCGCGCGCCGATCGCCGCGGCACGCACCTCTTCTTCACCGGTCTTGGCGCCGGGCATCAAGAACAGCGCCTCGTCCTGCGGGATGCGATCGAGCGCATCGCGACACGATGCCGGCCACTCGGGCACCGCTTCGAGATAGAGCGCGGCGAAGCGCTCGCGATGACCGTCGGGAAGCGCGAGGCCGGGCGAAGCGTTCACGGTTCCGGCATGCAGACACGCCGCATACTCGACGTACGCGTGCACCGTCATCTCGGCGCGCGTGCGGCCGCGGTACCAGGGCACGCCGAGCAGCGCGATCGCGAGTGTGCCGTTCAGCGCGACGGCGTTGAAGAGCGGGCGCAGCCGCGGTCGCAGCCCGTGCGCATCGCGTGCCTCCTGACTGTTCTGTGGGGGGGCGGCCTTCGGCATGCTCGACGGACCGCGCGCGACGCCATCCGTTCCTGCCCTATACTCCGCGAGCGAGAAAAGGTCGCTCCTTCGTGGTACGGCCGTCTGAGAACGCGGGGCTCGGCGTAGAGACCCAAGAACGAGAATGTGATGAGCGAGAACGAGATCGAGAACGGGCGCGAGACGGCCGAGGGCCAGCCGAACGAAGCGGAGGTGCCGCTAGAGAAGGCCGAGGCGAGCGCCGGTGTGCCGGGCCCGGTCGATCCGCCAGCCGAGATCGTCGACCCGTCGACGGACGTGGCCGTCATGGCGCCGCAGGTCGTGTCGCCGAGCCGCACGGGCTCGCGCATCGCGCAGGCCGCGCTCGCGCTCGGGGCCGTCGTCATCGCGTTCGGGCTCACGTACTTCTGGCCGCAGCGCAACGGGCTCGATCTCGACATCGACAGCTCGGCGCGCGCGCAAGAAGCGCGCAGCACCGCACCTTATGATCTGACGCAGCTCGCCCTGATGAACCGCGTGCTCCTGCAGGTCGTCGATCACTACGTCGAGCCGGAGCGCATCGAGCCGCGCCGCATGCTCCTCGGCGGCCTGAACGCGATCCAGCAGCAGGTCGCGCCGATCCTCATCGACTACGAAGACGGCGCGCCGACCCTGCGCATCCAGGTCGACACGGCGAGCCAGGAGTTCCACGTCGACGACGTCACCTCGCCCTGGGCGCTCTCGTATCGCTTCCGCGAGATCTTCGGGTTCATCCAGGCGAACCTGCACGACGAGGACATCGAGCTGCGCACGATCGAGGAGGCGGCCGTCAACGGCATGCTGCGCACGCTCGATCCGCACTCGCTCTATCTCGACGTCGACACGTACGAAGAGATGCGCACGAGCACACGCGGCGAGTTCGGCGGCCTCGGGATCGTCATCTCGATCCGCGACGGACAGCTCACGGTCATCCGCCCGATGCCGGGCACGCCGGCCGATCGCGCGGGCCTGCACCGCATGGATCGCATCGTCCGCATCGGCGAGGAGTCGACGGTGAACCTGCCGCTCAGCGATGCGGTCGATCGTCTGCGCGGGCCGCCGGGCTCGCCGGTGCAGGTGTGGATCACGCGCGCCGGCGACGGCGGCTGGACCGATCCGCGCGCCTTCACGCTCACGCGCGCGGTCATCCACGTGGAGTCGGTCGAGTCGCGCATGCTCGGCGACGGCGTCGGCTACATCTCGATCAGCGGCTTCCAGGGCAACACGTTCGAGGACATGACGCGCGCGCTCGCGCAGCTGCACACGCAGCAGCTCCGCGGTCTCGTGCTCGATCTGCGCGACGATCCGGGCGGCTTGCTCGATCAGGCCGTACGCGTGGCCGATGCGTTCCTCGACTCGGGCGTGATCGTCACGACGGAGTCGACCGATCCCGAGCAGCGCGACGAGCGCACCGCACATCGCGAAGGCACCGAGCCCGACTATCCGATGATCGTGCTCGTGAACGGCGGCTCGGCCTCGGCCAGCGAGATCGTCGCGGGCGCGCTCAAGAACCACGACCGCGCGCTCATCGTCGGCCAGCGCACGTTCGGCAAGGGCTCCGTGCAGGTGCTCTACGACTACGACGACGGCTCGGCGCTCAAGCTCACGATCGCGCAGTACCTCACGCCAGGCGAGATCTCGATCCAGGGCGTGGGCATCACGCCGGACGTCGAGATCGATCCGATGACGGTCGATCGACAGGACATGGATCTGACGGTCGACCAGGAGTACCTGCGCGAGTCGGATCTCGCCTCGCACCTCACGAACGACACCGCGCGCGACTCGGAGCAGCCGTCCCAGACGGTGCGTTACTACCTGCCGCTCGAGATGCGCAACCAGCTGCAGCAGGCGGCGCCCGAGGATCACGAGGACAACGTCGAAGAGGACGAGTTCCTGCTCCGCTTCGCGCGAGAGGTGCTCTCGCACGCGACGCGCGCCGGCCGTCAGGAGATCCTCGCGGACGCGCAGCCGATCCTCGCGCGCATCCAGGCCGAGGAGATGGCGACGGCCGCGCAGCAGCTGCAGGGCGTGGGCGTCGACTGGAGCGAGGGCCCGGATGCAGGCGCGAGCACGGTGAACGTCGTGGTCGACACGGTGCAGGCCGGCGCGCACGGCACGGCGGGTCAGCCGTTCGATCTGCGCGTGCGCGTCACCAACACGGGCAGCAACCCGCTCTATCAGCTGCGCGCGATCACCGACAGCGACTACGCGCTCTTCAACCACCGCGAGCTCGTGTTCGGACGGCTCGGGCCGAACGAGACGCGCGAGTGGACGACGACGCTGGGCATCTGCACCGCCGATCCTGCCCCGGCCGGCTCCACGACGGCGCCGGGCACGCGCACGTGCCGGCTCACCCAGGACATCTCGGATCGCGCGGACGGGATCCGCATCGACTTCTCCGAGCTGCACGGCCACGCGCCGCCGGCGGCCGAGCTGCGCACGACGGTGAGCGCTCTGCCGCGCCCGCAGTTCGCGTACTCGGTCCAGGTCGCGGACACCGTCCCTGCCGGCATGGCGGGCCATGCGAACGGCGACGGCGTCATGCAACGCGGCGAGGTCGGCACGGTCTACCTGCACGTGCGCAACACGGGCGCGGGCCCGACGCACCACACGGAGGCGAACCTCGCCAGCCTCGCGGGCGAGGGCCTCTTGATCCACGCCGGTCGCTTCTCGCGCGAGGATCTCGCGGTCGGGCAGGACTGGCTCGTCGCGTTCACGTTCGAGGTCCTGAATGACTTCGACGCCGACTCGGCGCGTCTCGAGTTCCGCGTGGTGGACACGGATCTGCACGAGCTGATGACCGAGCGGCTCGACGTGCCCGTGTCCACGACGGTCGTCGCGCCCGCGGCAGCGCATGGTCGCGTCACGCTGCGCTCCGGCGCGGAGATCCACGAGTCGCCCGCGTCGAGCTCGCTCGCGTTCGCGCACGTCGAGGGCGGCGCCTTGTCGCTGCCGCAGAGCGCCACGCTGAACGGCGCCGTTCGGGTGGACATCGGCACGGGTCGGCCGGGCTGGGTCATGGCGAGCGACGTGGTCACGGATCACGCCGCGAGCGGTGCGCACGTGAGCGACGTCCTCGCGCACATGCCGCCTCGGATCGATCTGGCCGTCACGCCGTCGCTCGTGACGACCGAGGATCATCTGCCGATCCAGGCCATCGCACGCGACGACCAGATCGTGCGCGACGTCTACGTGTTCGTCGGCACGCGCAAGGTCTTCTATCACTCCAACCGCGGCGCAGCGACGCCGGCCGAGTGCTCGTTCTCGGCAACGCTGCCGCTCCGGCCTGGCATCAATTACGTCATGATCTTCGCGCGCGAGAGCGACGACTCGATCTCGCGGCGCTCGTTCGTGGTGCGCCGTGACGCGCCCGATGGGTCGCTGATGGAGACACCCCACCTGGGTGAGGAGTGGTTCCACATGGGCATCGAGACCGAGGAATGACCTCGACTGCAGGATAGGCTTTCGAGATACGCGCTTTACAAGCGCGTTTCGACAGTGGTATGCGGCCGCCCTGACCTTAGGTAGGCAGGTTCGGGGAGGCCGACGTGGCGAGCAAGTCCAAGGCAAAGGCGAAAGCGAAGCCCGCCAAGAAGGCGGCAGCAGCGCAGAAGCCCGTGAAGGCCGCGAAACCCGTGGCGAAACCGGCGAAGGCGGCCGCTCCGGTCAAGGCCGCGGCTCCGAAGGCCGCTGCGCCAGCCAAGGCAGCGCCCATCGCGGTGAAGGCCGCTGCGCCGACGCCGGCCGCTGCTGCTGCTCCGGCCGCTTCGGGGACGGCGATGCTGCGGAAGTCGCGCATCCCTCCCCGGCTGACGATCCGCAGCCCGGTGGGCGCGGACGAGCTGAAGGCGAAGATCGGCGCGCTCGCGACGCAGACGGCGCAGATCCGAGCGCTCAAGCGCAGCCTCTCGCGCAGCTTCTACGAGATCGGCACGATCCTCACGGACATCCGGGATCGGCGCCTCTACGAGGCGAAGGGATACGGCTCGTTCGAGGCGTTCCTCGAGCGCGAGATCGAGCTCGGCAAGCAGCTCTCGCTCAAGCTCGTTCGCATCGTGGGCACGTTCCTCCGTGAAGCTGCCATCGCCATCGGCCTCGACCGCGCGACGGCAGGCATCGCAGCCATCGATGGCGAGACCGAGCAAGCGGCCCCGCGTCCGCCGACCGCGCCGCAGCCCGTCGCTCCGACGAGCCCCGGCATCGCCCGCTCGCCGATCCCGTTCCACAAGCAATGAACGGCTCGACTGCGTCGAGCACTTTGGCCGGTGCAATGAACGGCTCGACCGCGTCGAGCACTTTGGCCGGTGCAATGAACGGCTCGACTGCGAGCGCCGTCGCGGTGGCCGAACCGTGAACGACAAGCCTCCATCGCGCTGCCTTCCGTCGCGGGTGGCCGGTCGTCTTCCGACGCCGGCCACCGGCATGAGAGACTGAGCCCGTGCTCGCTCTGCTCGGCGCGCTGGCCTGTGTGGTCGCGAACGGGTTCTTCGTCGCCGCGGAGTTCGCGCTGGCGAAGGTGCGTCCGACCCAGCTGGAGGCGCGCATCAAGGCGACCGACGACCCAGCGGCCAAGCGCGCGCTCGCGATCGTGCTCGCGCTCGATGCCTACCTACCGGCCACGCAGCTCGGCATCACGCTCGCTTCGCTCGGCCTCGGCTGGCTGGGCGAGCCGGCGATCGCCGCGCTGCTCAGCCCGCTCCTCGAGCGGCTGAGCCTCAGCCACGAGGTCGTCGAGGGCATCGCGGTCGCCGTGGGCTTCGCGCTCATGTCGAGCCTGCACATCGTCATCGGCGAGCTGGTCCCGAAGTCGCTCGCGATCCGCAAGCCCGAGGACATCGCGCGCCTGGCGTCGATGCCGCTGCGCGTCTTCTACTTCGCGGTCTATCCCGCGCTGATTATCCTGAACTCGGCATCGAAGCTCGTCCTGCGCGCGCTCGGGCTCCCGGCGCCGGATCACGCCGAGGGCAAGCTATCGCTCGAGGAGCTGCGTCTGCTGATCCAAGCCTCGTTCGACGGCCTCGAGGCGCAGAAGCGCGATCTGCTCGAGCGCGTCTTGCGCGCGACCGATCGCCCCGTGCGTGCGATCATGGTGCCGCGCGTCGACATGGAGATCTTGTCGCTCGCCGACGACTTCGACGCGTGGATGGAGCGCGTGCGCCGCTCGGGCTACTCGCGGTACCCGGTCAGCAAGGACCGCGACCCGGATCACGTCGTCGGATACGTGTACGTGAAGGACCTGATCTTCCACGGCCCCTCGCGTCCGGCCCCGGCGACGCTCAAGCGCGACATCCTGATCGTTCCCGAGTCGCGGACGGTCGGCGAGATCCTCGCCGAGTTCCAGGAGAGCTCGATCCCGATCGCGCTCGTGGTCGACGAGTACGGCGGCACCAGCGGTCTGGTCACGCTCGAGGACGCGCTCGCGGAGATC
>CAYSCF010000115.1:0-18939 GCA_964429305.1 uncultured Sandaracinaceae bacterium | reverse complement strand
GAGCCTCTTGCTCGAGGGCATGCGACGGATCGACGAGGGAATCCTCTAGCGATGGTGGGCACGCCGTCCGATCGCGAACGCGATCACGCCGAGCAAGAGCGCGACACGGCACGCCATCCCGGCGCCGAAGCTTCCGAGCTGGAAGTCGCCCGCGTTGATCATCGGTCGGATCTCCTGCTCGCTCTGGAGCGAGTCGGTGATCCACCACACGACGCGCACCATGCCGAAGATGGTGGCTGAGAACAGCACCGCGACGGTGGCGGCGAGCATCGCCACGCGCGGCGGGCGATGCGCGCCGATGCGGTAGGCGAGGCCCACGATCCAGGCGAGCGGTGCCGCGATCGCCAGCGCGAGCGCGATCCCCGGATAGGGCTCGGTGACCGCTTCCCGGCTCTCGTAGACGAGCTCGTGCAGGCCGCTCGCGCGCACGGCCGTCTCGAAGATCGTAGGCGCAGCGAGCCACCCGACGGCGAAGAGCACGATGCCGAGCAGCAGCAGGATCACCGTGTCGATCAGCAGTCGTTCGGTCCGCACGCGCCGAAAACTGGCCCATTCGTCCGACCTTGGCGAGCATCCGCGCATGAAGCGCGTCCTTCTGGCGGTGGGTCTGTTCGGATGCGGCACGCCCGCAGCCGCGAGCGCTCCGCCGCCGACGACCACGATCGAGACGGCGGCCGTCGAGATCGAAGCGCCGGACGCGGGTGAGAGCGAGCCGGATGCCGCCGTCATCGCGCTCGACTCGTTCTTCGGTCGGGAAGATGCGCCGCTGCTCGACGTGCTCGCTCACTCGGATCTCGCGCGCGTCGAGCGTGGCAGCGGTGGGCGCAGCCTCGCGTTCCGGCTCACGTTCAGCGACGGTTCGCGTGGCTACTTCAAGCCGCCCCAGACGTTCTCCGGCTCGCACTTCTTCGCGGAGATCGCCGCCTACCACCTCGATCGCATGCTCGGCCTCGGCCGCGTGCCGCCGACGATCGGCCGCCGGCTCGCGTGGGATCCGCTGCGCGAGATCGCAGCCGGCGACGAGCGCGTGGCCGAGGCGATCGTCGATCGCGATCACGTGTGCGGCTCGCTCTCGTACTGGGTCCCCGAGCGTCTCGTCCCGATCCAGCTCGGTCTCGGCTGGGAAGCCTGGGCGCGCTTCGGTCCGGCGCCCGCCGTCTCGCCTTTTCAGCGCGCGCGTGTGTACGCATCGCAAGCGGCCGGCGAGATGCCGGTCTCCGACGTGAGCGATCTGCGCCGGGCGAGCGCGACGCCCGACACGAGCGATCGCGCCGCCGAGCTCTCCGACCTCGTCCTCTTCGACTATCTCACGGAGAACATCGATCGCTGGGGCGGCGACTACACGAACGTGCGCACGCGCGGGCCGGGCGGCGAGCTGGTGTTCCTCGACAACGCCGCGGGATTCATCGACTCGCCGCAGGCGAGCCCGAGCTTCATGGACGCGCGCCTGCACGCGGTGCAGCGATTTCGTCGCTCTACCATCGACGCGATCCGCGGCTTCGACGTCGAAGCGTATCGGGCGCGCGTGGAGGCCGACGTGTGCGCCCCGATCTTGACCGACCGGATGTACACGCAGCTCGAAGAGCGTCGCGCCACGCTGCTCGCACACGTCGATCGCATGATCGCCGAGCACGGTGAGAGCGCGCTCGACCTCTGATCTCGGCCGGAGTGGTCGCTACTGCAGCGTCTGACCTTCGCCCCAGTGCACCGTGTACGGGCGCACCTGCAAGATCACGATGTGGCGATCGGCGCCCGCGACGAGGAACTCGACGTCGCATGCGTTCGCGTCGCTGTTGGGCCAGTTCCGCGTGAGCCAGTCGTGCTCGACGGTGAAATGCTCTACGAGCACCGTGAGCGCGTTGCTGAGATGCAGGAGATCGAGCTCGTTCAGGAGCTCCGCGCCACCCGTGCGCGAGCTGCGCGAGAGCAGCTCGTACTCGGGCGTCTCCATGTAGGTGTAGATGATGTGCTGCTCGGGGACTTCGTCGCCCGTCGCGCCGGTCACGCTGCCGCCGAGCGACTGCGCGTTGATGAAGTAGCCGGGGCGCCCCTGGAAGAACGGGTTCGCCGTGATCGCCACGCCGTTCGCGAACGCGCCGTCGACGAAGGGCTCGGCGAGGATGCCCATCGCGACGCGATCGTGCTGCACGCGATACCAGTCGCGCTCTTCGAACGCGCCGAGCAGCCACACGCTCGCCCACACCTGGCGGATCGCGTCGGCGATCTGAGCGTCGGTGGCGTGCGCCGGCACGACGATCGATCGGTAGAGGCCCGCCCCGGTGAAGCCCGGAAGATCTTCGGCATTGGTCGAGCTGCGGAAGATCCATCGCGCGTCGCGCGCCGTGCTCGTGATGCGAGTGCGGATCCCGTGGACGAGCACCGGATCGATCGGCGCAGCCTCGATGCGAGCGCGCAGGTCGGCGAGCGCGATGTCGCGCGCGTGGCCGTCCGACTGGAAGCTCGCGCTCTCGAGCATCGGCGCGATCGCGGCGGCGAGGCCCGCGCTCTCGAGATGGCCGAGATAGTAGTGGAACGGGATCGCGAAGCCGCCAGGCGTGGTGATCGAGTCGAGGCTCGCCGCTTCACCGAGCTGCGCGGCCTTGGCGCCGACGGTGTGCGCATCGCGCAAGCGCAGATCCCGCAGCGGGCGCAGGCGCATCTCGCTCGCATCGACCTGCGGCACCAGCGGCGCGCTCGGGCGACGCGTCGCCCATGCCGCTTCAGCCTCGACGCGCGACGCCGATCGCAGCGTCCACTCCTGCGGCGCGACCGTGAGCGCGACGAGCTGTCCGTCGAGCGAGACGATGTGCTCGTCGGTGAGCGCCGTGCGCAGCCCCATGTTCGGCGTCTGCCGCGTCGAGCAGAGCACGGCGATGTGCCCGAGCGGCGCCTGCAGCTGGGCGCTGATCACGCCCGCCACGACCGGGATCTCGTCCGGGAGCTGCTCGAGCACGAGGATCTGATCCGGTCGGACGCTCGAGAGATCGAGCGCCCCGTGCACCACCCGCAGCGTGCCGTACGTCGTCCCGTTCGTGAGCGGCTCGTACTCGATGCCCTCGAAGACCTGCTCCGTCGTCACGATCGGGATCTGGCCGGCCACTGCCGCGATGTTCTGCTCGTGCACCGGCGAGATCGGTCGGAACGCGAGGCGGTCTCCCATCCACAGCGCGCCCGCGATCTGGTGGTAGAGCGCGACGATGCGGGGGCCCGACAGCGTGTCGCCGCTGACGAGCTCGAGCGTCCAGAGGTCCGAGTCGAGATAGTGGACGACCGAGCCCATCTCGAAGCGACGCCCGGCGGTCCGATACTCGGTGGTGTTGAACGCGCCGTGGTCTTCGATCGGATGACCCGCGCGCGCGAGACGATCGCGCGCGAAGAAGTAGTGGATGTCCCAGCGCTCGGTGTCGACGAACCAGATGCGGCGCTCGTCGGCGAGATCGACGAGGAACTTCACGACCTCGGTGCGCGCGACCGACGACGACGTGGGCCGCGCGGCGAGCGAGCGCCAAGTCGCGTCGTCCGGGATCGCGTGCGCCGACTCGATGCGTGGCGTGGTCGCGACCGCCGCGTCGACGCCTGCATCGATCGCGTCGGCCGCAGGCGGCGGCGCGGGCGATTCCGGTGACGGATGCGTCGCGCCGCATGCCGCGACGAGCAGAGCGACGAGGACGAGGGCGCGAGTCATGGCAGAGATCTCCACCGGTGTGCCCGGCCAAGCCGGCCGACACAATCGTGTCGGGTCCGCTCTGCGGACCACTCCGGCAGAGATCAGACGTGTGAGCTCGCCGAGTGTGTCACGTCACGCGCACATGCCGCCGGTCCGGCAGGTGGCGCCGTCGCGACAATGACCCCCGGTGCAGCAACGCTGGCCCGCGAGGCCGCACGGGTTGCACGTGCCTCCGCCAGCGATGGAGCCCTGACAGCTGAGCGTCCCGTTGTTGCAACTGTTGCCGCTGCAGCACGGCTGGCCCTGGGCGCCGCACTGCACGCACATGCCGCCGACGACGCCCTGACACACCAGATCGGTGCTCGAGCAGCTGTTCGGGATGCAGCACGCTTGGCCTTCGGCGCCGCACGTGCTCGTCCCATGGCACTGACCGTCGGACGGCGAGCACGTCGCGTCGCCGTTGCACGTCCCTTCGCAGCACGCCTGTCCGACTTCGCCGCATGCGTCGCACGTCAGGCCGTTGCAAGCGCCGCCCGGATCGCACTGGTTGCCGTCGCAGCACGCCTCGCCGACGCCGCCGCATGCCGTGCAGCTGCCGGCGACGCACGTCGTGCCGGCGTTGCATGCGCCGCCATCGCAGCACGCATCGCCATCGTTACCGCAGCTCACGCAGCTGCCGAACGTGCACGTCTCGTTCGTGCCGCAGACCGGGCAGCACGCATCGGGCGGGCACACGCACGACGTTCCATCACAGACCGTTCCGTCGGTGCACGGTGCCGAGCATCCCGGCATCTGCCACGCGTCCGGCCGCGTCGCGGCATCGGGTCGCATCGGCGACCAGGCATCGACTTCGCTCTGCATCGCCGCATCGACGTCGTCGTGCAGACGCGACGTATCGGGCGCGACGAGAGCACTACAACCGAGCAGGTTGCTCGCCCAGAGCACCACGACGCAGAGCACGAGGCGGACCGCCGAGCTACGAGGGCGCATAGACGTCCAAGATAGCAGCAGGCGCTGCCGGGAACGACTCCCCCTCGCGGATGCGCGCTCTGATATGGTCGGCGACCATGCGAATCGCCCGCGTCCTGTTCCTCTCTCTCTCGCTCTGTGCCTGCTCCACCGCGATCACGCTCACCGATCGCGGAACGACGGTCACGGAGGTCGGCAGCGCGGGCATGCCGGACGCGTGTACGTTGATCGGCGACGTGTCGATCGGCATCCCGCCGGACGCAGGACGCCCGGGCACCGAGGCGGAGCTCGTCATCTTGATGCGCAACAAGGCCGGGCAGATGGGCGGCACGCACGTCCTCGTCGAGTCGCGCCATCACGAGGACGACGGACGCGGAGATGGACACTGGATCGGTCGCGGTCGCGCGTATCGATGCGACGCGAGCGCCGCGCAGAGCACGCCGCCGAGCGAGCCGACATCGGGAAATCCCTGACGTCGGCTCGAAATGACGCGAAAGGCCGATTTCGCGTTACGATGGACGCATGTCCATCACGCTTCGCTTCGGGTTGTTCGCTCTCGTCGTGACCACCGCGGCTGGATGCGAGTGCGGATCACCGAGAACGTCGCAAGACGTGTGCGCGCTGCCGAACGCGCCGACGAGCTGCGGCGCGCTGTGTAGCCCCGCGGTCCCTTGCGGGCCCGGAACGCACTGCGTGGACAACCACTGTGCGGCCGAGTGCAGCGCCACGCACGCGTGCGCCGGCGGCGTTCGCTGCGCGCCCAACGGACAGTGCGAGACGACGATGGACGGCGCGATCACGACCGACGGTGCAATCGACGGCAACGTGCAACCGATCGACGTGCCGCCCGCCGACAACACGTGCGCGGCGGTCGAGGTCGGCACCACGCTCGCCACGCCGAACGTCGTGGTCATCGTCGATCAGTCGGGCTCGATGGGCACGAACGACTTCCCGACGGGGTCGGGCGTGCATCGCTGGGATGCGCTCGAGAACGCGCTGATGGCGAACCCCGATGGCCTCATCCACTCGCTCGAAGCTTCGGTGCGCTGGGGCATGGCCTGGTTCCACGGTGCGAGCCGCGGCGAGACGTGCCCCAACAACACGCACATCGTCGACTGCGCGCTCAACAACTACGACGCGATCAACACGCAGTACATGGCGCTCTCGCCGGGCGGCAACACGCCGACGGGCGAGGCGATCGACTACGTGGTCTCGAACCTCTCGACGATCATCGACGACCCGAGCCAGCCGACCATCTTCATCCTGGCGACCGATGGCGATCCGAACACGTGCGCGAGCAACAACGACACGAGGGGCGGTCAGATGCACTCGGTCTCCGCGGTCACGGCCGCGTTCAATCGCACGCCCAGCATCCCGACGTACGTGATCAGCGTCGGCACCGACTCGATGATGGCGAACCTGCAGGCCGTGGCGGACGCGGGCGCAGGCGGCAGCGGCGGCCACGTCTATCTCGCGACCGACACCACGACGCTCAGTGACGCGCTCACGACGATCGTCGGTGGCGTGGTGTCGTGCAGCCTGACGCTCGCAGGCATGATCGATCCCACGGCGGCCTGCAGCGGCGGCAGCATGGTGACGCTCGCCGGCAACCCACTGACGTGCGGCGATCCGAACGGCTGGCACGCGGTCGACGCGACGCACATCCAGCTCGACGGAGACGCGTGCACCACGCTGCTCGGCGGAGCACGCCCGCTGACGGCGACGTTCCCGTGCGGCGTCATCATCCGCTGATCACCGCGCGCCCTGTCCAGTTCAGATGCCCGAGGGCGCAGCCGCCCATGGGCAGTCGCCCTCGCCCTGGAAGTGGCCGACGGTCGTCATCTGCGCACGGACCCAGTCCCACGCGCTCGTGATGCCGTGGCCGTCGACGCTCGGCGCGCCCGCGAGGTCGTAGTGGTTCGTCGTCGTGAACACGCGTGACGCGGGCATCGCGCGGAGCTCGGCCTCGGTGACGTGACCGTCGTGGTCGGCATCGCAGTCCGCCATCCACTGCGCTCGGCGCTCGACCGTCGACTCCGCGCCGGCAGGGAACGAGTTGAACCAGAGATGATCGCCGTGGATCGTCACGTTGGCCGGCGTCGTCGCCGACGCGACGACTGCGAGCCCCGACATCCCGTCCGGCGTCGAGCACGGCCCGTAGTCCGTTGGGGCCGGGATGCAGAGACGGAAGTCGACGGTTTGGCTCGTGTCGCTCGTGAGCGCACCGGCGATCAAGAACGTGCATCCGCCCGCGCTCATCGCGTCGAAGTCCGTGCTCGAGACGGTCGCGTCGCGCGTGGAGGTCGAGGTCGTCGCGGGTGTCGTGAATCCGATCACGTCCCAACGCGTCGCTTCGAGCGCGGTGAACGAAGCGAGCGTGAAGCCCGACGTCGGCAGCGACCGCAGATCCACCGTCGAGAGCTGCGGGCTCGAGACCATCGCGCCGCTCGCCGTGCGCCCGAGATGGACGTGCCCCACGGTCGCGACGAATTCCGTGTACGCGATCGACCATCCGTCGATCACGTCGTCTTCGCTCGTGCCGGAAGAGAGCCCGCCGGTGATCGTGTCTTCGGCCTCGAGGTCGATGACGACGTCGCCGGTCGGTGCAATCGAGCCACCACAGGAACAGAGCACGATAGGAAGGAAAAGGTGACGTACGTGTTTCATGGTGCGATCCACTCCAGGGTCGGTAGTGCGCTCGACGCGAGCGCGATCACGACCGATTGATAGAGAGAGCTCTGCTCGGTCACGATCACGGGATCTGCCGTGCTCGGGCCGAGATCGTCGAAGTCCACGCCCGCGAAAATCGCGGCTGGATCGAAGCGCACGACGAGCGCATCGGGTCGCGCGTCGAGAACGTGGACGGTCGGGACGCCGTGCGCTGCGCTCACGCCGCTGTCGAGCGGCACCATGTCGACGTCGAGGACGAAGCGCGTGACCACGCCTGCACGCTCGACCGAGCCTGCGAAGTGCGCGGAGTGCGCGCCGTCGACCGCGCCGGGGTCGGGGCGGGCCGCAGTGGCCGGCAAGAGCCACGTGATGCCGTAGTCGAACATCGCGGAGCGAACCGTGCCGCTGATGCCGTCGAGCGAGCCCACGAGCTGCGGGGTCGGATCGAGCGCGTCGATCGTCGCGGCGCTGCGCACTTCCGCGAGCGCCGTCGGACAGAGATCGACGTCGGCGAAGGGCGTCGTGCAGAAGTACGCCGGGCCCCACGCGATGCGCGCATCGTCGAGCGTGACGGTGTGATCACCGACGACGAACGTGCGCACGTCGGTGCCGGCGCCGTGCACGGGAATCGACACGCGCGTCCGCCCGCTCTCGACGCATCCGGCGAAGACGAAGACGAACGCGAGGACGAGGACGAAGGCTCTCATTCGATCCTCAGTCCGAGCGTCGCCATGATCGTCAGTGGCGATCCGGCGGAGAACGCACGCGCTGGAACGCGCGATGGAATGTCGGTCGGCGTCCAGTTCGATGCGAACGAGTACGCGACCGCTTCGTAGCGCTGGTCGAGCAAGTTGAAGACGTCGAGGCCGAGATCGACGGGGCCCCACGTGGAGCCGACCGAGACGTCGAGCAGCGCGAACGGCGGCGCTTGGTCGCCGTACGGCAGCGGGCGCGCGCCGAGCATCGAGAAGCCGACGCCGCCGCGGATGCGGAACGGGAGATCGGCGAGCGTCGCGACCTGCTCGTTGGCGGACGCATCCACACGCAGCACGATCGGCGGCACGTAGGGCAAGGCCTGGCCCGGCACGTACGGCGGCGCCGGATCCATGGCGGTCGCGAGCGGCGGCCCGTCGAGCGTCGCGCGCACGTACGTCAGCGAGATCGCGCCGAGCAGCCACGAGAGCGGGCGCGTGACGAGGTAGAGCGAGCCGCCGAGACGCGTGCTCGGCCCGAGCGACTCCAGACGTCCCTCCTGCGGATCGAAGGCGACGTCGTTCGAGAGATTCGTGAGGTAGCCCGCGAGCGTGAGCTCGAGCGCGCGGCCGGTCGTGAAGCGCAGTCCCACGTCGCCCGATCGCACCTTCGCGAAGGGCGCGGTCTCTCCGTCCGTCAGCGTACGCGCCTGCGGCGAGCGATAGCCTTCGCCGTACGAGACGGAGAGCGCGAGCCCCTGAACGGGAGTGACCTCGATCGTCGCGCGCGGCCCGGCGGCGATGCCGAGCGCCGTACGACGAAAGCCGTCGATGAACGTCGATGGGCGAAACGCGGGTGCGAAGTTTCCGAGGTGATCGTCGATGTCGTAGAGCAAGACGTCCGCGCGCACGCCGCCGCGCAGCCGCACGTACTCGGTCAGATGCAGATCGAGATCGAGATAGCCTCCGACGTCGCCACCGCGGATGTCGGCATCGACGCGCTGATCCCACGTCTGGTTGTTGACGGCGTCGAGCAGGTTTTGCTGTTGCGACGTGAGATCGAGCCGACCCGTCGCGCCGAGCTCGAGGAAGATGGAGGCCCAGTCGAACGGCGTGTATCGCTCCGAGCGCCAGCGACCGCGAAGGCCCATCGAGACGGCAGCGTTGCGCTGCTCGATCAGATCGCCGCGCCCGCGCCAGCTCGGATCGACGCGCGAGATCTGCGTATAGCCCGTGTAGTTCGCTTGCAGACGAAAGTCGTTGTAGGCGAGCCAGGCGCCGATCTCGCCGAAGCTGCCGCGCTCGCCGAGGATGTCGACGGATCCGGCGAGCATCGCGCGGATCGCGAACGAGCTCTGCGCGGCCGCGGTCGCGTCCGGATAGCTACCGTAGAAATCGACGCGGCCCGAGGCGACGTCGTCCTCGCGCAGGATGCCGGCCAGGCCGTAGCGCGCGCCGTAGAGCGTCGCGGTGATTCGCGCACGTACGTTGCCGGAGCTGCCGAGCTCGTACTGGAACATCGCCGAGCCCGACTCGCCGCCGCGGCGGATCCCGAAGCCGCTCGTGCGCCGATAGCTCACCGCGCCGAACGTCCCGTTGCGCTCGCCGGTCGGCGCCCAGAGCAGGAGCTGACGAAACGTGTCGAACGAGCCGTAGCTCGTGCGCGAGACGAGACCACGACGCTCGACGCCGAGATCGAATCCGATGCTGCCGGCCGTCGCGAAGTCGCCCTGATGCGGATCGTAGACGCCCTCGGTCACGCGGATCGACTGCACGACCTCGGGGATCAGGAAGCCCAGATCGGCGTAGCCCTGACCGTGGATGTGCGAGGGCTGGTTGAGCGGAACACCGCCCATCGTGAGCTCGAGATCTTGTCCGTGCTCCGCATCGAAGCCGCGCAGGAAGATGGAGTGCGCGACGCCGTCGCCCTCACCGCGCGCGACGTACACGCCGGGCGCGGATGCGAGCAAGTCTCCTGCGTCGCGATGCGGCGCGGCGCCGATGATGTCGGAGGGGAGCACGTAGTCGCTCGCAGCACGCGGCGCGGCGGCCTGCGCGATCGGATCGACGATGCCGGTCGCGGAATAGGTCGGCTCTTCGTGCGCGTCGCCTCCGTCGGCGTCGTCGTCGTCTTCGTCGGCCGCCACGTGAGCACCCGCCGGTTCGGCCGGAACGATAGCCTCCGTCGGTGCCGCGAGCGTCGCCTCCGGCTCGAAGCGCACCTCGATGCGTGCACGAGCGCGGATGGGCACTCCATCACGCGTCGCCGGTGCGAAGCGCCAGGTGCGCAACGCCGCGATGGCGGCCTGCTCCAGCTCCGGGTCGTGCTCGCCATCGGCGTGCGCATCCGACGCCGTCCCGTCGACCTCGATCGTGACGTGGAGCACGATCGGCTCCGGCGCGGCGCCCTCGTAGTCATCGGGCAGCATCGGCTCGTCGCTCTCGAGAATGCGCGGCGGGGTGAGAACCGACTGCGCGCGCGCGGCCGGCGTCGCCACCAGGCACACGCAGAACGAGACGGCGATGAAGGGCTTCCACACGCGAGGCGATAGCTATCGCATATGTGTTGCATGTGCAAATTCGTCTTGATGAGACCGACTGGACGTCGGTCGTCCAGTGCGGGATGGTTCGTCCGCACGGCTGGTGGAGCAGCCTCGTCGGGGAGACAGAGCAGTTCGGTCTTGGGAAACGACGTAGGTGTGGTGGGAAGTGGCCCGAGCGCACGCGCGCTCTCGGCGCATCTCGCGGAACGTGGTCGACGCGTTCATCTGCTCACGCGCGACGCCACGCACCTCGCATGGCTCCGCGGTCACGACGGATGCGTTCGCGCGACGGGCAAGATCGACGGCACATTCCAGCTCGCCGGAGGTGGCGACGATCCGGCCGCCTTCGCACGTGCCTGCGAGACGATCTACCTGGCCACCGTCGTCACCGCGTATCCCGACGTGGTCGCGCGGCTCGCGCCGCACCTGCGCGCGGGCCAACGCATCGTGTGCTTCTCGAGCAAGCTCGGCGGCTCGGTCGAGGTCGCGCACCTGCTCGCGCTCGCGGGTGTGCGCGGCGTCGAGGTGGTCGAGACCGACGCGCTCTTCGCGTGCCGCATCCAGGACGACGGCTCGGTGCGCGTGCGCGGCATCAAGCAGTGGACGCTCTACGCCGGGCCCACGCGCCGTGCCACGGAAGCGGCCCGCGCGTTCTTCGAGCGAGAGCATCCGGGCCTCGAGGCGGCCGATCACGTGATCCAGCGTGGCCTCACCGACTTCGGCGCGGTCGCACATGCACCGACGGTCATCGCGAACATGAACCGCATCGATCGCGGCGAATCGTTTCTCTTCTATCTGGAGGGGTGGACCGAGCGCACCATCGTGATCATGCAGACCGTGGAGGCCGAGCTGAACGCGATCGCGCACGCGTTCGACACGACCCTCGTGCCGATGGCCGAGGTGCTCGACCGCTACTACGGCGGCGGGCACGAGGGCACGCTCCTGTCGGCGATGCACGCGGTGCCGAACTATCGCGAGAGCCTCGCGCCGACGACGCTCGATCACCGTTACGTTCGTGAAGACGTCTCCTCGACGCTGGTCCTCGCGAGCCAGCTCGCCGCGCTCGCGGGTGTGGCCACGCCGACGATCGACGCGGTGATCCAGCTCGCCTCGCTGCTGCACGGCAGCGACTACCGGAGCGAGGGTCGCTCGCTCGCGCGTCTCGGTTGGAGCGGGCTCTCGGCGCGCGAGATCTTGGAACGGGTGCGTGGCTGAGCCGCGCGGTGCACGCGGCCCCGCCCTATTGGCGCTGACGATCGCCGCCGGCTGTGTCGAGCCTCTGCTCGCGCGGGCGAGCGGCGCGCGTCACGTGGATCCGAGCACGCTCTTGGTGCTCCGGTATCTCGTCGCCGCGATCGTGATCGGAATCGTCGGTCAGCGCCGCTGGGTCGGACGCGCGGATGCGCTGCGGCTCACGGGTGCCGGCGTGCTCTTGTTCATCACGAGCGGGCTCGCGCTGGTCGCGTTCATGCGTCTGCCGGTCGCGATCGCGGTGACGCTCGTGTCGGCGACGCCGCTCTGGGTCGCGATCGCATCGGCCCGCCGGGAAGGCCTGGGCGCGCGCTTCTTCGCCGCGCTCGCGCTCGGGATCGTGGGCATCGTGCTCACGGCCGGCCCGATCGACTTGGCGACCGACGCGATCGGCATCGCGTGCGCGCTCGGAGCGACCGTGTCGTCGGCGACCTATCGCCTCGTGATCGAGCGCGTGGGCAGGGAGTATCCATCGAGCCTCGTGTCGAGCTACGTGTTCGCGACGGGCGCCGTGCTCGCCATCGTGATCGCTCCCTTCGTCCCACTGCCCGACGGCTTCGCGGCCGGCACGGGCGCGGTCGTCGGCGTCGCGGCGGCGGTCTCCAACGTTTCGTTCGTCGCCGCGGTCGCAGCGCTCGGCGCGGCACGAACGTCGCTCGCATTGCTGCTGCAGCGGCCGGTGATCATCGCGCTCGCTGCGGTCTTGCTCGCGGAGCCAATCGGCTGGATCGAAGGGATCGGCGTCGTGATGGTGATCGCCGCCGTCTGGCTCGCGCGCCCCGCGCCGAAGGCGAAGACATGACGTTCGAAGAAGCGATGGCCTTCGTCGAGCGCGAGCGCGCGTGGCCGAGCGATCGGTCGCGCGTCCACGGCCGACGCTTCGCCGCGCTGCTCGCGTCGGCGAAGATCGATCTCGCGCACGTGCCCGCGGTCGTCGTCGCGGGATCAGCGGGCAAAGGCTCGACGACGCGCATGATCGCGGCTCTCGCTCGGGGCGTGCTCGATCGCGCCGGCGATCGCCGATCGCTCGTGTTCGGCACCAAGCCTCCCTTGCGCGAGACCGACGATGGCCATCGCGAGCGTTATCAGTCGATGGAAGCCGGGGAGCGCATGCCTCGCTGGATCTCGCGCGAGCGCTTCACCGAGCACGTCGTGTCTCTCGCGCCGTTCGTCCTGGATCTCGAGAAGACGTACGGACCGTTCGCGCCGTTCGACCTTCGCTACGCGGTGCTCGCGCGTGAAGCCTCGACGCAGGGTGCTGCGCTCGTCGTCGTCGAGGCGAACATCGGACTGCGCGACGACGTGAGCCGCGCTTGGCCGAACGTCGCGGCGACGGTGCTCACGAAGATCGGTGTCGAGCACGGCGCGCTGCTGACGCCGCCCGATCCCTTGCCGGACTTCCTCGCGCCGCTCGGCGCGGCCGCCGGGCCCACGTGGCACAAAGCCGGGGGCGTCTTTCCCGATCGTCCGGTCGTCGTCGCTCCGCAGACGGCCGTCGTGCGCGCGGCCATCGGTCGGCTCGCTTCGCACGTCGTCGACGCGGCGGATGACGGAGTCGACTTCGAGCTCGATCTGGTCGGCGACTACCAGCGCGACAACGCGCGGACGGCGATCACGTGCGTGCGCGAGCTCGTGCGATCGGGCGTGCTGCCGGGCGATGCGGGCGCGGTGGCAGCGGCGGCGGCGCGCCTCGCCGACGTGCGGGTGCCTGGTCGCCTCGAGATCGTCGCGAAGGATCCGCTCACGATCCGGAACGTGACGGAGGCCCCGACCAAGGCGCGCGCGACGCTCGACTCGGTGCCCGGCCCGCTGCGCGTGGTGCTCACGACGATCGCGCGCGTCGAAGGCGCCGAGGACGTCGTGAGGATCTTCGCGAGCTGCGAGCGGACGACGAAGCTCTACGCGACCGCATGGCACGTGAGCGACGCGCAGCGCGACATGGCGCCCGAGCGCGTCGCTCGGATCGCGCGCACGGCGAGGCCCGAGCTCGACGTCGTGATCGAGCCCGATGCCGCCGCTGCGATCCGTCGTGCGCGCGCCGAAGCGTCCGGCGAGACCGTGCTCTTGATCGGAGACGGCCTCGCCAACGCGTGGGAAGAATCGATCAGCGCCGCGTGAGATCGATGATGCCGGGCTCGCGCGTGCCGGTGCTCGACACGTCCTGGTACTCGAGCGAGTCGCCCGCAACGCAGTACGCCCACCGCTTGCCGCTGGCGGCGCCGACGATCTCGTCGCTCATCGTCGAGTAGCCGTCCGTGTCGTCGATCACCGTCGTCACGCGCACCTGACACAGGCAGCTCGTGTCGGCCTCCGTCGCGCACGCCGCATCGGGCGTGGACGCGCGGATCATCGTCTCGATCGCCATACACCCACCGGCGAAGTTCGCGCAGAGCGAAGGAATCGTGACGAGCACGTCGACCTCCGACTGTGCGACGCGATGCGCGATCGTCCCATCGAACGTCACGCGACCGCGGCTCATGCCCGAGCCGGTCGCGTGCGCGCCGGGGCAGCGCATCACGTCGGCGAGCGGCACTTCGAAGCAGCCGCCTCCGACGTCCCACGTTCCGGTGATGTCGCCACCGCACGGCGTGAGCGGTGTGCAGTGCGATCCATCCGTCAGCACGGTGAGCGGGACCCATGCCGGATCGCCGAGCGCGCCCGAGTCACCGAAGGGATCGCCGCCGTCCACGGGCGGCAGCACCGTGCCGGCATCGCGTGGCGGGCCCGCATCGTGACCGCCGTCGGGGAGCACGACGCCGGTGTCCGGAAGGCTCGCCGCGTCCGTTCCCGCATCGGCGAGCGGGACGAACGCATCGGAGCCCGCGAGCGCGTCGGATGTGCTGCCCGAGTCGACATCGAGCGTCGTGCTGTCGCTGCAGCCGGCCGAGAGCCCGAAGACCAAGAACAAACCAAGCGATCGCCTCATGAGAACCTCCACGAAGACGTGTGTGGAAAGTGTCTCACGATCTTTTGAGGAGATCGCTCGCGAGCGCATCCGCCCATCCCAGCACGTCGAGGGCGAGGGCGACGATCCGGCTGGTGCACGCCATCCGGATAGTCGCTCGCGAGCGAAGCGAGGGGCGCGCTCAGCGCCCCTGAAGATCAGATATCCAGTTCCTTCACGTCCAGCGCGTGCGTCTCGATGAACTCGCGGCGCGGCTCGACCTCGTCGCCCATCAGCAGCGAGAAGAGGCGATCGGTCTCGATCGCGTCCTCCACCTTTACCTGCAACAAGATGCGCGTCTCGGGGTTCATCGTGGTCTCCCAGAGCTGCTCCGGGTTCATCTCGCCCAGGCCCTTGTAGCGCTGGATGCCGAGGCCCTTCTTGCCGCGCGTCTCGACGAAGGCGACGAGATCGTCGATGCGACCGATCTCTTCGCTCGCTTCCTCTTTCCCGTTGTCATCGAGCGCCAGCGCCATGAAGGGCGGCTGACCGAGCGAGACCACGCCCTGGTGGATCGCACGCAGCTGCGTCACGTCGCTGCCGTTCAAGAAGTCGTGATCGATCGTGGTGACCTTGCTCGAGACGCCCGAGCGCGTGCGCACGCGGATGCGGTTCGTCGAGTGCTCGGTGTCCTCTTCGATCGTGAAGACCAACGGCAAGAGATCGGGCTCGCGCTCGTTCACGTAGTCGGTGATCGCCTTCTGCGCCGCGTCGACGGCCGCACGGTCGGCCAGCGTCTTGACGTCGAGATCCGTCACGCGTACCAGCGCCTCGATCAGCACCGGCTCGGCGCGGCGATCGAGACCGCGCACGATCTTCTTCCACTTGGCCATGTCGTCCAGCAGCCGGCGCAGCGGATCGCCCGTGAGCGGCACCCCCGTCTTGGTCCGGATCACGAGATCACGAACGCCCTCGTCGAACACGAAGCGCGCGAGCGCGTCCTCGTCCTTGAGGAACTGCTCCTTCTTGCCCTTCTTGACCTTGTAGAGCGGCGGCTGCGCGATGTAGACGAACCCCCGGCGCAGCGCCTCCGGCATCTGACGATAGAAGAACGTCAGCAAGAGCGTCCGGATGTGCGAACCGTCCACATCGGCGTCCGTCATGATGATGATGTGGTGGTAGCGCATCTTCTCGACGTCGAAGGTGCCGCCCTCTGCGCCCGTGCCGATGCCTGCGCCCAGCGCCGTGATGAGCGTGCCCACCTCTTGGTTGGCGAGCATCTTCTCGAAGCGCGCGCGCTCGACGTTCAAGATCTTGCCGCGGAGCGGAAGAATCGCCTGGGTCTTGCGATCACGCCCCTGCTTGGCCGAGCCACCGGCCGAGTCACCCTCGACGATGTAGAGCTCGCTCTTGGCCGGGTCCTTCTCCTGACAATCGGCCAGCTTGCCGGGCAGGTGCGTCGGATCGAGCATGCCCTTGCGCTGCACCGCCTCGCGCGCCGTGCGCGCCGCCTCGCGCGCACGCGCCGCCATCACGCACTTCTCGACGATGCGACGCGCCTCGTTCGGGTGCTCTTCGAAGTAGCTGCCGAGCCGATCGTTGACGATGTTCTCGACGATGCCCTTCACCTCGCCGGAGACGAGCTTGTCCTTCGTCTGCGACGAGTAGCTCGCGTTCGGGTGCTTGACGCTGACGATCGCCGTCAGGCCCTCGCGCACGTCCTCGCCCGCGAGCGACTCGCCCTTCATCTCCTTGAGGAGATTGTGCGAGGAGCCGTAGCTGTTGACCGTCTTGGTGAGCGCGCCGCGCAGACCGGTGAGGTGCGTGCCGCCGTCGCGGTTGAAGACGTTGTTCGTGTAGCAGCTGATCTGCTCCTGGAACGCCTCGCTCCACTGCAGCGCGATCTCGACCTGCACCTTCTCGCGCTCGTCCGCGATCGAGATGACATCGGGATGAAGCGGCGTCTTGCTCTTGTTGAGCAGATGCACGAACTCCACGATGCCGCCGGCGAACTGATACGTGACCGATCGGTTCTCGCCGCCCTCTTCGATCAGATCGATGACGAGCCCCGCGTTGAGGAACGCGATCTCGCGGATGCGGTTGTTCAGGATGTCCCAGCTGAAGTCGACGACGTTCGAGAAGATCGTCGGGTCGGGCTTGAACGTGACCTTCGTGCCGGTCTTGTCCGTCGTGCCCGTGGGCGCGAGCGGCGCGACTGGCACGCCGCGGCGGTACTCCTGGTACCAGACCTTGCCCTCGCGACGGATCTCGAGCTTGAAGAAGTCGCTGACCGCGTTGACGGCGGACACGCCGACGCCGTGCGTACCCGCCGAGACCTTGTAGCTGTCGTTGTCGAACTTGCCGCCCGCGTGCAGCACGGTCATCACGACCTCGGCCGCGCTCACGCCGCGCTCGTGCATGCCGACCGGGATGCCGCGCCCGTCGTCCGAGACCGTCACCGATTGATCGGCGGTGTGCACGGTGACGGTGATGCGCTTGCAGTGACCGGCGAGGTGCTCGTCGACTGCGTTGTCGACCGCTTCCCACACGAGGTGATGCAGCGCGCTGCCGTCTTGGACGTTGCCCAGGTACATGCCCGGGCGCATGCGAACGGCTTCCAGACCTTCGAGGGCGCGAATGGATCCAGCGCCGTATTCGGACTCGTCTTTTTTGCTGCTCATGAAGAGGCGGCAGCATAGCTGCGCGGATCTGCCGTAGCAACAGCTTAGAACGCTAGAATCGCCCTATATTATAGGTGGATTCTGCGCTCGGAACGCCCTGTAAAATGGGCCCTTCAGGGTTGCCCTTCGAGGGTCGAAAATTCACACGAGAGGCCCCTTCTCGAGGGCCAGCGTGTCCGTGTTTCTCGGGCGTCGCGAGGTCGTACAGAACGCGTGTTAGGGTGCGCGCGTGCCCGTCTGGCTCGAACGGTTGATCCCGATCCTGCTCTTGCTCGCCGTGGTGGCGGTCGTCTTCGCGCGGCTGCCGAAGGTCGACGTAGGCCACGACAAGAAGTTCATGCACCGCCGGTTCATGAACTGGTTCCCGCTCGGGATGACGTACGCGTTCCTCTACATGGGCCGCTACAACCTCACGCAGGCGGCGAGCGCGCTCGCGGATCTGATCGACAACCACGACTTCGGGACGATCAAGGCCACCGGCACGATCGTCTACGGCTTCTCGTTCCTCTTGAACGGGCCGCTCACCGATCGATTCGGCGGTCGCGCCACGATGATCGTCGCGGCCACGGGCTCGGCGCTCGCGAACATCGCGATGGGCGTGCTCGTCTGGAGCGGCCACACGGACGACATCGTCCGGAACTTCTCGATCCTCTACGGGATCAACATGTACTTCCAGAGCTTCGGCGCGGTCTCGATCGTCAAGGTCAACGCGGCGTGGTTCCACCTCAAGGAGCGCGGCACGTTCGGCGGCATCTTCGGGATCTTGATCTCGCTCGGCTTGTACTTCGCGTACGACTGGTGCGGGATCCTCGCGCACAACGCGCCGCCACCCTGGGTGTTCTGGCTTCCGGCCGCCATCCTGCTCGTATTCGCGGTCGCGAACGTGATCTGGGTGCGCGACACGCCCGGCCAAGCGGGCCTCGCCGACTTCGACACCGGCGATGCCGACTGGGGCGCGGCGGTCGACGCGCGTCGCGGCTTCCGCGAGGCGATCGCCGAGGTCGCGCGCGTCGGCACGATGATGGTGCGACAGCCCGCGATCCTCATCATCGCCGGCATCGAGTTCTGCAGCGGCTTCACCCGCAGCTCGCTCATGGACTGGTACGTGCGCTTCAGCGATCAGACCGGCACGGCGAGCAACTACATCGCGGCGAACTGGGGCATGGCGCAGTGCATCGCGGGCATCACCGGCGGCGTGCTCGCAGGGCTCATCTCCGATCGCGTGTTCGGCTCGCGGCGTGGCCCGGTCGCCGGAATGCTCTACGGCGTGATCCTCGCGCTCGCGTTGATCATGGGCCTCGTGATCACGAACACATACGCGCTCGGCGCGGTGGTGATCGTGATGATGCTCTCCGTCATCGGTGTGCACGGCATGCTGAGCGGCGCGGCGAGCATGGACTTCGGCGGCAAGAAGAACGTCGGCATCGTCGTCGGCATCATCGACGGCTTCGTCTATCTCGGTCAGGGCCTGCAGTACCTGACCATCAGCCGCATCGTGCCCGAGGGCGACGCAGCGACGCACATGGGCAACTGGTGGACGTGGCCGCTCGCGATGGCGCCGTTCGCGCTGCTCGGTTTGCTG
>CAYSCF010000114.1:0-18987 GCA_964429305.1 uncultured Sandaracinaceae bacterium | reverse complement strand
GTCCCGGTGCTCGTCGGCATCGCCCCGCTGACCGGCACGCGGGCCATCAGCCTCGTGGTCGATCTGAGCGAGCGCAAGCGCGCCGAGCTCGCGCTGCGCGAGAGCGAGGTCCAGTTCCGGCAGGCGCAGAAGATGGAGGCCGTCGGCCGGCTCGCAGGTGGGATCGCCCATGACTTCAACAACCTGCTCTCGGTGATCCTCAGCTACGGCGATCTGATGAGCGAGGACATGGCAAAGGCGGATCCGCTGCGCGCCGATCTCGACGAGATCCGCCGGGCGGCCCAGCGCGCGGCGCAGCTCACGCTCCAACTCCTGATGTTCAGCCGGTGCCAGTTCGTCGAGGTCAAGGTGATCGATCTCAACGCGCTCCTCGCGAGCATGAACAACATGTTGAGCCGCATGCTCGGTGAGGACGTCGAGCTCGTCAGTCGCGGCGCCGAGCTGCTCGGTCACGTGAAGGTCGATCCCGGCAGCATCGAGCAGGTCGTGATGAACCTCGCCGTGAACGCGCGGGATGCGATGCCGACGGGTGGCAAGCTCACCATCGAGACGTCGAACGTCGAGCTCCCCGCGCCTTACGCGCGAGCCCACGCCCTGCCCCCCGGCTCGTACGTGATGCTGACGGTCTCGGACAGCGGGATCGGCATGGACGAGGAGACCTGCACCCGCGTCTTCGAGCCATTCTTCACGACGAAGGAGATGGGCCGAGGGACCGGGCTCGGCCTCTCCACCGTGTTCGGCATCGTCCAGCAGAGCGGCGGGAGCCTGCGCGTGGACAGCGAGCTCGGTCACGGGACGAGCTTCGAGATCTATCTCCCGCGGGTCGATGCGCCGCTCGAGCCCATCGCGCCGGCAGCTTCCGAGATCCTCCGCGGGACCGAGACCGTCTTGCTCGTCGAGGACGAAGACGCGCTCCGCGCCGCCGCACAGGCCATCCTCACTCGAAGCGGCTACACGGTCCTGCCCGCATGCGACGGGAAGACCGCGCTCGCGATCTCCGAAGATCACCCAGGCACGATTCACCTGCTCCTGACCGACGTCGTCATGCCGCGGATGAGCGGGCCCGAGCTGGCGAAGCAGCTGGTGCCCACGCGCCCTGGCATGAAGGTCCTCTACGTCTCGGGATACACCGACGACAGCGTGCTGCGGCACGGGATCCTGGAGGCCAGCGTGGCGTTCCTCCAGAAGCCGATCACACCGGAGACGCTCACGCGCAAGGTGCGCGCGGTGCTCGACGACGGAGCAGCGAGCTGATCAGGGCTGCTCGGGAGGAGGCGGAGGCGCCGGAGGCGCACCGTAGGGCGCGTGCACGTTCGCGTCCGAGCCCGCTTCGCTTCCCGCATCGCCGCCCGCATCCACGCTGGTGTCTTGCGGAGGTGCACTGTCGGGGATGACGAGATCGGCGTCGTACGGTGGCCCGCCGTACCCGGCATCGAACCCTCCGATGTGCGCATCCGGCGGGCCGACGTCGTTGCCGACATCGAACGAACCGACCTGCGCATCTCCCGCGCCGCCGTCGACGGGCGCGACCGCGGTGCCGCATCCGATGGCGTTGGTCGCCACGGCGGCGCCGAACGCGAAGAGCGCCGCGCGACCGAGACGCTCGCCGATCACCGGCGCGCCGACGGACGTGGGCACGAGCGCGCTCGCGCAGAACGGACAGGCCGGCTCGGCGGCTCGCACGTGTCGCGCGCACGAAGGACAGGGCCGGAGCGCCATCGGCTCAGGCCTCGGGCGGCGGAGGCGGCGCGCCGTAGTCGGAGCTCGCGCCGCCGGTGTCGTGATCGGAGATGCCGCCCGAGTCGAGCGCGGGCGCACCGTAGAGCGGGCCCGGGCTTCCCGCATCGACGGGCGGGCCGCCGTACATCGCGAGCACGGTCGCGTCGTTGCCGGCATCGATCGGCGGCGCCGCGTCGCCCGTTCCGCCGTCGTACGGCGCTGCGCCGTAGAGCGGAACCGGCGCGCCGGTGCCGGTGCATGCGCTCGTCGCGAGCGCAGCGCCGAACGTGAAGAGCGCCGCGCGACCGAGGCGCGGCACGACGGAGAGCGCGCCCTCGGGCTCGAGCGCGAGCGCGTTGCCGCAGAACGGGCACGCGCTCTCGCTACGACGAACGTGACGGGCACACGAGGGACAAGGAAGAAGGCTCATGGCTGCTCCGGCGGTGGAGGTGGAACGGGAGGCGCGCCGTAGAGCGCGGCGTTGCCGCCGTCTTCGGCGACGTTCGCATCGTGCGGTGGCGCGCCGTACGCGGCGGCGAGGCCCGAGTCGTGACCGCCATCGACGGGCGGCGTGCCGTACGGCGGAAAGAAGCCGGAGTCCGGATTCGCCGGAGCGTCGGTGCCGCCATCGGCGGGCGCGACCTGCGCGGCGTCTTCCGGTGCGACCGCGGTGCCGCATCCGATCGCGTTGGTCGCCATCGCTGCGCCGAACGCGAAGAGCGCGGCGCGACCGAGACGCTCGCCGATGATCGGTGGGGACACCGCCGTACTGAGGAGCGACGCGCTGACGAGAGAGGTGGCGCAGAACGGGCACGCGGTCTCGGTGGCGCGCACGTGGCGCGAGCACGCAGGACAGGGAATCAGGCTCATGGCTGCTCCGGAGGCGGGGAAGGAACGGGAGGTGCGCCGTAGAGCGCATGCGTACCGGTATCGACTTCGGCGTCGCCCGCGGCATCCATTCCGGCATCGACGGGCGGGCCGCCGTACGCGCCAGCGAGACCTCCGTCGTGGCCGGCGTCGTCGACCCAAGCATCGTGGGGTGGCGCGCCGTACACGTCGCCGCCGAGACCATAGAACGCGTCGTCGTGGTAGGCGTCGGGAGGCGTCGTCGACGTCCCGCAACCGGGAGCTGCGGTCACGACCAGCGCACCGAACGCGGCGACCGCGGCGCGACCGAGACGTTGCGTCGGCATCGCACGCGGGGCGATGCGCTGCGGATCGATCGCTGCACTGCAGAACGGGCACGCGCTCTCGACGACGCGGACGTGACGACGACACGACGGACAGGGTGCGAGCAGACTCATGGGCGACCCTCCGCGATGGAGGGTACCGCGCCTTCGCGAGGCTCGACGACTATCTCGAATCGACCGTGATCGAAGGGCTCTCCCGGCGCCTCTTCCATCTTCACGACGCGCTCACGCAAGCCCTGCTTGTCGTGCTCGAGCGCGCGGTGATGACAGTACGGATTGTTCCCCGCCTTGCCGAAGAGCACGAAGCTCGTCCACGTGCAGCCCGCGCGGCACTCGTCCGCGTAGTAGCAAGTGCGGCAGTAGCCGTGCAGATCCTCGACGGTGCGATCGCGCGTGTAGCGCAGCGGCGCCGATCGCTCCCAGATGTCCTTCAGCGATGCGTCGCGGATGTTGCCGCCGGTCCACGCCTCGGTGGGCAGCGACGGGCATCCCTTGATCGCTCCGTCGGCCTCGATGCCGAGCGTGCTGCGCCCTGCGCCGCACGAGTACATGTGCCCGCGCGGCATCTTCCCGCGCAGCGTCGACTCGTAGGGACCGAAGTAGCCGATGTTGTTGCCCGGCCACATCCGAACCTTGAGCTCGTCGCAGCGCTCCTTGAGCTTGCCGAGGCGCGGAAAGAGATCGAGCAGATCGTAGGGCTGCAGCAGCACCTCGGGCTCGTCGGCCGCGCGGCCCATCGCGACGGTGAGCTGGATCTGCCAGCTGTGAAGCCCGAGCCCGCCGATCGTCTCGAGCACGCCCTCGAGGTGCGGGATCGAGAGACGATTGATCTGCGTGTTGCAGCTCACCGGGATGCCGACCTCGCGAAGGTTCGCGATCGACTCGAGCGCGCTCTCGTAGCTGCCCTGCACACCGCGCAGGCGATCGTGCGTCGCGCGGTCTCCGTCGAGCGAGACGCTCGCGGTGCGCAGACCTGCATCCTTCGCCGCGCGTGCGCGCTCCTTCGTGATGCCGCGCCCGCCCGTCGTGAGCAGCGGGATCATGCCGTGCTTGGCGATGCGCTCGATGATCTGGATCCAGTCCTCGCGCAGGTACGCCTCGCCGCCGATGAGCGAGACCTCTTTCACCTGCATGCCCGCCATCTGATCGACGAGGTCGAGGCACTCTTCGGTCGAGAGCTCGCCCGGCCGCGCCTTGCCGGCGCGCGAGCCGCAGTGACGACACGCGAGATCGCACGCGAGCGTGATCTCCCAGACCGCGTAGATCGGGCGGACCTTCTCGTCGATCGGACGCACCGCGTCGGCGAGCGGCAGCTTGCGCTTGCCGGGCTTGGCGATCGGCACGAGCGGCAGATGGCGCGGGCGCGGCGCCTTCTCGAGACGCTCGCGCTCCTCCGGGCTGATCGGGCTGTTCGTCATCGCGCTCATCGTCTCAGAAACGCCAGCCGAGCGCGACGCGCGCCTCGGGCACGAAACCGTATTGCGAGATCGCGCTCGCGATCTCGTGCTCGGCGGTCTCGACCGCACTGCTCGCTTCGCGCATCGCGTCGGGCACGTTCAGATGCGCGCTCGAGCCGACGGTGAACGTACCGCCGATGCCGATGCGCAAGACGAGATGCTCGGCGATGACGAAGCGCCATCCGAGCTCGGCCGAGATGCCGTGGATCGCGACCTGCAGCTGCGTCGCATCGAAGCCCGAGTACGCGAACGACTGCCCGGTCACCGTCTCGAGCGTGCCGCGCGTCACCGTCGGCGACGAGTACATCAGCGTGTAGCCCGCGAGCAGCTCGAGCCCCGCGTCGGCGGTCGGACGCCAGCCGGCTTGCAGTCGGAACACGCCCGCGCTGTTTCCGATCGCGCTCACGAGCGCGTGGCCTGCGGTGCCACCGCCGTACGACTCGACGAGCCCTCCGAGCGCGTCGCCGTACGGATTGCCGCCCACCATGACGGAAAGAAGGAACCGTCCCGGCGTCTCGACGCGCACCTCGCCGCCAAGCGCGGTCGGGATCGCGGTCGCGAGCATCACGTCGACGGCCCACTCGTTCGGGCCACGAACCGGTGACGCCAGCTGCGATGCGCGTTCCTGTGCGCTGGCGGTGGGACAGATCGCGGCCGCCGCGAGGAGCATCCCCGCCAGCCACCGTGCCGATCCGCGCCACTGGTTCATCGAACGTCGGAAGGAGCAGTCCTCGTGCCACGACCGACGCATGCCTCGATCGTTGCGCGCCGCCGCGCGTTGGTTCGCGCGAGAGCGAACGTTTCGAGGGGTTGAGTCTCGAAGGTGCGACCCCTACGATGAGGCGTGGCTTTTCGGTGTGCGCTGGTCCTCGTCTTCGCCGCCGTATACGCGGGCTGCGCCTCTCCTGCCGGCACGCTCGACTACGACGCGACGTACCACCGTGACGGAGGGCCGCGGCCGATCTTCCGCGACTGCCAGGGCGAAGCGGGTGTGGGCGACGGCGGCTGTGGCGAGGCCGGCACGATGCCGATGCTCGATGCGAGCGCGGACTCGGGCCCGCCGCCTCCGCCGTGCAACCAGATCACGTTCACGCTCGATGCGCCGACGGCGAGCACCGTGTGGATCACCGGCGACTGGCTCGCGGACACGACGGGCACGTGGCCGAGCTCCCCTGCGACCGGCGCGCTCGTGATGATGCGCGATGCGGTGAGCGGTCAGTGGTCCGTCACGACGCTGATCACACCCACGGGCCCGCATCGCTACAAGCTGATCATCGACGGCTCGAGCACGTGGATCGTCGATCCGGGCAACCCGGTGCGGGAGGCCGACGGCTTCGGCGGCTTCAACAGCATCATCGACGTGTGCGGCGCGAGCTGCGGCACGCTGACCGACGTCGACTGGCGCGACTCGGTCATGTACTTCGTGATGACCGATCGCTTCCGCGACTCGGACAACCATCGCGACATCGTCGCGGGCGCGACCGATGGCGATGCGCGCACGGGCCCGAGCGGTCAGTACGCGGGCGGCGATCTGCCCGGCGTGACGATGGAGCTGCCGTATCTCGCCGACCTCGGCGTGACGACCGTCTGGCTCTCGGCGCCCTACGACAACCGCGACATCGCCGGCGCCGCGAGTGATCCGAGCAGCGATCCACACCTCTACTCCGGCTATCACGGCTACTGGCCCTCGCCGGGCGCGATCCAGTACGCAGCAGACGGCTCGCTCGCCGCGGGATCGCCGATGCCGCTCGTCGAGTCGCGCATCGGCACGTCCACGCAGCTGCATGCGCTGGTCGACGGCGCGCACGCGACGATGGGTGCCGATGGTCATCCGATGCGCGTGCTCTTCGACTACGTGATGAAGCACGTCGACGATCAGAGCGGCCTCTATCACGCGCATCCCGACTGGTTCATCTCGCCGGTGCGCACGTGCGCCGACGGCAACGTGTGGAACGACAGCTACTGGGGCACGCGCTGCGCGTTCGCGACGTACCTGCCGAGCTTCGACTACTACCAAGACGCGCCGCGCGCGTGGTCGGTGAGCGATGCCGTGTGGTGGGCGAACGAGTATCACATCGACGGCGTGCGCCTCGATGCGATCAAGCAGATCCCGAGCTCGTGGCTCACCGACATGCGCACGCGCACGAGCGCGACCTTCACGACGCCGACGGCGGGCCGCTTCTATCTCGTCGGCGAGACGTTCGACTACGACAACCGCGACAGCATCCGCAGCTACGTGAATCCCGCGAGCATGCTCGATGGGCAGTTCGACTTCCCGTTCAAGGCGCGCGTCTGCGAGGCGCTCTTCTCGCGCGTGACGGGCCTCGACACGTTCTCGACGTGGATGGACGACAACGATCACTTCTACGGCGACGGCGCGCTGATGAGCACGTTCATCGGCAACCACGACCTGCCGCGCGCGATCCACTTCGCGAGCGGGCAGATCACCGACTGCCGACAGGGCAGCTACGTGGGCAACGCCTGGACGCCGAGCTCGTTCACGCAGCCGACCGATGCGGCCGCATACGAGCGGCTCGCGCTCGCGTTCGTCGTGATGCTCACGAACGGCGGCGTGCCGATGATCTACTACGGCGACGAGATCGGCCTGGCGGGCGGCGGCGATCCCGACAACCGACGCATGATGAACTGGGACGACGCGACGCTGCTCGCGCCCCAGGTCGCGCTGCGCAACGCCGTGCACGCGCTCGCCCACGCGCGCGGGCAGAACCCGGTGCTCGGCCGCGGCAGACGCGTGACGCTCTCGGCGAGCGGCGACACGTGGGTCTATCGCCGCACGGGCTGCATTGGCACGAGCGACGTGGTCGTGGCGATCAACCGCAGCGACAGCGCGCAGAGCGTGATGATCCCGACGGGCACCTACGACGATCTCGTCAGCGGCACGAGCGCGACGGGCGGCATGACTTCGATGCCGCCCCGCAGCTTCCGATTGCTGCGCGCGCACTGAGCGCGATCTCTACCCGAGTGCCCGGCGCGCCGGGCCGACACAATCGTGTCGGGTCCGCTCCGCGGACCACTCCGGCAGAGATCACTCGCGCTCTCGGAGCTCGGACGCGAAGACCTCGAAGCGCGTCTCGCCTCCTTCGGCCGCGATCCCCCATGGCGCGCCGGTGTCGATCACGGCGAGCTCGCGGCCATCGGCGCGCACGGAGCGCTCGACGATCGTGCAAGCGATCCATCCGGGCCGCGGATACGTCGTCTCCGGATCGAGCGCTTCGCTCGCGACGACGGGGACCTTGTCGACGAACGACCACGTGCGACCGGCCGCATCCACGATCGTGAACGCGACGAAGCCGGGCTGCGTCGCGTCGACGAAGCGCTCGATCACCACGCGTACGCCGATCATGCTGTCCTCCTCGGATCGAAGAGCGACGCATCGAGCGTCGTTCCGCCACGTGTGATCGTCCCTGCCACGAGCTCACCCATCGCAGGCGCGAGCTTGAAGCCGTGGCCCGAGAAGCCCGCCATCACGACGACGCGCTCGTGCGCGGGATGCACGCCGACGACGAAATGCTCGTCGGGCGTGTTCGTGTACATGCAGACGCGCGCGCCGAGCACGGCGCCGTCGGCGAGCGGCAGGTACTGCTTCACGAACGCGCGCACGCTCGCCTCGTCGCTCTCGTGCAGCGCGCGATCGAGCGCGTCGGGCATCGCCGCTTCGCCACCGTGATGACGGCACACCTTCACGCCCAGATGCACCGCGATGGGCAGCCCGTAGAACGCGCTGTCCTCGCCGAAGCGCAGGAACACTGGCATCCGATCGGGCGCGAAGAGCGCGGGATCGCGCGGCGCGAGCCAGAGCTGCACCTGTCGCTCGACGCGCAGAGGGATCGCGAGCGCCGGAAGCCCGTCGATGCCCTCGGCGATCCAAGGACCGAGCGCGACGACCAGACGTTCGGCCTCGTGCACGCCGCGATCGGTCGTGACACGCACGCCTTCGTTCCCCAGCTCGACGCGGATCGCACGCTCGCGCGCGCGCACGTCCGCGCCCGCCGCGATCGCGAGCTCGATCTGCGCGGTGACGACCTTCTCCGCGAGCAGCACGCCCGCGTCCGTCTCGAAGACGCCCGCGTCGTCGTCACCGGGAGCGAACATCGGGAAGCGCGCTCGGATCGCGCTCGCATCGAGCCACTCGTGGGGCAGACCATGCGTGCGCGCCGCGTCGTACGAAGCGCGCACGCTCGGCGCATCCGCAGGGCCGAAGTAGAGGCCGCCGGTCTGGACGAGCAGCGTCTCGCGGCGCTCGCGCTCCATCTCGCGAAAGAGCGTCCAGCTGCGCTCGAGCAAGGGCACGTAGCGCGCGTCCTCGAAGTACGCTTTGCGCGTGACGCGCGTTCCGCCGTGCGAGCTGCCCATCGCGTTCGGCACGTCGAAGCGCTCGATGCCGCGCACGCGCTTTCCGGCGAGCGCGAGCCGATGCAGGGCCGCACCGCCCATCACTCCGAGGCCGAGAACGATGGCATCGAGCACGGTCAGCGCGTCGCGACGTTGCAGCTGTACGCGTTGCCCGAGACGTAGGGCGCGGTGAGCACGAAGAGCTGGCCCGATGCCGGGCACGTCACGCCGTCGATGAACGAGCACACGCCGCCGCCCGCGGCACAACCGCCATCGTCGTTCGACGCGAGCGCGCGATCGGCCGTGCAGGGCCCGCCGTCGCAGACTCGGATCATCGAGTCGTTGGTGCACGAGCCGAGCCCGCACTCGGCCGAGCACCCGACGCGGACCCGCGTGCCCGGCGAGCACGAGACGGCGCCGCTCGACGACCATCCGCAGTCGCGACTCGTACCGAACATCTGGCTCGAGCACGGCGCGAGCAGTCCCGACGGGATCGGCCCGACGTCGATCGCCGCGTCGTGTCCGATCTCGTGCGTCAGTGCGCAGCCGCTCAGCAAGAGCGCGGCTGCGATCGCGCGCTTCACTTCTTGGCCGCCTTCATGCGCGCGCGTAGCTTCGCCGCGACGCCGTCACGGTTCACCTGCTTGGTGCGGCTGATCGCGAGCGCATCGGCGGGCACGTCCATCGTCACCGTCGTGCCGGCTGCGATGTTCGCGTTCTTGCCGACCTTCACGGGCGCGACGAGCTGCGTGTCGGAGCCCACGAACACGCCGTCTTCGAGGACGGTCGTGTGTTTGGCGTAGCCGTCGTAGTTGCAGAAGATCGTGCCGGCGCCGACGTTCACGCCCTCGCCGACGATGCCGTCGCCGAGATACGCGAGGTGGTTGGCCTTGCTGCCCTTGCCGATGCGCGTCTTCTTCGTCTCGACGAAGTTGCCGACGTGCACGTCCTCGCCGAGCTCGCTCTCGGGACGAAGATGCGAGAAGGGACCGACGCGCGCGTTGACGCCGACGTGGCTCCTCTCTCCGACGGAATAGGGCCGCAGGACCGCGCGGGCCTCGACGACGACGTCGGTGAGCACCGATCCCGTGTCGATGCGCGCACCCGGGCCGATCTTGGTCGCGCCTCGGAGATGCACGTTCGGCTCGATCGTCGCATCGGCCTCGATCGTGACGGTCGCATCGATGTACGCCGTGTGCGGATCGCGGATGGTCACGCCGTTCCTTCCGAACGCCGCGGCGATGCGCAGGCGCATGACGCGCTCGACCTCGGCGAGCTGTGCGCGATCGTTGACGCCTTGCACGTCCTCGGCGCTCCACGAGCTCGTCGCAGCGCCGCCCGCGCGCGATGCGAGCTCGACGAGATCGGTGAGATAGAGCTCGCCCTGCGCGTTGTTCGCCTTCAGCGTCGGCAGCGCACTGCGCAGGAACGCGAGATCGATCGCGTACACGCCGGTGTTCCACTCGCGGATCGCGCGCTCGGGCTCGCTCGCGTCCTTGTGCTCGCGCACGCCGATCGCGGCGCCCTTCGGATCGCGGATCACGCGCCCGTAGCCGGTCGCATCCTCGAGCGTGCTCGTGAGCATCGCGAGCTTCTTGTCGCCGCGGGCTGCGACGAGCCCCGCGATCGCCGCAGACGGAAGAAGAGGTGTGTCGCCGGCGAGAACGACGATGGCGCCCTGCAGATCTTGCAGCGCCGGAAGCGCGCAGAGCGCGGCGTGTCCGGTCCCCTTCTGCTCGGCTTGCACGACGGTGCGCACGTCGGCTCCGAAGCGAGACGCGAGATCTTTCTCGACTGCCTCGCGACCGTGGCCGACGACGACGACGACGCGCGTCGCGCCCGCCTGCTTCGCCGCGCTCACGACGTGCGCCAGCATCGGAACGCCGCACACCGGATGAAGCACCTTCGGCGCCGCGCTCTTCATGCGCGTGCCCTGCCCTGCCGCGAGAACGACCGCTGCGAATCCTTCGCTCATGATCGATTGTTACCCCATCCCGGCTGGCGCGCCCCCGTAGAATCGCGAACGTGACGGGATACCGAGAGCTGCCGCCGGCCGCCGCGCTTCCACTGCCGGGCGGGCGTGTCTACGAGCTAGGCCGGGCCGATGCCCTCGGCGAGGCCGTGGTCGCCTCGACGGTCGGTCTCGTCGTCGCGTCGGCGCTCGGAACCATCACGTGCTCGGAGCTTCCGCTTCCGACGGCGGTGGCGATCACGCTGGGATCGGTCGTGGGCGCGGTGCTCGTGACCCGTCTGGTCTACCGCGCGCTCTGGATGCGCTCGCGCTGGAGGCTGCATCTCTCGCGCACGGACGCGGTCCTCGAACGAACGGGCCGTACGCCCACTGTGCTCGATGTGGCGCACACCACGATGCAGCGAATGCGCCACGAGAACACCGCACGTGGCAAGCGCTGGGCGATGCCGACCGTCCGCATCGATCTACCGGACGGGCGGGCGCTCGTCGTGACCGGACCGATCGGTGACGGGTGGATCGATCTTCCGACCCCGCCGAAGGCCGGCGATCCCGCGGGAGCCGCGCCCGACGTGCGACTCGACGATGCGGCCGCGTTCGCCGCGCTCCGAAAGAGAGCGCAACAGTAGTTCACGGGCTTGCTCGCGGCACCGGTCCTATGAGACGCAGCCTACGCGGGAGGCACCATGTCGCTCTATTCGATGATCGCGCCCAAAGGCTCCAACGGTTTCGGCTACGGCTCGACCGCGGAGCAAGTCACCGAAGGCGTGTCGCTCGCCGGCAAGACGATGGTGGTCACGGGCTGCAACTCGGGGCTCGGCCTCGAGACGATGCGCGTGCTCGCGCTGCGCGGCGCGCACGTGATCGGTACGGCGCGCACGGAGACGAAGGCGAGCGAGGCCGGTCGCTCGGTCTCGGGCAAGACGACCGGCGTCGCGTGCGAGCTGGCGGATCCGAAGTCGGTGCGCGCCGCCGTGGAGACGATCAAGAGCAAGGGCCTGAAGATCGATGCGATCGTCGCGAACGCCGGCATCATGGCGCTGCCGAGCCTCGAGACCGCATTCGGCTACGAGCTCCAGTTCTTCACGAACCACGTCGGCCACTTCATGTTGGTCACGGGCCTGCTCGACTCGCTGAGCGACGACGCTCGCGTCGTGATCCTCTCGAGCGGCGCGCACCTCAACGCGCCGAAGGGCGGCATCGACTTCGAGAACCTCGACGGCAAGAAGGGCTACTCGTCGTGGACCTTCTACGGTCAGTCGAAGTTCGCGAACATCTTGTTCGCCAAGGAGCTCGCCAAGCGCATCGGCGGCAAGAAGACAGCGAACGCGCTGCATCCGGGCGTCATCCAGACCAACCTCGGACGCCACATGAACGTCGTCATGCGCGGCGCGCTCGGGATCGGATCGGCCATCGCGATGAAGTCGATCCCCGAGGGCGCGGCGACCGAGACCTACGTCGCGGCCAACCCGGGCGCGGCCGGCATCACGGGCGAGTACTGGGCCGACTGCAACGTCACCAAGTGCCGCGCGGACGCGCGCGATCCCGAGCTGGCGAAGAAGCTCTGGCAGCGCACGGAAGAGATCGTCGCCGGCCTTCCGGCCTAGCGCGAGCGCGGCCGCTTTCGGTGCGCGCGCTTCCGGTCGAGTGTGAGAAGCTCCCTCCGTGAGCGCTCCCACGTGATCTCCGCCGAAGCCCTCGTCGAGCCGCGAGACGGCGATGCAGATCGCTGGCAGCCGACACGCAACGTCGGCATCGGCGCTCTCGTGCTCCTGATCCCCTGCGCCGCCCTCGCGCTGTACTACGCCACGTTTCCGCCGTTGATGGTGCCCGCCTTACTGCGGGCGGTCTGGGCTGGCTCGCTCGCGACCGTGAACCTGCGCGGGCTCGATCGTCGATGGCTCGCGATCCCTGGTGCAAGCGCGCTCGCATTCGCTGTCTCGACGCTCGCGTTCCAGCTGTATGACATCATCGCCTACGATCGAGTCTTCGACATCGACGCAATCGCGACGGCGAGCATTGCGCTCCTCATGGGAAGCGTCGGCCTCGCCCACCTCAGAGACGCGCGTGGCCTCGCGTCGGGTCGCTGGTGGCGCGCATGCGCGATCCTGCTCGCGGTGGTGATCCTGATCTACGCTGCCGCCCTCTACGTCGGCCTCTCGCGGGTCAGCATGGGCGGCGGCTGAGCGCTCTGGGTCGAGCCGGCGCGGCCACCGCATCGGTCTCGAGCGGCGGCTGCAACAGCGCGTGCCCGACGGGACATGGCTGCATCCGCGGCCGGTGCGCGCCCTGACACCTTTGCGCGCTCACCTCGCGAACCGGCGAAGTCGTCGTGACGACGTTCGTCAGCGCGCTGCGGTCGGGGCCACACACGCTTGCCCACGCGCGACGCTGAGCGCGCCTCGCGCCGCACCGGCCGCTCGCGTAGCGCTGCTACCCTACGGAGATGTCCACCGCGCGGGCCTTGCTGGTTGCGATCTCTGCGGCGCTCGTCGCCTGCGGGACCGCCGAAGAGCCGAGCGACGCGAGCACCACGGCCGATGCGGGCGGCGCCGGAGATACCGGCTCGACGCTCGACGGCGGTGCCGACGCGCCGTCCGTGGATGATGCGTCCGCGCGCGACGCGAGCATGCTCGATGCCGCGGGGCCCGATCCCGGGTGGACTCGCCTCGACGGCTATCGCAACGACTGCTTCCTCGAGCACGCGCTCCACCCCGAGAACATCGGGCGCATCACCTGGGCGCCCTGCCCGGCGGGGAACGCTCCCTCGTGTCGCATCGCCGAGCTCGAGCCCGCCTCCGCCGACACGTCGTTCGATCAGAGCCCGGGCACCTGGGACGAGAGCGCCGGCCACGGCTACTTCACGCGCGTGCTCACGCGGCCGCACCTCGGCGCGATGCGTGTCGTGTTCGACGACGAGGGCACACCCGTTCTCGCGCTGCGCGACTCCGGCTCGGGCAGCGTGGTCGCGGGCTGCGAGTCGAACGTCGCGCTCGACGCATCCACCGTCGCGATCGTCGCGAGCGCCGTAGACAGTGACTCCACCACGCCGCGCGCGCCGATCTATCACGCGTGGCGCGGGACGGCGGCGACGGTGCTCGATCAGCCGCTCGCGCTCGGCGAGCTCGCGAGCTGGCCAGCGATGCCCGCGATCAGCCTCTACTACGCGCTCACCACCAGCGAGATCACGATCGGGGGAGCCAACGGTAGCCCGACCGAGCAGCAGGTCCTCTGGGGCGCACCCGCCTCCGCGCCGGTCGTGCGCGCGCTGGACGGCCGCTTCGCCATCGCGCGCGATCGGCTGCTCTCGTCGCCGTCGCCCGGCGACCTTCACACGACGAGCGCCGACGGAACCGACGAGGTCCTGGTCTCCGATTCCGACGCCGCATGGCCCGCCGCCGACGCGAGCACCATCGCGTGGATGCACGCGACGAGCTTCGACGTGTTCGGAGGAGCCGCGAGCGGCGACCTGATGGTGTCCGCCTGGGCCGACCACGCCGCCGAGCTCGCGCCACGCGCGCTCCGCCACGACCTCACCATCACAGCGGCGCTCTCGATGCGCGTCGGCGCGGGCACCGTCGCTTACACGGACGCCGACGCGACGGGCGCCTACGTCCAGCTCGTCGACGTCCTCTCGGGCGCGGCCACCCGAGGGATCGTGCACGGCGTGACCCTCGAGAGCGACCGCGTGGTCTGGATCACGCCCACCGAGGTCGCTGTGATCGTTCGGCTCGGAGACCCGAGCGGCCCGGCGCGCGTGATGCGCATCGATCGCAGCGATCTCGCGGCCGTTCCATGACGCGGACGGCGGTCACCTCGCTCTCGCTCGCGCTGGCCCTCTCGGCGGGATGCTCGGGCGCCATCGCGCACACGGTGACCTCGGACCAGGACGCCGCCGCCGACGCCGCGATCGATCTCGGCACGCAAGACACCACCGTCGATGCTCCCGAAGGCGCACCGGAGGACGCCGCGCTCGACCCGCCGACGCCGCCAGGGCGTGCCGTGGCGCTCGCGCTCGGTCGCCAGCACGCCTGTGCGCTCGACGACGCGGGCCACGTGTACTGCTGGGGCGCGAGCGACGTCGGGCAGACGGGCACGGGTCAGCACGCCGCGCTCACGGTGCCGCAGCAGGTCCCCCTTCCGCCGATCGCGGAGATCGCTGCAGGCGAGGCACACACCTGCGCGCGCGAGCCGAGTGGCCGCGTCTGGTGCTGGGGGTTCGGTGCGGACGGACAGCTCGGCGTGCGCGGCACGGGGCTGCCCGCCTGCGCTGCTTCGCAGTGCGCGCCCGAGCCGATGCGCGTGCCGGCGTTCGAGCCGGCGGCGCGGATCTTCGCGGGCGGTGAAGAGACGTGCGTGTGGCTCGGCGACGAGTCGCTCCGCTGCTTCGGCGATGCGGTTCCACGCGCCGGCGTGGCCGCCAGCGTGCACGGACTGCTCGATCTCGCGACCGGGCGACACGTCACCTGCTGGCTCACGGCCGACGAGCTCCGCTGCAGCGGGGACGACAGCGGCGGTGCGCGTGGCGACGGCGATCTCGACGATGGCCTCGTGCGCCTCGCCGGCGTCCGCGCGATCGACGTGGGCCAGGGCCACGCATGCGCGGTGACGAGCGACGGCGGTGTGCACTGCTGGGGCGAGGGCTTCGGCGGCACGCTCGGGCTCATCGACGCGGCGCTACCGATGCGATGCGACGTGCAAGGATGCGCGACCTCGCCGATCGCGATCGATGGCGCCGCGCCCGCCTCGGCCATCTCCACCGCGCTCGAACGGACCTGCGTGATCGGAACGGACGCCCACGTGCGCTGCTGGGGCGAGTGGGACCGGACGAGCACCAACATCTGCGACGAAGCGAGCACGCTCTTCTGCGATCTCCATCCGGTCGAGGTCGCGGAGCTGCTCGACCCCGCGCAGGTGTCCGTCGGCGGCGAGGCGATGTGCGCGATCACGCGAGGCGGCGGCGTGCGCTGCGTCGGCATGTCCGACGACGGCGTGCTCGGCGACGGCTCGCGTGCGAGCGGTATCGTGACCACCCCGAGCTGGGTCGAGGGCTTCCCGCACCTGTGACGCGGCGAGCGTCGCGGGAACGAATCCGCCCGAGGCGCGTAGCATGTGCCCATGCGGACTTCGTCGTCCTCCTCGCGCCTCTGCCAGACGAGCTGCCCCGAGTGCGATTGATCGGCGTGGTGCTCGCGACGCTGGCGCTGACGTGGACCACGCTGGTGCGCGCGGACGCGGCGAGCGACTTCGCAGAGCTGCGTCGGGGCGCCCTGCCCGTGCGGTTCGCGTTCCTCGGATTCGCGCCCGACGGCACCGCCTACGTTCGCTCGATCACGTGTGGTGAGACCGGCGCCACGTACTGTCTCGTGCAGCTGATCTCGGCGGGCCCCACCGGCGTGGTCCACACGACGACGCTGCTCGACGTGCACGACTTCTATTGTGGCGACGGCTACGAGCCGGCCCAGTGCGAGCCCTTGCTCCACGAGCGTGCTTCGTTTCTCGGCCGAGAGCGCCGCGCGCTCGCCGCACTACCGACGCTGACGAGCGCAGCGCCGCTGCCCGAAGCCGCGCGCGCGTGCGGCTCGCTCGCCGACGGGCCGACGACCTTGCGCGTACGCGGCGGCCCGAGAGACGCGAACGAGCACGACGTCGTGCTGGAGATCGTTCGGGCGAGCGGTGCCGCGCGAACGTTGGTGACCTTGAGTCGCGCCGAGACGGCGAGCGGTCGCATCGCAGCGGCGTACCTCACGCCCGACGCGGCGAGCGTGGTGCTCGTCGTCACGATGTCGTCGCGCAGCGGCGAGTGGAGCGACGTCACGCAGCAGGTCGTTCGCATCGATCTCGCGCATGCGCGGGCGATCGCCGACGCTCCCTGACGCCGACGCAGCGTGGCTGCGGACCACGCCGGCCGACTACAGACCTTGCTCGCTCGCCTCTCGCACGCCGAGACGCGTGAGCGCGAGCGCGCCGAGGCCCGCGAGCAGCGCGAGACCGAGCGCGAGCGATCCGACGACCGGGATGCGCGTGACGACGAAGAGCACGAGCGCGCCCGCGGCCAATCGCGCGACGGGACGGCCCTCGAGCTTGCGCGTCGGGAGCATCGCACCGACGACCGGCACGACCGACGAGAGCGCCGCGGCGAACGCGACCGGCGTGACCATCGCGATCACGATCGCGAGCGGGATGCCGATCAGCGACACGCAGAGGGCGAGGAAGATCACGCCGCCGATGAGCATGCCGAGCGTGCCCGTCGCGAGCGTGCGCACCGGTCGATCGACGATGGCGCGCTGGACGCGGCCGAAGCGCTCGGGCGCGAGACCGAGGAAGAGAATCGCGCCGAGGAACAGCAGCGAATAACGCAGCACCGCCCAGACGACGCCGCCCTCTTCGTCGGCGTTCGCACGATGCGGCGGTGTAGGCGCGCCGATCGCCATCGGCATCGGGCCGACGCTCGCACTGCCGGGCGTGTCGACCTGCACCTGACCGCCGAGCGAGTCGAGACGGCCGTGGACGACCCCGTTCTCGCGCACGTGGATGTCGCCGCCCATCGTCACCACGTCGCCGACGACCACGCCGGAGACGTCGGCGTCACCGCCCATCGTCACCACGTCGCCGTAGGTGCGGCCATCGATGGTCGCATCGCCGCCCATCGTGATGACGTCGCGCACTTCTTGTTCGGCGCCGACGCGTGCATCGCCTCCGAAGGTGAGCAGATCGTGGAGCTCGACGCTGCGCGCGGGCACGGCGGGCGGAGCGGGAATCGGCGGAGGCCCGAGCGCGGGCGTCGCCGCCGCGTGCACCGTCAAGAGATGCTCGCTCGCGTGCACCGCCGCGCCGACCGGCAGGATCGCGTCGAGCACCTCGGCGAGCGGCGCGTGATCGGCGTGGAGCGTGACCGGCGGATCGTCGGGCAGTGTGTAGACGAGGCCGAGCCCCGCGCTGCGTGCGGCCTGCGTCAACGCGACCGAGCGCGGGATCTGATCGGCGTCGACGTTCACCAGCACACCGGTCGGGAGCGCGCCGTCGAGATCGTACGCGTGCGCGTAGGTCGGCACGAACGCGGCGAGCAGCACGAAAGGGAGCGCGGCACGCAGAGGGCCATCGAAGCGGCGCACGATCCACACGAGCGCGCTCACGGCGGCGAGCAACACGAGCGCGACGCTGGCCGCACCGCCCGGAACGCCGTCGAGCGCGCGGCCGGTCGCGAGCGAGAGCGTCACGCCCGCGCGTGCGAGCGAGGCCGCGCGACGGATCGGCTCGAGCGTTCCGCCTTCGTCCATCGTCATCGCGATCGAGCCACTGACGGCGGCGAACAGCACACCGAGCGTCGCACCGATCGCGAGCGTGCGTGCCGAGGCGCGCTCGGTCGCGTGATCGGCGCGCTGGATGGCGACGCGCACGAGGGCATCGAGATCGGCCTCTTCGTCCACGGCACGAGGAAGCGCGCGGGTGAAAGCGTGCGAGCTCTCGCGGGCGCTGGCGATCACGCGTTCGAGCGTCTCGCCGTCGCTCTCGCGCAGTGCGTCGACCTCGGCGCGCTCGGCATCGCTCAGGAGATCGGCGCGATCGTGCGCGAGCGCTTCGATCACGTGCGGAGCCAGCTTCATGACGACAGGCCTTCAGGCAATTTCATGTGGCCTCTCCGTCGAGCGCGACGCGCAGGCGGCGACGCCCGCGATGGAGCCACGTCATCACGGTGCCCATCGGCACCTCGAGGGCGGCGGCGATCTCTTCGTAGCTCGACTCGTGCACGTGGAAGAGAACGATCGCCGCTCGCATCGGCGCAGGCAAGGTCTCGAGCGCAGCAGCGAGGCGAACGGACTCGATGCGGGCGAGCGCCGTGCGCTCGACGTCGGGCTGGTCGCCAGGGAGCTCGAGGGGCTCGTCGGTCTCGGGCATGAAGAGCCGCCGCTCGAGGCCGCGACGACGAAGGCGATCACGACAGGTGTTGCGCGCGACGGCGAGCGCCCACGCGCGGAAGGTCCCCTTGTTGGGATCGAAACGCTGGATGGCGATCACGATCTTCTCGAGCGACTCCTGCGCGGCGTCGCGTCCGTCCTCGGGGCCGGCCAGACAGCGACAGAGCTCGGAGATCGCGCGCGCGTGCTCGCGGAGCAGCGGCTCGAGCGCGCTGCGATCGCCGCCGGACGCGCGTACTTCCAGGCTGGGCAGAGCGCGCGTCCTCCTTCCACCGCTGCTCTCGAGCGAGGGCAGGGTCAGCGAGGGTAGAGGTACGAACGGAGAGGGCCAAGCGAACGCGCGCATCGGTCTGCGTGTCCTACGCGCCCCTCCCCCACCC
>CAYSCF010000113.1:0-19025 GCA_964429305.1 uncultured Sandaracinaceae bacterium | reverse complement strand
TTCACGTCGCCCGCGAGATCCACGCAGCCGCCGCCACAGCACGACTGGCCGCTTCCACACGGCGCGCCGGAGCCGCACATGCACGTGCCGCTCACACACGAGTCCGTGGCCGTCGCGTCGCACACGTTGCCGCAGCCGCCGCAGTGATGGACGTCCATGTTGGTGTTCACGCACCCGGGGTTGCCGACGGCCACGCCATGCGCGTCCACCGCGCAGCACGTGTCGCCCGTCGTGCACGCGTCCATGCCCGCGCCGTTCACCGAGCACGTGCAGCGGCCCGGGGTGGCCAGGACGCCCGTCGGCGAGCACGCGTCGGCCACGACGGTGGTGCCGGGGTTGCACTCGGCGCGACAGTGACCGCAGTGGTGCAGGTTGCGATCGAAGTGCACGGTGCAGCGCCCGCCACCGAGGCAGCGCATCACGCCCGACATCATCGGCTCGGAGGCGTCCGTGTCGGTCGCGCATCCGATCTGACCGGTGGGATCGAGCACCTCGTCCGCGGTGCCGTTGCAGTTGTCGTCGACGCCGTTGCAGAGCTCGGTCGCCCACGGCGTGATCATGGCGTTCGTGTCGTCGCAGTCGGTACCGCTACCGGGCGCCGTCTCGAGCTGGAAGCCGTCGTGATCGGCATCGACGGTCGGTGGGCACAGGATCGAGCCGCAGCTCTCCGACGCGGGCGTGTTGCAGTTCTCCGGCGCCGAGAAGTGGAAGTGCGGCATCGTGTCGTCGCAGTCCTGACCTCCCGTGTACCCGTCGTGATCTCCGTCGCTCGGATCACACGCCATGTCACCGCCGATGCCGTCCTCGTCGATCATGTCGCCGCAGATGTCCGTGGCGCCCGGATGAATCCCCGAGTCGCAGTCGTTGCAGTCGCACGTCGCGCAGTTCGTCATGCCGGCGGTGCACGCGTTCGCCCCGTCTCCGTCGAGGTCCGGGCTCTGACAGGACGCGTCCTCGTCGATGAGGTGGTTGCAGTTGTTGTCGATTCCGTCGCACGCGCAGCGGCCCATCTCGAGCCGACACGCGACACCGCACATCCCCGCCATCGGCGTCGCATCGCAGTGCTCGAGCTCGAGTCCGCCGGGATGGATGTTCGGGTCGTTGTCGTTGCAATCCGGGCCCGCGACGAAACCGTCGTGATCGTTGTCGCACTGGGCGCCCATGCCGCCCGGCTCGTGCGTGCAGTCCTCGTCGATACCGTTGCCGCAGATGTCGGTCGCGCCCGGATGGACGTTCGCGTTCCGATCGTCGCAGTCGCAGACGCCGGTGTTGGTCACACCACAGGCGTCGTAACCATCGCCGTCCTGATCGCCGCACGGCTCGTCGCGGTTGCCGCCGCCGATGCCGTTGTCGCGACAGTCCTGATCGATGCCGTCGCCGCAGTCTCCCGACCAGCTCGCGCCGGGGAAGATGCACGGGCCGAGCGCGTGGTTCGCGGCGACCGTGCAGTCGACGGGCGGCATCGGGGCTGGCATGTCGTTGCAGTCGGCCGCGACGGCCGCGGGGCAGAGGCCCACGTCGCACGCGACACCGTTCGGGCCGGCGCCGGGATCACGGCACGCGCCTTCGAGGTTCGCACCACTCGGCCAGCCGTCGCCGTCGGCGTCGAGCGTCGGGTCGAGCGGGACGAGCAGGACCTCGTCGTTCACGACGCCGGCCGGGTCGTAGCAGCGCGTCGCATACAGCCGCGTCCCGCCCGTGGCCGTCGTCGCCACGATGTGCACCATCACCGGCGTGTCGTCGTGCAGGTGGATGGCGATGCGGATGGGCTGGTCCGCGTTGATCACGTCGATCGTGCGGTTGATCGGGTTGTTCGGAGGCGAGTCCACCGGAGCGGTCGTCGACGTCGTCGGGATGACGGTGAAGTAGACGTTGTCGATGACCGTGGGGCCCGTCCCGGCCGCGCGCGCGGTGATCAGGATGGAATGCTCCGAGCTCGAGCAAGCACCGAGCACGATCATCCAGAAGAAAAAGCCAGCTACGACGAGACGCTTCGCCACGCTTCGATGCTACCCCAGCGGCCCCCCTGGGGGAACGTACAGGTACCGGGTGCGGGCTGATTTCACGTCGGCGTGCCAGAGTCGCCGCGCCGTGGGCTTCGGGTACATCGGTTACATCTGGGCTCTGTTCGGATGCTGCACGCTGAGCCTCGTGTTCGGCGGGAGCACCGCGTTCCTCTACGCCTACGGGCGGCGGCGCGAGCGGGAAGAAGGAACGCCTGCGGTGAGCGTCGATCGCATGGATGGGAAGGACGACGGCGGAGACGCAGCATGAGCACGGGGAGAGACGAATCGGCGCACGAGCGCACCCTGCGAGACCTCTCGTTCAAGACGATCGTGCAGGCAGTGGCCGAGCGCTGCGCGGGCCCCCTCGGGACGACGCTCGCCCTGACCGGTCTGCCGCTCGCCAGCTCTCCGCGGATCGCGCGCGAGCTGATGGACGAGACGGCCGAGGCGATGCGCGCACGCAACGACGGGGATGCGATCCCGCTCGATGGCCTGCGCGACGCACGACCGAGCCTCTTGCGCGTGAGCAAGGGCGGCGTGCTCTCGGGCCCGGCGCTGGCGGACGTGATGTCCGTGCTCGGAGCGGCGCGTGCGCTGCGGCGCTTCCTCGCCAAGCGCAAGACGAGCATGCCGCGCCTGGCCCTGGTGTGTGCGCTCGATCCCGGCCTCGACGTGCTCGAAGACGAGATCGCCGCCGCGATCGATCCGGCAGGCACGATCCACGACGGCGCGAGCCCGACGCTCAAGAGACTGCGCTCCGAGATCGCGACGCTGCGCGCGCGCATCACGTCGAAGCTCGAAGAGATGCTGATCGCGCACGGTGACGTCGTCTCCGATCGCTTCGTGACCGAGCGCGACGGCCGCTACGTGCTGCCGATGCGCAGCGACGCGCACGACAAGATCCCCGGCATCGTCCACGGAACGAGCCAGAGCGGCGCGACGGTGTTCGTGGAACCGCGCGCGCTCGTCGAGTCGCAGAACCGGCTGACGCTCGCGCGCAGCGAGATGGAGATCGAGGAGCTCCGCATCCTCACGCAGCTCTCGGAGCTGGTGCTCGAGCGCGCGCCCGAGCTCGAAGCGGCGCTCGACGCGCTCGATCGCGCCGATCTCCGCGATGCATGCGGACGGCTCGCGATCGATCTGCGCGCGGTCGTGCCCGATCTCGACGAGACGGCCACGATCGACTGCAAGAACGCGCGACACCCGCTGCTCGTGCTCGAAGGGCGCGCGGTGGTCGCCAACGACATCGCGCTCCGTTCGGGTCGCGGCCTCGTGCTCTCGGGCCCGAACGCAGGCGGAAAGACGATCGCGCTCAAGTTGCTCGGCCTGTTCGCGCTCATGGCGCGCAGTGGTCTGCCCGTGCCCGCGACCGATGGCGCGCGCGTGGGATACTTCGAGCCGATCTTGTCCGATGTCGGCGACGATCAATCGATCGAGAAGAGCCTCTCGACGTTCTCGGCGCACGTGACGAGCCTCGCCCGCATCCTCGATGCATCGGGGTCGCGCGCGATGGTGCTGCTCGACGAGGTCGCGACGGGGACCGATCCGGAAGAAGGCGCGGCGCTCGCGTCGGCGGTCGTCACGACGCTGCTCGATCGCGGCGCCGCGGTCGCGGTGACGACGCACTACGAGGCGCTCAAGGCGCTGGCGCTCACCGACACGCGGCTCACGAACGGGTCGGTCGGCTTCGACGTCGAGCGCATGGCGCCGACGTTCGAGCTGCGGCTGGGCGCGCCCGGTGCGTCGAGCGCGCTCCGCGTCGCGCGTCGCTTCGGCCTGGATGCGGGCGTGATCGCGCGCGCCGAGACGCTCGTCCCCGAGAGCTCGCGCAGCTTCGATCGGCTGGTGCGCCGGCTCGAGGAAGATCTCGATGCTGCACGGCGCGAGCGCGAGATGGCCGAAGGCATCCGGCGCGACGCCGAGCGCGCGAAGACCGCCGCCGAGGCCGAGCTGCGCGCGCTGCGCGAGCGCGAGCGAACCAAGCTCGGCGCCGAGGCGCAGAAGCTCGTCGCGCTCCTGAAGGAGACGCGCGAAGAGGTGCGGGCCGCGCGCAACGCGATGCGCAAGGGCGAGAACGACGCCGCGCTCGTCGAAGAGGCGCGCAAGGCGATCGATCGCGCGCAGAAGCGCGTCGATGCGGAAGTGAACGACGCGCTCAAGAGCGAGCCCGCCGAAGAGCGCGGTGTGCGCGTCGACGAGAAGGCGCTGAACGTCGGAGATCGCGTGTGGGTCCCGCGTCTGCGCGCCGAGGTCGACGTGATCGAGGCGCCGAGCAAGGGCCGAGTCCGCGTGCAGAGCGGCGCCGTGAAGCTGACGATCGAGGTCGCCGATCTGCGCAAGCCGGCCGAGACGGCGAAGGAGCCGCCGCGCCCGCCCGAGCCGCCTCGTGTGCAGGACACCTCGCCCGCGAGCCGCGAGACGCTCGATCTGCGCGGTCTGCGCGTCGACGAAGCGCTCGCGCTCACCGAGTCCTTCCTGGATCGCGCGTACGGCGAAGAGCGTCATCACGCGACGCTCCTGCACGGCGTCGGAAGCGGGGCGCTGCGCGATGCGGTGCGGCAGCATCTCAAGTCGGGGCTGACCCGCTGGGTGAAGAGCTTCCGGCCGGGCACGGTCGAAGAAGGCGGCGATCGCGTCACGATCGTGCTGCTCGGGTGATGCGTCTCTTCGTTTTCGTCTTCGTGTTCGTCGTCGCCTGTGGGAGCACGCCACCACCGGCGAGCACCGTGGACGTCCACGAAGAGCAGAGCGCGGCCCCGATCGAGCGCGCGTGCTTCACCGGCACGGCCGACAACGGCGTGTGCGAGATCTTCTCGGCGGCGCTCGAGCCGCTCGGCCCGCTCGCCTCGCACTGTCGCGAAGCGAGCGGACAGTGGCTCGAGACATGCCCGACCGCGGGTCGCGTCGGCACCTGCTCCGGCGAAGGACGCCGCGCGATCTACTACGGTGTCGGCCTCGGGATCGACGCGCTCCAGCACGCGTGCGAGGCCGAGGGACACACGTTCGCTCCGTAGTGCCTTGCTCGTCGCGCGGCGGCGCTTCACAACGGCGGCCACATGACGACCGAGATCGCCGGCAAGATTCTCCTCACGGGCGCGAGCGGGTTCATCGGCGGGCGGCTGCGCGACGCGCTGCTCGCACGCGGCTGCGACGTGATCGCGATCCGGCGCAAGGGATCGCCCGCGTCGAAGAAGGGCCGCTCCGTCGAGGCCGAGTACGACGATCGCGAGGCGCTCGTGCGCATCGTGGAGAGCGAGAAGCCCGACTTCGTGTTCCACGTCGCGGGCGCGACGAAGGGCATCAGCTACGGCGACTTCCATCGCGCGAACGTGGTCCCGACCGAGAACCTGATCGCCGCGCTCGAGAAGGCGCATCCCGCGTGCAAGCGCTTCGTGTTCGTGAGCTCGCTCGCCGCGTTCGGTCCGTCGAGCCGCGAGCGCCCGCTCGGCGAGAGCGACATCCGGCGGCCGATCGAGTTCTACGGACAGAGCAAGCTGGAAGCCGAGCACGTCGTCGAGCGCAGCAGCGTGAAGTGGACGATCGTGCGCCCGAGCGGCGTGTACGGCCCCGGCGACGCCGACTACTTCAATCTGTTCCGCGAGGTCGAGAGCGGCCGCAACGTCTTCTTCGGCAACCACGACCGCTTGTTCTCGGCGATCTACGTCGACGATCTGATCGACGCGATCCTGCTCGCGGCGACGAGCGAATCGACCATCGGCAAAGGCTATTTCGTCGACGACGGACGGGTGGTCACGTGGGGCGAGTTCCAGCGCGCGATCGTGGATGCGGGCGGCCGCCGCGCGCTCACGCTCAAGCTGCCGGAAGCGCTCGTGACGGTCGCCGCAATCGGCGGCGAGATGGCGAGCCGCCTCGACGGCAAGCCGCGCCTGTTCAATCGCCAGAAGGCGAAGATGGGCGCGCAAGAAGCATGGACGTGCAAGAGCGATGCGCTCCGCAAGGACACGGGGTGGACGCCGCACGTGCCGATGGAGGAGGGCGTGCGGCGCGCCTACGCTTGGTATCGCTCGGAGCGCTGGCTCTGACTCGAGAGGCGTCGGCCGTCTCTCGCTCTCGCTCTCGCTCTCGCTCTCGCTCTCGCTCTCGCTCTCGCTCTCGTCTCTCGCTCTCGCTCTCTTACCGATCCGTCCGCGCGGCGATTTCCAGCTTCGGCTTCGAAGTGCCCTTCGGGTGCGCTCGGGCCGCGCGGCCCCAGGGTAGAGAAACCCATGGTTTCTCTACCCTGGACCCACTCTTCCTTCGCCATCCATCGGTGCTGGCCGCTGCCGCGAGAGATCAGTGCAGTCGCACGGCCCCATCGCTGCGCGACGGGGACCCCACCGCGCTTGCCGCTCGATGACGCGGCACGCCTGAGGTCGGACAGTGAGCGACTGCCGCGTCGTCATCGCTTGCGGCGTAGGTGAGCGCCGGCTGTGTTAGGGCATCAGCACACGCACCGCGCGGGTCGAGGTCGTCGTCGTGCCGTCGCCGAGCTGTCCGTGCGGGTTGAGGCCCCAGCACCAGATGCTCGCGTCGCTGCGCGCGATGCATGCGTGCGTGTCGGAGACGCCGAGCGAGACGGCGCCGGTCGCGCCCTCGATCGTGCGCACGCTCTCGACGGCGGCCTCGCGATCGGTGGCCGTCGTCGGATCGCGGCCCCAGCACGTCACCGCTCGATCATCCGATGCGCCGATGGCGCAGCACTGGCGGCCACCGCACGCGACGGTGCGCGCTGGCGGCACGGGCGGTGGCGTGATGCGCGCGGCGGGCTCGTCTGCAGCGCACGAGAAGCTCCAGCACGTGACGGTGCCGACGTCGTCGACGATGCCGCACGCTTGCTCGAAGCCGACGCTCGACGAGCGCACGTGCAGCCCGCTCGCCTCACGAACGAGAGCACCCGACGAGAGCGAGCCCTCGGCGTTGCACGGTAGCTCGATGCCGAACACGCGACCGTCGTCGGTCGTCGCGCATGCCCACGGGCGTCCGAACGCGCTGTCGCCGACGCCGATGTCGTGCACGCGGGCGATGCCGGCGATCGGCGTGAGCATGCGCGTCTGGTCGTCCCCGCACGCAACCCCACCCGTCTCCGTTCTGCCGCAGAGATCGCCGGTCGGTCCGAACGCAATCGTGTCCACGCTCGCGGCACTCCACGGTGCATCGCGCGTCGCGTCGGGCCAGGCGACCCACGCGCGGTCGACGTCACCTTCGGCGGTCCACGCGAGGACGAGGCCTCCGTTCACGACGCCGAGCTCGCGTGCGCCCTCGAGAGCGGGGACCGCGATCGGTCGCAGCTCGTCGACCGAGAGCGGCTCGGAGTGGCCCTCGCGGCTGTCGTGCCACGAGCGGAGCTCGCCGGTGTGATGCGCGCCCCAACAGAAGACCTCGCGCTCGCCGCGGCGCACGCAGGTCACGTCGTCGCCGAGCGCGAGCAGAACCGAAGCTGCGGGAGGCTCGGGCGGAGCGGACGAGCCGCCGCCACAGCATCCACCGAGGAAGGCGAGGACGACTGGCATCGGCCCACGTCGCCTGGGGTCTCTCGCATCGTGGGCGCGGCTCACCGCGATCGATGCTCGGTGGGCCAGTTCGGGGTGTCAACGGCGTCAGCGCGGTCGTACCGTCCGCTGCGCTCTCACTCTCTCCGCTGCAGCACCGGCCCGTACGGCTGACCGTCGCTCCGTGCCCACCAATCCCGATCCCCGGGCGGCGCGAACGCGTAGTCGTAGCGAATCGTGCGCACGAAGCGCGGCGCTCGGCCATCGAACGGATCGCGCCCGAACAGCGCGAGCACGTCGGGCCGCGCTTCGAGCAGTGCAATCTCGGTGCGCACGATCCACGGCTCGGGCTCGCCGCCGCCGAGACCGGCGAACCACACCATCCAGTCGAGGCGCGGCATGTGCGGCATGCACGCGGCCGGCGCACGCGACGGATCGCCCGACTGCCAGCGGTAGTCGTACTCGCGCCACGTGACGCCGTCCTCGGAGCCCTCGAAGATCACGATCGGTCGCTCCTGCGTCATCACCGCGAAGAGGCCGTAGTGGTTCGCGACGCGGAATGGATCCATCGCCTGCGGCACCAACGTGCCGACGCCCAGCGTGCCGCCGAGCGCGAGCAACGCGAAGAGCGTCTGCGCGCCGGCCACGATCGTGATCGCGTGCGGGCTCGCCCCATCCGGCCTCGTGAATCGGAACCGAAGCGCGTCGTCGTCGACGAGCGAGATCGTCAGCGCGAGCGCGAGGAAGTCGAAGAAGCCGTAGTTGCCGGTGATCGCGATGACGAGCAGCAGCGACGCGAAGCCCACTGCCGCGATGCGCCGTCCGAGCGTTCCGAACGCGATCCCCGACGGCAGCACGAGCTCGACGACGAACGTCATGACGACGCCCGAGACGCGAAAGAACGACGGAGCGAAGTGCATCGCGTAGCCCACGAGCGTCGGCAACGGCTGCGTCTCGAAGTGGAAGTCGAGCGCGGTGAGCGTGCGCCACGCGGGATCGCCCGACGCGAGCTTCACCCAGCCCGAGGCGAACATGAGCCGGCCGACGAGGAGCCACATCGCGAAGAGCGCGATCGGATGTGGCGCGTGCGGAACGCGCAGCGGAACGCGACGCAGCGTGCGCGGGGATGCGATCGCGGCCACGACGAGCGACTCGGTGAGCAGCGTGTCCCACTGCAGCGGCAGGAAGGGCGCGCCCAACGAGACGAACGAGAGGTACGCGGCGTACGCGATCAGCGGCGCGAGACCACCGCCCACCGCGAAGAGCATCGCGAGGCTCGCGAGCTCACCGGCGATGCACGTCGCGCTCATCGCCGCATCCGACCCACCGATCCAGAGCAGCACGCTCGGCACGTCCGCGAACGAGAGCTGCTCGGAGATGCGCGCGACGCGGGCCTCCATCGGATCGATCCCGCCGTCGCCGAACAAGCCCGCCAGCTGCACGTGCAGCGAGACGAACGCGCAGAGCGACACGGCCCCGATCGATCGCAGCGCGAGCGACGAAGACATCGCGTAGCCCGCGGCGATCTCTTCCAGCCTCTTCACGGCGCGCCGAGAGCGCGCGTCAGCACCGGCACCCACTCACCCGCCGTGCCCTTCAGCACGAGGCCGCGCGGCGCGCCGTACGCCGCGCGCGTGAACGGCGACTCGTCGGGGCCGATCACCACGAGCGGGATCTCGCGATGCACGGCGATGTTCACCAGATGCGTCGGCAGCGTCGTCGCGCCGCTGGTGCCGACCACCACGAGCATCGCCGCGCTCAGGCCCGCCGCCATCGCGCTCTCGAAGCGAAAGAGCTCTTCGTCGTAGCGCTCGTCGAACCAGAGCACGTGCGGCCTGCTCCATCCGTCGCCCTCGCAGCAGCGCAACGCCGCGCGATCGGCGTCGCTCAGCTTGCGCGCCTTGGGCCAGTCCACCGAGATCGACGGCGGGATCGGCCGCACGCGCGGGTACTCGGCCTCGCAGCGCATGAGGTCGATGTGGCCGTGGATCGCGTAGCAGCGCGACGAGCCCGCGCGTTGATGCAGCCCGTCGACGTTCTGCGTCACGAGCAGGAAGCGGTCGGTCAGCACCTTCTCGAGCAGGGCGAGCGCCATGTGCGCTGCGTTCGGCCGCGCCGCGCGACACACGCCACGACGATACAGATACCAAGCCCAGATCTCCTCGGGCATCCGTTCGAAGGCCTCGCGCGTGGCGAGCGACTCCGGCTGGTAGTTCGTGGATCCGATCTTCCAGTAGCCCTCGGCGCCGCGGAACGTCGGCACGCCGCTCTCGGCCGAGATGCCCGCGCCAGTGAGGAAGACGATCGGTCCCTCCCGCTCGAACGCGGACGCGCAGAGCTCCGCGATCTTTTCTTCAGCGTCCATCGGGCAGGTACCAAATGGGAGAGGTCCACGCGCGCTCTTGGATCGTGTCCGGCAGCGATCCGTCGCAGCACGCGCGCAGCGGCGAGTCGCTCGCTTGCGTCGTGCAGTCGACGTGCTCGCTCAGGCACAAGCGGCGGCTCCAGCGGCACGTCGGATCCTCGATCACGCGCGCGTAATAGAACGCGGGATGCGCGGGATCGAAGCTCGGATCGGTCCACACGTCGCAGAGCGTCGCCGAGCCCATCGCGTGCGGCGTGCAGGTCGCGAGATCCACCGTCGAGCCATCGCCCGCGTGGCCTGCGACGTCGAAGACCTCCTCGTGACTGCCGGCATCGTCGAGCCAGCCCTTCACGATCTGGATGCGCTCGAGCGGCACCGAGAGATCGTCCTGCATCGCCGTGACGACGAAGCGCGGCGCGCTCGCGGTGCCGCGCGCGGGCAGCTCGCCGCCCATCGGCACGCCACCGTCGTATCCGTGCTGCACCAGCATCGTGTCGCTGCACGCTGCGTCGGGATACGACCAGCCGCCGAAGAAGCGCACGACCAGGCGCGTGCCGCTCGTCGCGTACGTCTCGCGCCGCCTCATCGCGTCGAAGATCGAGTCGCGGCTGTTCTCTTCGGCCCACACGACTGCGAGCCCGCCCGGACCGTTCGTGTTCACGGAGACCGGCACGCTGCCGGGTGGTCGCAGGCGGCCCGCAGCATCGGCGTCGTAGTCCGCCGTGTGCCCGGGCCAGTTGTCCTCTTCGACCGCGCCCGGGATCGCGCCGTGCGTGTCGGTGCTCGCGATGAAGCCGAGCTCGAACGGATCGACGCCGATGCGCGCCCATTCCGCGAGGCCCGTTCGCAGACCCGCGCGCACGAAGTCGCGCGGCTCCACGCATTGCCCGGTGAACCCCTGGCCGCCCTCGACGGAGCAGATGTTGGTGCAGCCCGCCGGCACGCCCGCCGAGGTGCAGAGAACCGGTGCGATCTGCTCGAAGTCGCAGAGCGTGTCTTCGCTCGAGAGCGGATCGGCCGCGCCGCTCAAGCACTCGGACGATCCCTTGTGCTGGTAGATCTCGACGAGCGGCTCGAGCCGCGCACGCTGTCGCGCCTCGTCGGTCGTGTACGGCATCCCCCGATCGTCCTCGGGCACGAAGAAGCCGCCGCCGCCGAGGTTCGAGTTGTGCGGGATCGCGAGCACGTCGCACGGCGTTCCGCTGTCGAGACATTCGGCTTCGAGCGCGGTCCAGAGCTGCTCGGGCGTCGGCGTCTCGAGATAGCTGATGGGCGTGCTCGGCACCGATCGATTGCGGAAGACGATGTTGCGATGGAGGTTGTTCACGCCCGTCGCCGCCGACCACTCGTACGCGACGAACGTCGTGAACGCGCACGCGTCGGTGCGATCGTAGAACTCTTCGGCGGCGTCCTGGATCTGTCCCCACACCTGGTTCAGACGCCCTTCGCAGGCGACGCGATCGGCGAGGCCGTAGCAGGCGTCCGGACGCGTCGGATGCGCCGACGTCAGCGCGGTGGCCCAGTCCAGCGGCGGGTACTGCATCGCCGCGCGATATCCGTCGCACGTGCGCGACGCGTAGCCGGGCGACGTCGGATCCGTGCAGAGGCTCGTCTCGCGCAAGAACTCCGAGTGATCGGTGACCGCGGCGAAGTCGAGCGGGCGCCGCAGCTGCGCGGTGCGCGTCGGATTTCCGGAGGCATCGAACGGCGCGATGCCGATCTGCTCGCCGCGCGCGAACCGATACGCGTCGCGCGGCGTGTTGCGATTGCCCCAGATCTGCGCATCGAACGAGAGGCGCGTGTGCACGTGCAGGTCCCCGAAGAACGGACGGCGTAGAGGATCGTGCTCGGCGCACGCGGCTCGCGTGTCGGGCAGCGCCTCGATCGGGTTCGCCGCGTCGTTGCCCGCGTCGGCGAGACGCGCGGCGTCGACGCCCGCCTCGAAGTCTCCCGACGCATCGGGCTCGGCCGGGCTCGGCGTGCAGCCGATCGCGAGCCACGCGACGGCGAGCCCGACGCTGCGCATCATCGCGGGTCCGCGTCGCGAATCGCGACGTGCGTGACGACGACGTGCGTGTCCGTGCCCGACGGATCGAGCTGCACGCGCGCGACGCCGGCGACGCAACGCGCGTCGTAGAGCGAACAGACGAGCGCCCCGTTGACCCAGCCGCGCAGATGCACGCCGCGCATGTCCATCCGCACCTCGTTGGTCACGCCGAGACCTCTACGAACCGCTTCGTGCTTGGTCCACGGGACCATGAACGACGCCGACGCCCCGTTCGCCGCGTACAGAACCACGCTGAAGGCGCCGTCGCTGTCGATGTGCAGCGCATATCCACCGAGCGCCGAGTCGCGGATCGCGAGGCCCGCGGACACCCCGCTCGCACAGGCGAGGAAGCGCATCGAGACGCGCGCGTCCACGTCGTTGCGTTGCGTCGCTGCCGTCGCGATCGTGTGATGGAACTTGCGTGCGCCGCGAACCCACACGTCGAGCGAGGGCGGCGGACCGTCGTCGACCGCGATGCGCACGTCATCGTCCGTGGTGTTGATCACCCACTCCGAGGCGCCGCTCGGGGTCGAGAGCGTGACCGGAAGAGCGGCACCGCAATGCGTGCTCGCATCCGAGTCGGCCTCGTAGGGGTTCGTTCCTCCGCTCACCTGGCCGCAGGCCCCGCACGTGTTGTCCACGACGCGATACTACACGGCCCGATACCATCGGCGCCGATGCAGACCTCCTCCGTGACCGGGTGGCTTCGTGGCGAGCCGCTCGTCTGGTTCGCGGCGATCGGTGTGGCGCTCTTCGCCATCGATCGCGCACGCGCTGCGCCCGACGAGACCCATCGCATCGTCGTCGACGACGCGTTCGTGCAAGGCCTTCGCACCGAGGTCGCGCGCCGCACCGGCCACGAGCCCGATGCGAGCGAGACGCGGACGCTCGTGGACGGTTGGGCCCGCGAGGAAGCGCTCTACCGCGAGGCGCGCGCGCTTCGGCTCGACGAGGGCGACACGATCGTGCGTCGACGCCTCTTGCAGAAGCTCGAGCTCTTGCTCGATGCCGAGGCGCCCATCGACGAGCCCGACGACGACGCGATGCGCGCGTACCTCGCGGCGCACGCGGACGACTTCGCGAGGCCCGCGCGCACGAGCATCACGCTCTGCTTCGTCGCGCGCGAGCTCCACGAGGACGCGGCGGCGTTCGCAGCGGCACAACGCGAAGCGAGCACGCCTTCGTGTGATCCAGCGCTCGCGGGCGACACGTTCCGCAGCCGCACCGATGCGCAGATCGGCGCGATCGTGGGCGACGAGGCGGCACGCGCCGTGAGCTCTGCAGCGGAGCACGCGTGGACGGGTCCCATCGAGACACCGCGGGGCTACTACCTCGTGCGTGTCGACGATCGCACGACCGGCGGCGCCGCGACGCTCGACGAAGTGCGTGACGACGTCCGTGCCGCGTCGATGCGCGAGCGCCGCGAAGTAGCCGTCCACGCACGCGAGAGCGAGATCGCCGCGCGCTACGAGGTCGTCCGACTTTGAAGCGCGTGCTCGCGCTCGGCCTCTTCTTCCTCTTCCTCGTGCTCCCCGCGCACGCGGCCGCGCATCCGCTCGGCTTCGCCGTCGTGTCGATCGACGAGCTCACGCCGGGGCAGGCGGACGTGGTCGCGCGCGTGTCGGGGACCGAGAGCGAGCCCGGGCGCATCGCGATCGAGTGGCCGAACGGGTGCGACGAGCGCGTGCTCGTGGATGCGGTGGAGGACGAAGTGCGCGAGCGACGCACGCACGTCCGATGCGACGGAGGGCTGCTCGATCGATCGTTCGAGGTTCGCGGGCCTGCGCGCGGTCTCGAGGTGCTCGTGCGCATCGCGCTCCGCGATCGCGCGCCCACGCGGCAGGTCGTGCGATCGCTTCCGGCTCGGATCGCGGTCGGAGCGAGGCTGAGCACGTCGTCGATCGCCACCTCGCAGATCCGCCTCGGGTCCGAGCACTTCGCCTTCGGGCTCGATCACGTCTTGTTCGTGATCGGTGCGTTCTTCCTCGCGCGCCGGCGCGGTGTACGCGCGGTCGCGCTCGCCGTCACCGCGTTCACGATCGGGCACGCGATCACGCTCGCGCTCGCGACGCTCGGTGGCGTCACGCTGGCCGCGCGGCCCGTCGAGGCCTGCATCGCTCTCTCTCTGGTGCACGTGGCGCGCGAGCTGCGCGTGGAGAAGGACACGATCACGCGACGCACGCCCGCGCTGGCCTGTGCGCTCTTCGGGCTCGTGCACGGCGCCGGCCTCGCGCGTGCGATGAGCGGCGCCGGGCTCACCGGGCTCGATCTCGGCCTCGCTGCCCTCTCGTTCAACGTCGGCCTCGAGCTGGCCGAGCTCGTGCTGGTCCTCGTGCTCGTGCTCGTCGTGCGCGGTCGCGTCGTCTCCGTTGCAGAGCGGTTCGCGCCCTTGGTCGTCGGCGGCGTAGGCGCGTGGCTCTTGCTCGATCGCCTGCTCTGAACGATACGTGAGAGATGATTCGTCTCTACGACAACGGCTTCAGCCCTTTCGCGCGCAAGGTGCGCATCGTCCTCGAGCACAAGGGCCTCGCGTACGAGCCGGTCGACGGTCTCTTGCTCGCCAATCGCGACGCGCTCGCGAAGATCAACGGTCGCGTGGAGGTTCCGGCGATCGATCACGGCGGCACCGTCGTCGTGGGCTCGTCCGACATCGTGGCGTACCTCGAGCGCATCAAGCGCGAGCCCTCCGTCTATCCGAACGACGACGACGAGTGGGTACGTGCGCGCGCATGGGAGCGCTGCGCAGACACCGCGATCGATCCGATCCTCATCAACCTCTCGTACTGGAGCTGGGCCGAGCGTCCGGACGCGATGCCGCCGAGCTGGCTCGATGCGGCCCGCGCCGATCTCGAGAAGGTGTACGTCGCGCTCGAGCGTGATCTCGAGGGCCGATCGTTCGTGTGCGGCACGCCCTCGATCGCCGACATCGCGCTCTTCCCGCATCTGACCGCGACGCGCACGTTCGGGCTCGGCCACGATCCGGCCCGCCATCCGCGCGTGCACGACTGGCTCAAACGCTTGCGTGCGATCCCCGCGTTCGCCGCGGATCTCGAGCGGACGCGCGCGTTCATGTCGACGTTCCTCACCAAGCACGAGCACGAACGCCGCAAGATCTTCTGGCGCGGCGATCGTATCGAGTGGGTTCTCGCGCACGGCTTCCACGAGTGGATGCATCGCGAGATCGTCGAGGATCGCGTGCTCTGGCCGGGCCTCGGCGTGCCGGGCCCACGATGAAGCACGCGCTCGCCCTGATCATGCTCGTCGCTTGTGGAGGCGCTCCCGTGCACACGACCCACGCCGAATCGGACGACCGCGCGGCCATCACCGCCGTGCTCGACGACTTCCACGATGCCGCCGCGTCCTCCGACGAGGCGCGCTACTTCGCGCACTTCACCGACGACGGCGTCTTCCTCGGGACGGATGCGACAGAGCGCTGGGACGTCGCCGCGTTCCGCGCGTACGCGCATCCGCACTTCGAAGCGCATCGTGGATGGGTGATGCGCGCGACGCGACGCGACGTCGTGGTGCGCGGCGACGTCGCGTGGTTCGACGAGGATCTCGACACCGTGAACCTCGGCCCCGCGCGCGGCAGCGGCGTGCTCGAGCGTGGCGCGGATGGAACGTGGCGCGTCGCTCAGTACAACCTCGCCATCACGGTCCCGAACGAGCACTTCGATGGCGTGCGCGCGTTGCTGGCGGCGCCCGCCGATCAGCCGGCGTCTTCCGCGTCCGTTCCTTCGACCGTCTCGACGAGCGTCGATCGCAAGAAGTAGATCTGCTCGTGCCCGAGCCCCTGGCCGACGAACGATGCGCCGTACGCGAGCCCGGCGACGATCGCCGCAGCCGGCGCGACGAAGAGCGCCAGAGGCGTCTGACCGAGCGACCACTGCACGAGCCCGAACAGGATCGCGAACGACGTCAGGATCGTCAGCATGCCCGTGCCGAGCACGTAGAACGCCCACACGTAGGGATCCGGCCCGACGCGCACCGCGAGCATCGCACCGCTCTCGGTGGGCTCGATCTTCACGACGAGCTGCGGCGAATAGAAGTGGCTCTCGCGCGCGCCGATCGCCAGCTCGATGCGATGCTCGAACGCGATGCCGCGCACCCGCTCGTCCTTGCGGATCCGCGCCATCACGCGATCGCGGATCTGCGTCGGCGTCAGCGGCGAGCGAAGACGGAAGCGCGGCCGCGGCCTCGGTCGTGTCGACATGTCCCCCCGGACGGACCTAGACGAGCCCGCTCACGTGCGAGTCACGGCGGCCGAAGTCGACGCGCTCCGACGACGTCAGCATGTCGTCGCGATCGGATCGAAGCGGCTCGCCCGGGCGCCGCGCATCCGGCTTCTGCGTCTTGGTCATTCCGCTCGTGTCGTGCGGGCGTGCGACGAGGATCGGAAAACGCCCGGCCGTCAGGAGCGACTCGGCGACGGATCCGAGCACGAGCTTGACCGCGCGGGAGCGCGCGCGCGTGCCGACGACGATGATGTTCGCGTCGACGTCGAACGCGACCTGATGGAGCGCGTCGACGACGCTTCCGATGCGCACGTGATAGGTCGTGGGCACCTCGCCGTGCGGCGCGTCCTTCGAGGCCTCGCGCACGAACTTGGTCAGCCGCGCTTCGGCTTCCATGAGCGCCTCTGCGCCCTTCGCCATCTTCGGCCGATCGACGACCGTCGTGAAGTGGACCTCGGCGCCGGGCACGCGGCGCGCGAGATCGAACGAGTCGCGCACGGCGACGGCGCAGGCATCCGTGAAGCCGATGCCGGTGACGATGCGATAGGTAGAGTCGGTCATGGTCGTGTCTTCCTCGATGAGAACGTGGGCTACTTGGCGAGGCGTCCGCGAAGCAGCTCGCTGAACGCGCGGCACACGTCGACGGTCGTGAAGACGCCGACGACCTTGCCGTTGGATGCGACGATCGCGGAGCCGTACTTGTGCTCGGCCATCTCCGCGACGACCTCGTCGAGCGCCGCGTCGGGCGAGACCACGTAGGGGCTGCCCGCCATCGCGTCCTCGACCGTGGTCTTGGTGGCGTCGACGCCGGCGAGCGCGGAGATCATGGCGACGTCACGCTCGGTCAGCATGCCGACGAGCTGGCCGCCGTTCAGGACCGGCAGATGACGGATCTTGTGCTCGTGCATCATGCGATGGGCGACCGACAGAGGCTGATCGGGGCCGATCGAGTGCGGGCTGGTGCTCATGTACTTCTGGATCGTGGGGATCGACTTGGTCATGCCCGACACCCATCGCATCGCCCGTGCCGATTCCGCCGGCGAAGGATCTCGGCGACCCGCGCAAACCTTGCGCGCGAGTGCCGCGGAGATTGCGTGAGGACGTTTCGAGCCGTCGTTCCTCGTGTTAGACGAGCCCCATGGCGATCGCGAACGTGTTGGTGGTCGGTTCGGGGACGATGGGCAACGGCATCGCGCAGGTCTGTGCGCAAGCAGGGCTCGTCGTGACGATGAGTGACGTCTCGAGCGAGGTCGTGGCCAAGGGTCGCGCGGCGATCGAGAAGAGCCTCGCCAAGCTCGTCGAGAAGGCGAAGCTCACGGGCGAGGCCCGGGATCAGACGCTCGCGCGCATCACGACGAGCACCGACGTCGAAGGACCGGCGCGCACGGCCGATCTGATCGTCGAGGCCGTGCCGGAGCGGATGGACCTCAAGCTCGCGCTCTTCAAGACGTTCTCGGCGGCGGCGCCGCTCCACGCGATCCTCGCGACCAACACGTCGTCCCTGAGCGTCACCGAGATCGCGAGCGCGACGCACGACCCCGCGCGCGTCGTCGGCCTGCACTTCTTCAACCCGGTGCCCGTCATGGAGCTGCTCGAGATCGTGCGCGGCATGAGCACGAGCGATCAGACCATCGAAGCGGCGCGCGCGTTCGCCGCCACGATCGGCAAGAAGGAGATCGTGGTGAAGGACATCGCGGGGTTCGCGACGAGCCGTCTCGGCGTGATCCTCGGCTGTGAAGCGATGCGCATGCTCGAGCAGGGCGTCGCGTCTGCGGCCGACATCGATCGCGCGATGGAGCTCGGCTATCGCCACCCGATGGGCCCGCTCAAGCTCACGGATCTCGTCGGCCTCGACGTGCGCCTCGCGATCCTCGATCACCTGACGAAGGAGCTCGGCGAGCAGTTCCGTCCGCCGGCGCTGCTGCGTCAGATGGTCCGGGCCGGTCATCTCGGTCGCAAGAGCGGCCGCGGCTTCTACGACTACTCCAGCAAAGAGTGATGCGCGCGCGGCTCGTCGTCGTCGGTCTCGACTGCGCGCCGCCGTCGCTCGTCTTCGATCGCTACAAGAGCGCGATGCCGACGATCGCGCGCGCGATGGGCCGCGGCGTGTGGGGCCCCTTGCGATCGACGATCCCGCCGATCACCGTGCCCGCGTGGGCGTCGATGACGAGCGGGCTCGATCCGGGCGAGCTCGGGCTCTACGGCTTCCGCAATCGCGCGTCGCGCGCGTACCCGATGACGACCTCGACCGGCGACGACGTGAAGGTCGATCGGCTCTGGGATCTCGTCGAGCGCGCAGGGAAGCGTGCCGCGGCGCTCTACGTGCCGCCGACCGGGCCGCCGCCGAGCACCAGCGCGACGATCGTCTCGTGCATGCTCACGCCGGGGCCCGACGCGCCGCACACGCAGCCACCGGAGCTCGCGGCAGAGCTCGCGCGCTTCGGGCCGCACACTCCGGATCTCGACGACGATGGATCGCTCGACGGCGATGCGGTGCTCGAGGGCCTGCACGCGATGTCGCAGCAGCACTTCGACGTCGCCGAGCACGTGCTGGCAGCGCGCGACCCCGACTTCTTGATGATGGTCGAGCTCGGCACGGATCGCCTGCATCACGCGCTCTGGCCGGCGATGGACCCGAGCGATCCCCGCCACGATCCGGCGAGCCCGCACGCGCGCGGCGCGCGTGACTACTACCGTTATCTCGATGCGCGCATCGCTCGGCTGATGCGCGCGGCCGGCGACGATGCGACGTTGCTCGTCGTGAGCGATCACGGCGCGCGATCGCTGCACGGCGGCGTGCGGGTGAACGAGCTCTTGCGACGCGCGGGCTGGCTCGTGCTGAAGGATGCGCCGAGCCAGGAGCGCGCGTTCGATCTCGCGGAC
>CAYSCF010000112.1:0-19165 GCA_964429305.1 uncultured Sandaracinaceae bacterium | reverse complement strand
AGGTGCTCGGCGGGATTGCCCACGAGCATGCGCGGCGCGCCGCTCTTCTTGGCGAGCACTTCGCCGAGCTTGAGCATGTCGTCGGTGCCGAGGAAGTGATCGACCTCGGGCATCTCTTCGGCGAGCTGATCGGGATAGCGCTGCGAGAGGCAGCCCGCGACGACGAGCCGCTCGAGCTTGCCCTGTTCCTTGAGCGCGCTCATCGCGAGGATCGTGTCGATCGACTCTTCCTTGGCGGGCCCGATGAACCCGCAAGTGTTCACCACCACGACCTCGGCGCCCTCGGCCTCGGCCACGATCCGATAGTCGGACAGGCCCGCGACGCCGAGCATGACCTCGGTATCGACGCGGTTCTTCGGACAGCCGAGCGAGACGAAGTGGATGGTCTTCACGAGAAGAGGGCAAACGTGGAGACCTCCGGCCCCCCGGTCAAGCCGGGGTCACTCCACACCTACCCAAGTGGTCGAAACCATTCCGCTCCGGCGGCTACTTGTTGATTTCGTCACGGAGCAACGCGCGCGGCGCGTGCGCGACAAGACGATATGCCTCGAAAGCCGCGCCACGAGATCGTCATTCCAGAGCTCCCCCATCACGTCATCGTGCGGGGCAACAACCGGCGCAACTTGTTCTCCTACGCCAGCTGTTACCGAACGTTCGTGCGTCTGGTGGGCGAAGCGACACAGCGGTTCGGGATCGCGCTGCACGGGCTCATGCTGATGCGCAACCACGTCCACCTCGTTGCGACGCCGCGCGACGTCGATTGCCTTGCGTCGTGGGTGAAGAGCTTCGCGCAGCGCTACGCTTGGAGGCGCAACCGACAGCGAGAGTCCACCGGCAAGCTGTTCGAGCAGCGCTACGGGGCGGTTCCCATTCGCACGGAACGGCAGCTCGCTGCGACGCTCCCGTACCTCGAGCTGAATCCGGTGCGTGCCGGTCTCGTGGTGAGCGCCGACCAGTGGGATTGGTCGACCCACCGGCTCCACATCGGCGCCAGCGTGGCTGTTCCGGACGAGATCGCCGACGCTTGGACGCTGCACCCGTGGTGGCTCGCGCTCGGGCGCGACCCGGCGACCAGACACGCCGCCTATCGGGAGCTCACGCGTTTGCGTCGCGAAGCGCAGCGCGCGGTCGATCGCGAATCGCAGCCGTACACACTCGTCATCGAGCGTCCCGATCGGTCGAGCGCACGCGATGCGCCCGGACCGATCGAGATGCTTCGTGACGAATTCAACATCTACCAGCCAGTTCGACGTGATAACCGCTAGTTAGCTGTGTGTGGAGTGACCCCGGCGGTATGGTCGCGGCTCACCGGGCGGCGAGGATGGCGGCGCGGAGGTAGGCGGCGAGGCCTGGGCGGACGCGGTCGTAGTGCGCGGCGAAGCGCGCATCGCTCACGTACATCTCGCCGAGGCTCACGTGGATCTCGCGTGAGCACGGGTAGAACCACCGGTCGATGTGCGCTCGGTGCTGCTCGGCCAGCGCGATCGCGCGCGCGTCGGTCGCTGCCACGGTCGCGTCCATGAGCTCTGCGAGCGCCTGCGTGATCGCATCGGCTTCCGACTGCATGCGCTTCCAGTCGGCGTCCGTGTACCTCTTCTTCCGGCGCTCGGCCTCCGCGTACTGCGGAGTCGAGCCCCAGCGCTCGCGCGCTTCGGCCTCGAACTTCGTGGCGTCGAATCCCTCGAACTTCTCTTCTGCCTTCATCGCTTCTTCTCCGTTCATGGCGCGGAGAGTGCGGTCGACGAGCTCGAGCAGAGCGCGCGCGTGCTCCACTCGCTGCAAGAGGAGCGCGCGATGGGACCGCAGCGCCTCAGGGCGATCGAAGGCCGGATCGGCCAACGTCGCCGCGATGTCCTCGAGCCGGAAGCCGAGCTCCCGGTAGAAGAGGACCTGCTGCAGCCGATCGAGATCGTCGTCCGTGTAGAGCCGGTAGCCCTTCGGGCTCCGGCGCGACGGAACGACCAACCCGATCTCGTCCCAGTGGTGCAGCGCGCGAACGCTGACCTTCGCGATCTTGCTGACCTCGCCGACCGTGTACGCCATGACGGACGCACTCATGCAGCCTCACGCTGCGGCAGGGTCAAGAAGAGAATCTAGTTCTGAGAGAGGATTCGCTCGAGCCCCGAGACGCTGCTCTGCAAGAGCGCATCGCGCGCGACCGAGCCACCCGCGGTGACCAGATAGAGGTTCTGTCCGTGCACGCGGATCGGCCGGCACGCGAGCTCGGCGCCACGCAGGAGCGGCAGATGCGGCATCGTGAACACGCTGCGCGAGAGCCACGGCGCGACGGCCGCCATCTCGGCGCAGATCCCGGGATCGCCCGCCGCCGCGACCGGCAGCCCTTCTTCGCTCGCGAGCACCACCGCTTCGAGCCGCCCCTTCTGCAGCGTGAACTCGAGCTGGTAGCGCAGCGCGACGGCGGGTTGTTCACTTCGGCGGAGACGACGTTCGACGAGCAGCATGTTCTGGTGATCGTGGCTGGCCGGTTCACACGATCGCAAGAAACCGCGATCGGATATGCTCTCGCACGAAGCTCCATGCGTCGTCTGACCTCTCTTGCGTTCGTTCTCTTGCTCGCCCTCGCGATGGCCACCGGATGCCGCGGCGCGAGCGTTCCGAGCAGCGGGCCGATCTACCTCGGCGTGGTGCTGCCGCAGACCGGCGGTCTCGCCGCCGATGGAGCGGCGTGGGTCCGCGCCGTTCGCCTCGCGGCCGACGAAGTGAACGCGGCCGGCGGCATCCTCGGCGGCCGTCGCATCGAGCTGCTCGTCGCCGACAGTGCCACCGCTGCGACGGCGGGCGTGAGCGGCGCGCAGACGGTGCTCGGCAACGGAGCGGTCGCCATCATCGGCGACGGCGGCAGCGACGGCTCGCTCGCGATCTACCAGATGGTCACGCAGATGCGCGGCGTCGTTCAGGTCAGCGGCTCCGCGACGAGCATCTCGCTCACGACGGAGAACGCGATGCTGCCGGCATCCGAGCGCTACTTCTTCCGCACGGCTCCGCCCGACGGTTATCAGGCGCAGGTCGTCGTTCAGATCGCGACGGACCTCAACCCGGGGATGACACCCACGCGCTCGTGTCACGACCTGGGCATCCTCTTTCAGGATGATGCGTACGGTCGTCCGCTCGCGCAGTCGATCGCTACGCTCTTCGCGATGCACGGCACCGTGGCCGCGATGGTCTCTTTCACGCCCGACCAAGCCGACTACATGACGGAGACGGCCATGATGCACGACGCAACGCCCGACTGCGTCGCGCTGATCACGTACCCGCGCGATGCAGGCACGATCCTGCGAGACTGGGAGATGCAGGGATTCGCCGCGGTGCAATGGATCGGCACCGATGGGCTCTTCTCGTCCGACTTCCTCGCGGAGGCGGCGTCGGCGACGCTGATCGCGGGCTTCCTCGGTGCATCGCCGCTGACGACTCCGAACACGCCCGAGTTCATGGACTTCGCCGCGCGCTACGACACGGCGTACGGTCACGCGCCCGAGAACTTCACGGCGAGCTACTACGATGCGACCGCGCTCGTGCTGCTCGCGATCGAGCGCGCCGGCTCGACCGATGGCGCGATGATCCGCGATTCGCTGCGCGCCATCGGCGGCTCGGGCGGCGCGCAGGTCGAGCACGCCGCCGGGCTGCTCGAGGCGCTGACCGAGCTGCAGGCGGCCGCGCCGCGCACCATCAACTACCAAGGCGCGAGCGGACCGATCACGTTCGATGCGAACGGCGACACGGTCGCCCCCTACGAGATCTGGAGCGTCTCGGGAACGCCAGCGGCCTTCGGCCAGGTCGCGGTCGTGCAGGCCACCGATCTGACGATGACGCCATGAGACAGCGCGTGAAGCTCTCCCTCGCCGTCGTCGCGCTCGCGCTGGCGAGCTGCTCGTCGCCGACCGTATCCCTCTCGATCGGGTTTCCATCGAACGAGGCGTTCCTCGTGACGACGGGCGTCGACATCCAGATCGTGCCGATGGACGACCTCGATCGATGCGCGACGCTCTTGAGCGCCGCGATCCAGAGCACCGACATCCACCCCTCGATCAGCTCGCTCGGCCTCGTCCCGTGCTCCGTCCGTTCGGGCACGACACTGCCGGATCCCGGCAGCGGCGCGCACGCGTACGTCGTGCTCGGTCGCGCGACCAACGGCGTGATCCTCGGCGGCTGCACCGTGGGCGATGCATACCCGGGCGCGCCACCGATCGAGGTGGACCTCTTCCCGACCCGCACGAGCGACTACGCGGCCGCCGTGACGGCCGCGCATCTCGCTCCCGGATCGACGGCCGATCAACGCTGCATGGGCACGCCATGAAGCGCTCGCTCTTCGCGACGTTTTTCCTTCTGGCGGTCGCCTCCACGGCGCACGCGCAGAGCGGCCCCGATCTGCTTCAAGAGGCCGACGCGGCGTACAGCAACGTCGACTTCGACACCGCGCGCGTGGCGGCGAGCCAGGCGATCGAGACGGGTGGTCTGTCACCGACCGAGCTCGTGCACGCCTACCAGCTCGTGGGCGTGTCGGCGTCGGCGCTCGGCGACAACGCGGCGGCGCGCGAGGCGTTCGTGATGATGGTCTCGATCGATCCCGACGTGCGGCTCGACGACACCGTGCCGCCGCGCTTGCGCGCGCCGTTCCTCGAAGCGCGCGGCACCGTGGCGGGCCACCAGCGCCTGTCGGCCGAGGTACAGCTCGCTCGCGCGTACGGCGCGCTGCGCATCGCGCTCACCGATCCGCTCGGGCTCGTGCAGAGCGTGCGCTTGCACGCGCGCGTGGAAGGTCAGGTCGAGTTCGCGACGAGCGAGCACGATCCCGACGCCGAGATCATGGCGCGCGCTTCGGGCGCGTCGTCGGCCGATCGCATGGAGTACTGGCTCGAGTGCCTCGACTCGCACGGCAACCAGCTCCTGCTGCTGGGCACCGAGTTCGAGCCGCGCGTCGTCGGCCGCACCGCAGTGGCTGATACGACCGGCGGCGGCGGCGGAGGCGGTGGAGGCGGGGGTGGTGGTGGTGACGGAGGCCCGGGCATCCTCGGTGAGCCCGTCTTCTGGATCATCGTCGGCGGCGTCGTGCTGATCGGGGCCGGTATCGGCATCGGCTTCGCCGTCGATCAGCAGAGCCACGTCGGCATCGGCACCGGCATCCGGATCGGGTTCTGATCTCTCTACCGGAGTCCCCGGCTTTGCGGACCACTCCTGTAGCGATCTTCTTCGCGAGCGACTTCGGGCTCGCCGACGGATTCGTCGGAGTCGTGGAGGCGAAGATCGCGGCGCTCGCTCCGAGCGTTCGAGTCGTCCATCTGGCGCACGACATCGCGCCGCAGGACCTGCACGCGGGCTCGTACGTGATCTGGTCGGCGGCGCCGCACCTGCCCGACGGATCGATCGTGCTCGCCGTCGTCGATCCGGGTGTGGGGAGCGCGCGAGCCGCGATCGCAGCGCGCGGTCGACTCACGTACGTCGGCCCCGACAACGGATTGTTCGGCGCCGCGTGGCTGCGGGATCCGCCGAGCGAAGCATTCGAGCTGACGCGCGATCCTGCGACCCTCGCGAGGACGTTCGACGGGCGCGATCTGTTCGGGCCGAGCGCGGCGCGTCTCGCGCTGGGACAAACCGTCGGGACGTCGGTCGATCCGCGGCGACTGCGCGCGGGCCCGTGCACACCGACGCGAACGAGCGAAGGAGAGATCTGGACCTTCGATCGCTACGGCAACGCGATCACCACGCTCGAGCGCGACTTCGGATCGAGTGGAAGTCTGTCGATCGGCGAGCGAACGCTGCCGATCGCGTCGCACTTCGCCGACGTGGGCATCTCAGAGCCGGTGGCCTACATCGGATCGAGCGGCCTGGTCGAGATCGCGATCCGCGACGGCTCCGCACAGCGATCGCTCGCCCTCGCGCGCGGCGCACGCGTCCGGCTCACGTGATCATCCGCGCGCGGAGCTCGGGTGTCGGGATGCGGCACTCGTTCGTCTTGCCGAACCAGCGATAGCGATTGCGCGCGATCCACTTGTAGAAGAAGTCGCGGACCCTGCGCGGCACGATCACGAACACGCGCGCGAGCCAGAACGGGAACGTCATGTGCGGGACGATCCGCATCACGGCGCTCGACCGTTCGTAAGCGCGGTCGCCCTCGACGACGACGATCGTGTCGGGATCGCCCTCGGGCACCTTCATCCCGTGCTTCTCGAGCAGCGCGCGGCCGCCGTCCGACTGCAGCGACGCGAAGCGCAGCACGTGTGTGCGATCGTGATCGAGGATGAACTGCACCGCGCCGTTGCAGAGGTTGCAGACGCCGTCGAAGAGCACCACCGGGCCGTCGCTCGCCATGACCGATGAATCATTGGCCGATGGAGCCGGATCGCAAGCCGCGTGGTAACTGCGGCATCGTGCCGCTGGATCCGCTGCCGATCGATCCGTTTCTAAGGGCGATCGCCGATCGGCTGGCGAGCCGTGGCGCGGTCGTGCTCGCGGCCGAGCCGGGCGCGGGAAAGACGACGCGGGTCCCGCGCGCGCTTCTGCTCGATTCGCGCTTCGACGGCGGCGAGATCCTCGTGCTCGAGCCGCGTCGCATCGCGGCGCGCATGGCCGCCGCGCGGGTCGCGAGCGAGCTCGGCGAGCGGCCGGGCGATCGCGTGGGTTACACGGTCCGCTTCGACGAAGTGTCCAGCGCACGCACGCGCGTGAAGTTCGTCACCGAGGGGATCCTCACGCGGCGTCTCGTGGCCGAGCCGACGCTGCCGCGCGTTCGAGCGATCGTGCTCGACGAGCTGCACGAACGATCGCTGCACGCCGATCTCGCGCTCGCGATGGTGCGTCGCCTGCGCCTCGGCGCACGAAAGGATCTCGCCGTCGTCGCGATGAGCGCGACACTCGACATGGAGCGCGTCGCCACCTTTCTCGACGCCGAGATCGTCCAGGTGCCCGGTCGCGCGTACCGCGTCGACATCGAGCACCAAGCCACGCGTGACGATCGAAAGCTCGAGGAGCAGGTCGCGAGCGCGTGTGCGCGCGCGCTTCGCGAAGACATCGATGGCGACGTGCTCGTGTTCCTGCCCGGCGCGGGCGAGATCCGACGATGCGAAGAGGCCGTTCGCGGCTTCGCCGAGCGCGGGGGCGCCGACGTCGTTCCGCTGCACGGCGAGCTGCCGCCCGACGCCCAGGACCGCGCGGTGCGTCGCGGCCCGCGCCGCAAGGTGATCCTCTCGACCAACGTCGCCGAGACGTCGCTGACGATCGACGGAGTCACGACCGTGGTCGACTCGGGGCTGCATCGCATCGCGCGACACTCGCCGTGGTCGGGCCTGCCGGTGCTCGAGGTCGCGCCGATCTCACAGGCGTCGGCCACGCAGCGCGCCGGTCGCGCAGGTCGTACGCGCGACGGGCGCGCGATACGTCTCTACACGAAGTACGACCTCGAGAGCCGGCCGCGCTTCGACGTTCCCGAGATCGCGCGCGTCGATCTCGCCGAGACCGTGCTCTCGCTTGCGAGCGTCGGCGTGAGCGATCCGTCGACGTTTCCCTTCTTCGAGGCGCCGAGCGCGGCATCGATCGAGGCTGCGCAGACGCTCTTGCGGCGCCTGCGCGCGATCGACGAGCGCGGCGTGATCACGGCCGATGGCAAGTCGCTGCTCGCGCTTCCGCTGCATCCGCGCCTCGGGCGCATCGTGCTCGCGGCGCGTGGCGACGGCCTGCTGCGCGAAGGTGCGCTGCTCGCGGCCGTGCTCTCCGAGCGCGAGATCCGTGCGAGCCATCGCACTCGCTTCGGTGATCGCGCGGGGCCGAAGATCGAGTCGGGCAGCTCCGATGCGATCGAGCGCATGGAGGCGCTGAGCGGCGCCGAGCAGAACGGTCTCTCTCGCTCCAGCCTGTCTTCGTACGATCTCGATCCGCGCGGCGCGCAGGCGGCGGTGAAGCTGCGCGATCAGATCGTGCGCTCGATCGATCGCATGCGTCTCGGCGAGCCGGGCTACGCGCCGGATCCCGACGCCGCGCTCTGTCGCGCGATCCTCGCGGGCTATCCCGATCGCGTCGGCAAGCGTCGCAAGAAAGGCAGCCCCGAGGTCGTGCTCGCCGGCGGTGGCAGCGTGAAGCTCGCCGAGACGAGCGTCGTGCGCGACGCCGCGCTGCTCACGTGCGTGGAGGCCGAAGAGGCGCGAGGTGGCGCGCTCTGTCGTGTCGCGTCGGCGATCGAGGCCGAGTGGCTGCTCGAGCTCTTTCCCGAGCGCGTCACCGACTTCCGCGACTTCCGCTTCGATCTCGAGAAAGAGCGGCTCGAGCTCGTGACCGGTCTCTCGTACGACGGCCTGCCGATCGACGAGTCGCGACGCGATGCGGCCTACGAGCCCGGCGCGGCCGAGGCGCTCGCGAAGGAGGCGCTCGCGCGCGATCTCGGTCGCTTCGTCGATCGCGATCGGCTCGTGCAGCTGCGTCTGCGATCGGAGCTGGCGCGCAAGGCCGATCCTTCTCTGCCCGCGTTCGACGACGAGGCCGTGCGCGCCGCGATCACGAAGGCGTGCGAAGGACGGCGCTCATTGCCCGAGCTCGAGAAGGCCGACGTGCTCGGCGCGATGGAGTCGGCGCTCTCGCACCGCGAGCGCGCGCGTCTCGACGAGCTCGCGCCCACGCAGGTGTCGCTGCCGGGCCGCGCGAACATCCCGGTCACCTACGAGCTCGATCGACCGCCTTGGATCGAGTCGCGGCTACAGGACTTCTTCGGCCAAGCGCAGGGGCCGCGCGCGGGCGGCGCACCGATCGTGCTCCATCTGCTCGCGCCGAACCTGCGCGCGGTGCAGGTCACGACCGATCTCGCAGGCTTCTGGGAGCGCCACTATCCCGCGGTGCGCAAGGAGCTCGCGCGCCAGTACCCGCGCCACTACTGGCCCGACGATCCGCTCACGGCCGAGCCACGCAAGCCCTTGCCGCGCCAGCGACGCTAGCGATCAACGCAGCGTGAGCATCACCGTGCGCGTGTCGACGAGCGCGTCGCCCGCGCCATAGATGCGCACGACGAACGTGCGCGCGCCGAGCGTCGAGTACGTGTGCAGCACGGCCATGCGCGTGCTGTGCGCCACCATGCTCGTCGCGTCGGCCACGGCGGCACCGTCGACGTCGAGCTCGATCGCCGTCAGATCGCTGGTCGGGCGCTCGATCGCGACCTCGAACGTCGCCGTGTCGATGGGGCGGATCGAGACGCCGGTGTCGGCGACCGCCTGGAAGAGGCCCACGCCGTGATCGACCTCGTGGCCGCTCGCATCGAGCGCGCGCGCCGAGAGGTCGTGATCCGCATCGTCGTCGCAGATGCCGGCGCGCAGCGAGAACACCGCGCTCGCCGTGCGCTGGATCGTGCCGAGCACGTGGCCGTCGACCGAGTACTCGACCGCGCTCGTGTCGCTCGACGCCATCGCCGTGAAGACGTACTCGCCGCGATCGAGCGTCCAGTCGACCGAGAACGGCATGTGCACCGGCGTGCCGCAGCTCGGGCCGATCGGAAATCCTTCCGTCGGCGACATGCGGAGGCGCGCTTCGGTCTGCGGCCCGTAGCTGCCGTCGACCGTGATCGTGTCCGACGGATGGTTCAGGTTCCACAGCGTCTGGAACGCGCGCACCGACTGACCAGCGAGCGCGACGGTGCCGCCCGCGGTGTAGTCGTAGTGAACGAGATCGCCCGCGCCGTGCCACGTCCAGCCGTGTGCCTCGAGCGCGGTCTGCCACGCCGCGTAATCGCTCGTGTCGATCGCCGTGCCGCTCTCGTGCGGGCTCGTGCCGGGCGTCGCCGCGAGCGTGATGCCGCACGCGCCCATCTGGTACCAGCGATAGAGCATCAGCTGCTGCGGCAGCGTGCGCAGCGCCGAGTTGAGCGAGAGCGTGACGCCGCGCGCGTTCACCGCCGCGCGCAAGCCGTCCACGGCGGGCGTCTGGAGCCACGGGATCACGGCGCTGCCGAGCGAGACGTGTGGGATCGCGTCGATGCGCGAGAGCGTGCCGGGGGCGAGGCAGTTCACTTCGTCGACGAGCTGCTGGGACAGACCCGCCGCCACTTCGGTCGAGCAGCCGACCGCGGCGACCGCTTGATCGACCGTGAGCGCCTGCGAGGTCGACGCGACGCCGAAGCACGAGGTGGTGGGCATCGCCCCGTCGGGGCTCGGCATCGCCGCATCGAGCGAGGAGCCATCGAGCGGAGCTGCGTCGCGCGGCGCGAGGCCCGCGTCGGCGGGCGATCCATCGGCGAGCTCACGCGGCGCGACGCCGTCGCAGCCGGCAGCCATCACGAGCACGAGTGCGAGCACGATCGAGCGCATCACTTGTCCTTCGCGACGAAGACGCCGCCCCAGCTCTCGGCCGGCGGCTCCTTCGAGTATCGCTCGGCTCGCTCGCGCATGACACGGGCACTACGATCTTCCGTGCGCTCGCTCTCCATCGCGCGCCAGAGCGCTGCGGCCTTCTCGAAGTCGCGCGCGAGATACGCGACGAGCGCCTCACCGCTCTTCTTCGCGAGCGCCCGCGCCTCTTCGGCGCCTTCTTCTCCGTCGATCGCGAGCAGTTCGAACACGCGCACGCCGTGCGCCTTGCCCTTCACCGCCACGACGTCGATCGCGCGACCGATCACCTTCGAGCCCGCGGCGCGCATCGTCGCTTCGTCGACGAGCACGAGCGTCCCGTACTGCTTGTTCAGGCTCTCGAGCCGCGAGGCGAGGTTCGCGGTGTCGCCCATCACCGTGTAGTTCATCCGCTCGGGCGTGCCGAAGTTGCCGACGAGCACCGGGCCCGTCGCGATGCCGATGCGCGTGCCCGCGGTGCTCACCCATGCGCTCGCTTCTTCTCGTCCCATCGCATCGAGCACGCGCTGACAACGCAGCGCCGCGATGCACGCGCGCGCGGCATGATCGTCGTCCTCGGTGGGCGCGCCCCAGAACGCCATGATCCCGTCGCCGAGGTACTTGTCGACGGTGCCGCCGTTCTCGCCGATCGTGCGCGTCATGCCGTCGAGGTAGTGACCGAGCTTCTGCACGAGCTCGTCGGGCGGCATCGTCTCGGCGAGCGTCGTGAAGCCGGCGATGTCGGAGAAGAAGATCGAGAGCGTGCGGATCTCGCCGCCGAGCCTCGCCTCGCGCCCGGACGCGAGCAGCGTGCGCACGAGATCGCGCGGCACGAAGCGCGCGAAGCTCCCCAGGCCGCTCTTCATGCGCGCGAGCGCGCGGCTCATCGCTTCGATCTCGCGGAAGCTCGAGGCCTCCGACGCGTCGTGCGAGAGATCGAAGCGACCGACGCCGTCCATCTGGCGCGCGAGCAGTGCGAGCGGCTGCGCGACGCGATTGGCGAGATAGATCGCGAGCAACACCGCGAGCAGGAGCGCGCCGACGCCGATCGCCGCCGAGATCCGGTTCTCGCGCTGCAGCTCCGCGAGGAAATCGCTCTCGGGCGCGATCGCGCCGACACGCCACCGCAGCCCCTCGTCGACCTCGAAGTCCGCGACGCTCGCGAGCCAGCGATCTCCGTCGACGTCGAACGAGAGCGTGCGGACCTCTTCGGCACCCTCGCGCCCGTCCGCCGCATCACGCTCGGCGAGCGCGCGTCGGAAGGCACGCGACGGTGCGTCGTCGAGATCGTCGAGCCGCGTGATGCGCCCGTCGTCGACGCCGTCGATCCCGACCACGCCCGCGCGCGTCGGATGCGCCATCACTTCGCCGTCTTCGGTGAAGACGAACACGGAGCCGTGCTCGGAGAGCGAGAGCTCGGCCACGAAGCGTGAGAGCGCGCCGAGATCGAAGTCGACCGTGTACACGCCGACGATCTCGCTGTCGGCGTTGCGCTGCGGCTCCGCGCACGTGATGCCGGCGATCCCTTGGTGGAAGAAGACGTAGGGCGGCAGCCACGTACGACGACCGCTCGCGAGCGCGCCCACGTACCAGGGCCGTGTGCGCGGGTCGTAGTGGCTGTCGTCCTCGTGGTGGAACGGCGTCGCGATCCCGTTGTGATCGAGCTCGCTCTCGTCGAGCACGACGTGCCCATCGGGATCGAAGTGGCTCGTGTTGAGCCGGACGTGCGTCGCATCCGGTCGATAGGCGGCCGAGAACGCGCCCTCGCGATCGCCGTAGCTCACCCACGAGTAGCCCGGGTTCGCGCGCAACATCGCGAGCAGGCGCGGCAAGATCTCCGGATCGCCCGCGCGCACGTCTCGTTGCTCGAGGCTCGCGAGCACGTCCAGCGTGGGTGCCGCGGCGCCGAGGTGGGCGCGCGTGCGACTGGCGGTCTGTCGCGTCACCTCGCGGAAGATGGCGGCCGAGACGCCGTCGATGGTGCGTTGCGTCGTGAGCCAACTACGCAGCGTGATCACGCCGCTGGTGCAGAGCACGAGCAGCGGGAGCACGACGAGCAAGCTCGCGCGGAAGCTGAAACGTGCTCTCTCGTCTTTCTCGCGCACCGGGTCGCCTACCCGGGCAGGAGAATACGTAATCGCTTGGCAACGCGGGGCCGATCCCCCCAAAATCGTACCTCGGCACTGCCACTTTGCAGACCTCGCGTCATTCGGTCGAGCTCGTCATGCTTCCGGTCCTCGATCCGGCTGCGGCCGCACCTTTCTATCAGCTGCTCGGTCTGCAGCTGGCAGGGGGCGATCCGCGCGACGAGCTCGTGATGGAGCGCCCTGGGTTCCAGCTCGTGCTGGTCCGTGCGGACAAGCTCGACGCCGACGACGGCCGGCCGCGCTTCGTGATGACGGTATCGATCGACGTGCTGGAGGCGGTGTGGGCACGCGACACGCGCGACGAGCGGACGCTGCCCGGCCCGACGCTCTCCTCCGAGGGCGCGTTCGAGTATCGAACCCGTGATCCCTCCGGAAATCGCGTGCGCTTGCTCGCGTATCTGCCTGCGGATCCGGGAGCCGGCTGATTGCTCGCGGAGCTCGCGAGCGACGAGCCCCTCGCGCAACGGCTCGAGAGCTTGCGCCACGCGAGCGGACACGAGCGCGACGCGCGCCTCGCGATCCTGCACGCGCTGCTCGGTCAGCGAGACGAGGCGGACGCCGCGATGTGGCGCGCGCAAGAAGGCTCGGGCGACGACCGATACACGGTGATCGCTGCGTTCATCGCGCTCTCCAGCGGCGATGCGCGGCGTGCGATCGTGGCCGCCGATCGCGCGCCGGCCGACGTCATCGCGCGCGCCATCGCGGCCGAAGCGCTCGAGCAGCTCGGTGAGCCCGCGCTCGCCGACGAGCGCCTCGAAGGGCTCCCGAACGACTTCGTCTACGTTCGCCTGTCGCGCGCGGCGATCGCGCACTCACGCGGCGATGCGTCGCGAACGCATCACCTGCTCGACGGTTTCGAGAGCACCGGCCTGCTCGGGGCGCGGGCGCGTCGTCTGCGCGCGGAAGCTTGGCTCGCGAGCGAAGGCCGTGACGAGCGACGCGCGCGCGACGAGCTGAGCGCCGGCGTCTGGCGTCTCGTGCGGCTCGGGGCAGTGGCCGAGCTCGGTCGGTCGTATCTCGTGATGGCCGAGATCGAGACGGCGCTCGGCGGCACGCGCGAGCAGGCCGCGCGCTGGCTCGCGCGCGCGCATCCGTTGATCTCGCGCGCGGGAACGCCGGCCGACGAAGAGCGCCTGAGGCGTGCGTTCCGACGCTACGGCCGGCGCGGCATCGATCGCCTCGTCGATGCGGATCTCGAGCGCATCATCGAAGGAACGCGTCGCACGCGCAGCCGCGCGATCGATCTCGCCGGCGCCGCGCGGGATCTGCGTGCGCGAGGAGAGAGCTCGGAAGCGATCGACGCGGACCTCCGCGCGTCGCTGGCCTCGTTCGGCGATCAGGGCGAAGAGCTGATCGCGTCGCTCGAGCTCGCGCTCGTCGATCGCGAGGAGATGGGCAAGCTCGTCGACGTCTGTCGCGAGCTGCTGGTGCGGCAGGATCCGGCCTTGCTCGACGAGGAGCTTCCGCGCATCGCGCTCGGTCTGGGAGGCGATGCGGCAGAGCTCTGGCGCCGCGACGGAGAGCGCTTCGTGTCGATCGCGAGCGCGGGGAGCTGGCCGAAAGAAGCGCGCGTGACGCCCGACGTGCTGGCGCAAGCGGCCGAGCTCGTCGTCGTCGTCGCACAAGGCGCGGCGCGACTGGCGCTCGTACCGATCCGTGTGCGCGGTGGCGCGCGCCTGCTCGCGATCCGCGGCGTGCAGCATCGCGGCGCGAGCTCCGAGCGCGACGAACAGCGCCTGACGATCCTCGCGTCGATGGCGACGGCCGCGTACGAGAGCGCGCACGCAGCCGCGGCACTGCGCGAGGCGGCGGCACGCGATGGCGCGACGCTCGAAGCGATCCGCGAAGGCATCCTCACCCTCGACTCGGGCGGGCGCGTGCGATCGCTGAACGCCGCGGCCGCAGCCGTGCTCGGCGTGCTGCGTCAGGACGCCGAGGGTGCGTTGCTCGCGACCTTGCCGGGCCTGGCGCCGCTCGCCGATGCGATCGTCCGAGGACTGGAGGACGAGCCAGTGCGCCTGCCCAAGGTCGACGTGCTCGTACGCGTTCGCGCGTACGCCGGAGGCTCGGTGGCGACCATCTCCGAGCTCGAGCGTGCTCGTCAGCTCGCCCATCGCCTCGTCGGACAAGAGGCTCGCTTCACGTTCGAAGATCTCGTCGGTCGCGATCCGGCGTTCCTCGAGGTGGTCGCCGACGCGCGACGCGTGGCGCTCGCCGACGTGCCCGCGCTCGTCACGGGCGAGAGCGGAACCGGAAAAGAGCTCTTCGCGCAGGCGATCCACAACGCATCGCCCCGCGCGAGCCAGCCCTTCGTCGGCGTGAACGTCGCCGCCATCCCACGCGAGCTGCTCGAGAGCGAGCTCTTCGGCTACGAGGCCGGCGCGTTCACCGGCGCGCGCGCGCGAGGTCATCCGGGCCGCTTCGAGCTCGCCGATCGCGGAACGATCTTGCTCGACGAGATCGGCGACATGCCGCTCGAGATGCAGGCCAAGCTCTTGCGCGTGCTGCAGGAGCGGACGGTGCTGCGTCTCGGCGGTACGCGCGCGATCCCGGTGCGTGCGCGCTTGATCGCGACCACGCATCGCGATCTCGAGCAGGCCGTCAAAGAGGGCTCGTTCCGGCTCGATCTCTTCTATCGCCTCCGAGTCGTGCACCTGCGTCTGCCGCCGCTGCGGTCGCGTCGCGGCGACGTCGCGGTGCTCACGCAGCATCACCTCGCGACGCTCGCGAGCAAGAGCGGACGGGCATCGCTCACGGTCTCGCCTTCGGTGATGAGCGATCTCGAGCGCTATGCGTGGCCCGGCAACGTGCGCGAGCTGGCGAACTTGCTCGAGGGTGTCGCGAGCCTCTTGCCCGCGAGCGAGAGCGTGATCGGCCAGACGCCGGCGTCGGTGCGGCGCGCGCTCGCATCCGACGTCCCGCCCGCGCCCGCTGCGACGACCTCGCCGACCACGAGCCAGCAGATCGAGACGCTCGAAGCGATCGAGCGCCGCGCGATCGAGCACGCCCTGGCCCGCTGCAGCGGCAACCTCGCCCAGGCCGCCCGCTCGCTCGGCGTCGCGCGGAACACGCTCTACAACAAGCTCGCTCGCTATGGCGTCAAAGCGGAGCCCAATTCTTGAGCACCGCTCAATGATTGAGCATGTCGGTTGTCCTCATTTTGAGCGCTCTTTGGATCAGCCACGGACATAACCAAGTCGAATCAGATAGTTGAGATGCGGCACGTGCCTCGCAATGCACCGAGACATGCGCACCCTCTCGACCTGCCTCGCGGTGATGACCCTGGTGCTCGGCGCGGCCAACATGGCCAGCGCGCAGCGCTGCTTCGTCGCCTACGTCCATGGCCGCGGCGACGACCTGACCGGTCATTCGCAGGCGCAGCTGGAGGCCGAGTACTGGTCGCTCGGCGACTCCTACTCGTCGGCGACGTACTACGGCGCGCAGGTGCGCGGCTGCACGGTCATGCGCGTCGGCTACGACGGTCGCGCGGCCTTCTGGGACACGCGCGCCGCCGGCTCGGTCGCGAGCCAGATCAACGCGTTCATCGCGGCGAACCAGATCGTGGCGGGCGAGCTCATCATCGTCGCGCACTCGATGGGCGGCCTCGTCGCTCGTTGGATCATGAACAACGGCGTGCCCGGCTCGCCGTACTACAACTACGGTGGCCAGAACTACGCGCAGATCGTGAACGTCACGCACCACTTCATCACGATCCAGTCGCCGCACATGGGCACCGAGGCGGCCGACGCGCTCTTCGGCGCGGCCGATTCGTGGTACTCGAACGCGCTCGGCTCGATCGTCACCTTCTTCGGCATCGACAGCAGCAACGCGGCCGCGGGCGCGATGCGCCGCCAGTACATGCACGACGCGAGCGCGAACTGGATGGGCGACGGCGGCCGCACGCGCCGCATGTACACCGTCTCCGGCTTCACGACGTTCGACGGCTCGGGCAACGGCGAGTCGAACGACACGCTCCTCGGCGTGGCCTGGGGCGGCATCTGCAACCGCTCGCACGCGGTGAACCTCTGGCTCTGCAGCGAGGACGACGGCGAGCAGGGTGACGGCCTCGTGGAAGAGCCGAGCGCGATGGGCCGCTACCGCCACTACGACAGCGGCAGCTGGTACCTCGCGTACCTCGACGCGGGCTGGAACTGGGACTCGAGCTACGTCGGCGGCGCGCGCACGGACTGGCTCCGCATCGAGCACAACCACCAGCAGGGCCGTCACGACCAGCTGAGCGCGCGCATCCGCAACTGCACGTCGATGAGCTGCGGCACGCGCAGCGGTCAGGGCAGCGCGATGACGACGAGCTCGTGGCCCAACTCGTACATCGGCACGTACATCCGCACGCTCGCGCCGTGAACCGATAAGCTCGCGCGATGCCGCGAGGAGACACTACGGAGACCGCTCGCCAACGGCGTGCGGTCTTCGCCGTTCTGGCGGTCGCGCTGCTGATCGCGCTCGCGCTCTTCGCGACGGGCAGCGACGACGAGGGCGGTCTCGCCGCGTTCTTCACGGATCGTCCCGTGCGTCAGGGAGAGCTGCCCGACGTGGGGCTGCATCGGCATCGTCGCGATGCGGCGCTCGTCGATCGGTTGTCGGACTCGGGAACGTCGGCCGAGCACCACGCGGTCCTGCCCGAGGCGTTCGATCCGCAGATCCCCGGACCGGAGAGTGATCCGGGGACGAGCGATCCCGGGCCGGGCGAAGAGTTCATCGAGATGTACGAAGGCCGCTCTGGCCGGCTCTCCCCGCAGGCCTCCATCCACGGTACGCGCACGTCGCTGCCGGTGCGCTCGCGCATGGCGCCGCCGACGGTGGTGACGTGGACACCGAGCCAGATCGTCAGCCCGGGTCAGACCGTCGTCATCCACGCGCTCGTGCGGGGTCGCCACTCCGAAGACATCACGCCGAGCACGCTCGAGGTGACGATCGTGAACGGCACGGATCCGACGACGGGCACGGCGATGCCGATGGTGCGCGGCGATCAGGACTACACGTACTCGTACGTGGCGGCGGCCGAGGTGCACCCGATCGCGCCAGGCGCGCCGCCACCCATCGCGAGCTTCCTCGTGCGCGCGACGGGGACCTACGAAGGCGAGAGCTACTCGCGCTCGGCCACCGGCACCTTCAACGTGCATGCACCCGGCGCCCGTCTCGACACCGATCGCGCGCAGACGCAGCAGCGGGGCAGCGACATCGTGGTGACCGTGCCGGTGCTCATCGACACGCCGGGCACGTACTTCGGTCTCGCCGAGCTCTGGGGCGGCCCGGACGCCGATCGGCCGGTCGCGTTCGCGCGCGATCGAGAGGTCTATGCGCAAGCGGGCGAGGAGACGTTCACGTTTCTCTTCGGAGGCGCCGTCATCCGCGCGAGCGGCGTGGACGGACCGTACATGGTGCGCAACGTCCGCTTCATGCAGGTCGACTCGATCCCGCCGCATCAGCAGGCTCCGACGGAGGAGCTGCTGACCACGCCCGGCTGGCAGTCGTCGGACTTCCACTGACGAGATAGCCTCCCGCGCGATGGCGAATACGGCCTCGCTCGGTCAGCAGCTCGGGATCCAGTTCGGCTCCTTTCTCGGGCGGCAGATCGCGCTCGGCGCGTGTCGCGACGATCCGGACGACGACTTCGAGCGGCGTCCGTTCACCGCGATCGCGAGCACGCTGCCCGCGGCCGTCGATCTGCGTCCGTGGATGACGCCGGTCGAGGACCAAGGCGCGCTCGGCAGCTGCACGTCGAACGCGATCGTCGGAGCGCTCGAGTATCTCGTGCGTCGCGAGACCGGGCAGGCCACCGACCTCAGTCGGCTCTTCGTCTACTACAACCAGCGCCTCTGGGACGACTGCGTGCGCGACGATGCAGGCGCCGCGATCGCGGTCGGCATCCGTGTGCTCGCACGGCTCGGCGTGCCGACGGAGCGCTCGTGGCCCTACGACCGCAACCTGTTCGCGGTGCAGCCACCCGAAGAGGTCTATCGCGAAGCGAGCCAGTGCCGAGTGATGGACTGGTGGTCGGTCGGGCTCGATCCACGCAACGTGCGGGGCTGTCTCGCGGCCGGATTTCCCGTCGTGTTCGGCACGCGCTGCACCGAGAGCTTCATGCACGCGCCCGCCAGCGGCGTGATCCCGATGCCGGGCGCCGGCGAGAGCGCCAACTGGCGTCATGGCCGCCATGCGCTCTTGCTCGTCGGCTACGACGATGCGCGACAGGTCTTCGTCGTGCGCAACTCGTGGGGCAACGACTGGGGCGATCGCGGCTACGGCTACATGCCGTACGCGTGGGTGCTCGACCCGGAGTGGACGCACAGCTGCTGGGCCATTCGGCTCACCGAGCGCAGTGATCTCTCGCCGACCGCGCACATCGATCCGCGCGCGCTGCCAGCGGCGCCTCCGTCGGCCGGCGGTAGCGATCAGAGCACGCAGGCCGTCGGCTCGATGGTCGGCATGGGCGCGCAGGTCGCGATCGGCATGCTCACAGGCAGCAGCATGCTCGCCGGGCTCGCCGGAGGGCTCGTGGCCGGCATCACGCCCGGGATCGCATCGCGCGTGAAGGGGCGCGACTCGGGCGCGTTCGTCGGTCGCGATCGATCGCAGGAGATCCTTGCCGCGATGCACGCGGGCGGAAAGCCGCCGCCGCAGCTCGCGCGTCTGCCGTGGGACGACGGCATGGACGAGCGCGCGCAGGTGGCCGCGATCGCT
>CAYSCF010000111.1:0-19170 GCA_964429305.1 uncultured Sandaracinaceae bacterium | reverse complement strand
GACCTCGTCAATCGCGTCATCTCGCTCGGTCTCGATCGCGGGTGGCGTGGGAAGGCGGTGCGTGCGTTGGCGCTCGGACCGAACGCGCGCGTCCTCGATCTCGCGACGGGGACGGGTGATCTCGCGATCGCGATCGCGCACGCGCATCCCGATGCGCACGTCGTCGGGCTCGATCCGTCCGAAGGAATGCTCGCGATCGCACGACGTAAGGCGCTCGGCCTCGGCGACCGAATCGAGATGGTGACGGGCGATGCGCAGGCGCTCGCCTTCGAGAGCGCGGCGTTCGACGGAGCGACGATCGCATTCGGGATCCGGAACGTTCTCGATCGAGCCAAGGGCCTCGCCGAGATGCATCGCGTACTGCGACCCGGGGCGCGCTTGGTAGTGCTCGAGCTCGCCGAGCCCGACGGAATCCTCGGACCGCTCGCGCGCTGGCACGTGCATCACGTCGTGCCGACCATCGGCGCGTGGCTCTCGGGCGCGCCCGAGTACGACTACCTACAGCGGTCGATCGCGAAGTTCCCGGCGCCTGCCGTCTTCGCCGACATGATGGCGGCGGCGGGCTTCCGAGACGTCGAGTGGTCGGGCCTCTCGTTCGGCGCGGCCACGCTGTACGTGGGCGTCGCATGACGGCGCTCGCCGGTGTCGAGATCGGCACGCCAGATCGCGCACCCGAGCGCAGCGACGCGCGATCGTTTCTCGAAGCCACTCTCGCGCACGGACGAGCGCGCCCGGTCGCGATCGTGATCCCTGCACCGATCGGCGCGCCTCTCTCGTTGCTGGAGCGCCTGCGGCGCGGCGATGCGTTCCACCTCCACGACGAGCGCCGTTCACTCACCGCTCTCGGCGCCACGACGGTCGCTTCGCTCGTCGGAGACGGGCGATTTCGTGATGCTCGCGCCGCCTACGAGTCTGCCTGCGCGACGCTCGATCATCGTGCTCACGAGCGTTGCGCCGACGCGCGTGCGGTCTGGACGATGGGCTTCTCGTTCATCGCCGGTCGTGCACGAGCCGAGTGGGCGCCTCTCGGCGACGGACAGCTCACGCTCCCGCGCTGGACACATCGCGTCGACGGGACGAGCGCGACGTTGACGCTCGTCGCAGCGCCCGACGAGACATCGAGCTCTCTCGCGCTCGCCGAGCTCGACGCGATCTGGGAGGCGCTGATCGCCAAGCCGACGCCCCTGCGACGTCCGGAGGCGGCCTGCGCGAGGCATCTCGACGAAGCGCGTTGGACTCGATTGCTCGATGAAGTGAAAGCTCGGATCGAAGACGGCAGCGCCGAGAAGATCGTGATGGCGCGTCGCTCGTCGGTCGTGGCCCCTCACGATCTCGATCCCACGCTCGTCGCACGTCGTCTCGAACGGCCAGGCGCGACCATCTTCTGCATCCGTCGGCGCGGCGTCGCATTCGTCGGAGCGACTCCGGAGCGACTCTTCCGAAAGCGCGGGCGACACGTGACGACGGAAGCGATCGCGGGCACCGCCTCGCTCGAGCGCGATCCGTCCGGCTTGCGTCTGTTCGCCAGTACCAAGGACGTGCACGAGCATCAGCTCGTCGTGGACGCGATCGGCGCGGCGCTCTCTGCGATGCGCGGCGAGGTCTCGATCGGAACGCGCGCGCTGCGCACGATCGGATCGATCGCGCACCTGGCCACTCCGATCGAAGCGCGCCTCGCTGGAGACGTTTCGGCGTTCGAGATCCTGCAAGCGCTCCACCCGACACCTGCGGTCGGCGGCGTGCCGCGCGAGACGGCGCTTCGGTGGATCGCCGACAACGAGGCCGACCGCGGCTGGTACGCGGGCCCGATCGGTTGGATCGACGCCGACGGAAACGCGGAGCTCCACGTCGCCCTCCGATCGGCGTTGGTCGTCGGTGCTCGTGCCTACGCATACGCGGGGTGCGGCGTCGTCGCGGGATCCGACGCGAGCGCCGAGTACGCCGAGACGGCGCTGAAACTGGCTCCGATGCTCGCTGCGCTGGGAGTCGCTCCGTGATCGAGGAGCCGCGAAACCTGCTGACCGAGTGGTCGCACGTGCTCGCGGCGAGCCTCGTGTCGGCCGGTGTCCGCGAGGTCGTCGTGAGCCCCGGCTCTCGCTCGACGCCGTTCTTGCTCGCGCTCCGCGAGCGACGCGAGCTTCGTCTGACCAGCGTGATCGACGAGCGCGCGGCCGCGTTCGTGGCGCTCGGGATGGGTCGCGCGACGGGAGGCGCCGCCGCCGTGCTCGCGACGTCGGGAACCGCGCCCGCGCACTGGCTGCCCGCGGTCATCGAAGCCTCGCTCACGAACGTGCCGATGCTGCTGCTGTCTGCCAACCGACCGCTCGCGCTCTGCCATACCGGCGCGGCCCAAACGATCGATCAGACGAAGCTCTTCGGTGACTGGGTGCGGCTCTTCGTGGACATCGGCGATCCACGCGCAGAGCGGTCCGCTTTCGAGAGCCTCGCGCGGAGCGTCGGGCAGGCCATCGCTGTCGCGAACGCGCCGAGCGGCGGTCCGGTGCACGTCGATCTGCACGCCGACAAACCCCTCGAGCCGATCGAGGCATCGAGCGACGACGAGCTCGCGTTGGTCGTGCTCGCTGCAGAGGTCGCCGCTCGCGGCGTGACGCGTGTGACGAATGCCGAGCCGGGCGGGGACGAGTCGTTCGCGCGCGACTTCGTCCTCGCTCTGTCTCGATCGAAGCGTCCACTCGTCGTTCTCGGTCCGCGCCGCGCGTGCGACGACACGAGCGCGATCCGCGACGCGTGCGACGCGCTCGACGTCGTCGTGGCCGCCGAGGCCACGAGCCAACTGCGCTTCGGGCCCCGTCCGAAGCGCGCGATCGATGCGAGCGAGATCCTGTTCGCCGATGCGCGCTTCGCGCGAGAGCACGTGCCCGATCTCGTTCTGCAGATCGGCTCGCTCCCGACGGCGCCGACGCTCGAGCGCGCGTGGAGCCGCGCGACGCGGTTCGTGCTCGACGCGGGCGGAATCCACGATCCGCTCGGCGGCGCGGTCGCGATCTCGCTCGCCAGCGCGGGAATCGTGATGAAGCGCATCGCGGAGCTGGCGGCAGCGACCTCACGAGACGTGACGTGGCAGCAGTCGTTGCAATGCGCCGACGCGATCGCCTGGAGCGAGGTCGAGCGCTCGATCTCCACCGGGCGCGGAGAAGGTCCGGTCGTGCGCGCCGCGCTCGTGGCTGCTGCAGGGGCGACGCTCGTCGTCGGCAACAGCCTCCCGATCCGCACGGTCGATCGATTCGTTCCTGGCGGTGGGCCCGCGCGGCGCGTGATCTCGCAGCGCGGCGCGAACGGGATCGATGGTCTCGTGTCGGGTGCGATCGGCGTGGCGATCGCCGACGCATCGCCGGTGCTCGCGATCGTCGGAGACGTCTCGTTCGTGCACGACATGCATGCGCTCGCGATCGCGCGCGAGCTGCGCTCTCCGCTGGTCGTGGTCGTCGTCGACAACGGCGGAGGTCGCATCTTCGAGTCCCTCCCTATCGCGAACGTCGCGGCGGTCGCGGACGCCATGCCACTGTTCACGACGCCTCACGGGATCGATCTCGCGCTCGCCTCGCGTGCATTCGGTGTCCCCTGCATCGAGACGCGCAATGCGCTCGAGACCTCGCGCGCCGTCGCGAGCGCGATGACCACGCCAGGCCTGACCGTCGTGCGCGCGATCGTCGATGCCGACGACGCGCGCAAGTCGTTCCAGTCCCTCGTCAGCGGCGTCGGCGCGCGTGTGCACGGGGCGACGCCATGACCCTCGTTCTCTTGCATGGATTTCTCGGTCTTCCCGAGAGCTGGAACGACGTGGTCGCGGCGATGGCGGGAGAGCAACGCATCCTGCGTCCCGCGCTTCTCGGACACGGCCCGGCGGCGTGGGAGTCTCTTCCGGAAGCGTTCGAGCTCGAGGTCGATCGGCTCGCGACGAGCTTGCGGCAAGAGAACGTGAGCGCCGCGCACGTGGTCGGCTACTCGATGGGCGCGCGCGTCGGTCTCGTGCTGACCGCGCGTCATCCCGAGCTCGTCTCGCGACTCACCATGATCAGTGGCAGCGCCGGTCTCGACGACGAGGAGGAGCGGCGTGCGCGCGCGACGGCCGACGATCGTCTCGCCGACGAGCTGCGTGCTCACGGTCTGCCGTCTTTCGTCCGGAAGTGGGAGGCGCTCCCGCTCTTCGCGACGCAGCAACGGCTGGCCCCCGGCACGCGCGCGCGACACCGAGCGCGCCGCCTCGCCCATCGAGATGCGTTGGTGGCGCGCGCTCTCGAGACGCTTTCGCCGGGTCGCATGCCGGTGATGACCAAGCGGCTCGGCGCCATCGAGGTTCCGGTCTCGCTCGTCGCGGGATCGCTGGACGCGAAGTTCACCGGCATCGCGCGATCGATCGCGCCGCTCTTTCCCGATGCGCGCGTTCGCATCGTCGACGGCGCCGGTCACGACCCGTGCCTCGAGCGTCCCTCCGAGCTCGCGGCCCTCCTCTCGGAACGGATCCCATGACGCAGTCCTCGAATCGCACCGCGCTCCTGTTGCGTGCCGCCCGGCCGCAGACCCTTCCGGCGGGGCTGGTGCCCGTGCTCGTCGGCACTGCGGTCGCGCACCGGTCGGCGAGCGCGAACCTGCTCGTCGGCGTCGTCGCGCTCGCGAGCGCGCTCTTCATCCAGATCGGCGCGAACTACGCGAACGACGTGTTCGACGCGGAGAAGGGCGCCGACGGTCCCGATCGTGTGGGGCCGGTCCGCGCCGTGGCCGCCGGGCTCGTGTCGGCGTCCGCGATGCGCGCGGCGATGTGGTCGAGCTTCGCGATCGCGACCCTGCTCGGCGGCATCCTCGTGTGGCTCGCTGGCTGGCCGGTGGTCGCCATCGGCGTCGCGTCGATCCTCGCAGCGATCGCCTACACCGGCGGGCCGTTCCCGCTCGGCTATCACGGCCTCGGCGACGTCTTCGTGATGATCTTCTTCGGCCTCGTCGCCGTCGTGGGCACGGTGTTCGTCGAGGTTCGCGACGTGACGCCGCTCGCGTGGCTGGCTGCGGTGCCGATCGGCGCGCTCTCGACCGCGATCCTCGTCGTGAACAACGTGCGCGATCGCGAGACCGACGCGCGCGTGGGCAAGCGAACGCTCGCCGTTCGGCTCGGCAAGCGTGGCGGGCTCGTCGAGCAAGCGTTGCTCTTCGTGACGGCATTCGCGTGCGCGCTCGCGACCGCGTGGTGGCTCGGCTCGGTGTGGCCGCTGCTGCCGCTCGTGACGATTCCTTGGGCGTTCGCGCTCTGGCGCGCGCTGCGGGATCGCGAAGGCGCGCCGCTCAACGAGACCCTCGCGCGCACCGCCCAGCTCTTGCTCGTGTTCGGCGCGCTCTACGCAGCGGGGATCGCGGTCGCATGACGACGATCGTTCCCATCGAGCATCCGGGCCGTGGGCGACGCGGGCTCTTGGTGCGCATGGGTGCGCGGGTGGGTGAGGCGACGCCGTTGCCGGGCCGCTCCCGAGAGTCGGTCGACGACGTGCTGCGCGCGCTGACGCTCGGTGAGCCCCCGCCTCCGTCGCTCGACTTCGCGCGCTGGGCGCTCGACGCGACGTTCGGCGCCACACCCGTCCGGTCGCAGGTCTTGCTCGACGATCCGCGCTGCGCGATCGAGGTCGCGCGCGCATCGAAGGGTCGCGCGTTCAAGCTCAAGATCCGTTCGCGCGCGGACGCCGAGATCGCGACCGAGCTCCGCGCGCTCGCGCCCGAGGCGACGATCCGCGTCGATGCGAACCGCGCGTTCGCCAGCGAGAGCGACGTGCCGTGGGACGAGCTCGCGCGTGCGAAGGTCGAGTGGATCGAAGAGCCGTGTCCGGGCGCAGGCTCGCTCTCGGGCATGCCCATCCCGATCGCGCTCGACGAATCCGTGGAAGAAGACGCCGATCGCGCGATCGAAGACGCTCGTGCGGGACGGGCGCTCGCGCTCGTGCTCAAGCCGACGCTTCTCGGTGCGACCGAAGTGCTGCGGATCGCGGAGACGTGTCTCGGGCATGGCCCTCGCGTGGTCGTCTCGCATGCGTTCGAGAGCGAGGTCGGGCGGCGCGCGGCCGAAGAGCTCGCACGCCGCATCGCACCGAACGAGATCCACGGCCTGCATCGGTGGAGCGGTATCGACGCGTATCGCATCACGGCCGGCGGAGCGTCCCTGCGCAGCTGGCTCGAGCTGGAAGGACCACGTGCCGATCCCGCGTTGGGCTGACACGTCCGACGAGACGCCCGCGCTGATCACCGCGAGCCGCACGTGGACGCGGCGCGAAGTCGATGCCGCCGTCCGCGCGCGCATCGATCGATGGGGCGACGTTTCACGGATCGCGATCGTGGGCACGGCGAGCGTCGAGCACGTGCTCGATCTCCTCGCGGCGGTCGAGGCGCGCATTCCGGCGCTCATGCTCCATCCGCGCTGGACGCGAAGCGAGACGGACGCGATCGTCGCGCGCTTCGCGCCTTCGCTCGTCGTCGATGGCGGGATCGTTCGTGCCGAGCTTCGTTCTGCCGCATCGCTCGAGGGCGCGCTCGCGGTCGTGGCGACGTCGGGGACGGGCGGCGCGTCGAAGCTGGCGGTGCTCTCGCGTCGCGCGTTCGTCGCGTCGGCGGGCGCGAGCGCGGCCCACCTCGGTCGTCGCGCGGACGATCGATGGCTGCTCGCGATGCCGCTCGCACACGTCGGCGGCCTCGGCGTCGTCGTGCGCTCGATCGTGTACGGCTCGCCGATCGTGCTCCACGAGGGTGATCCGTCGGGCTGGCTGCCGCTCGCGCGCGCGGCGAGCGTGACGCACGTCTCGCTCGTCCCGACCGGCCTCGCGCGCCTGCTCGATCGCGGCGAGACGTTCCCGCCGTCGGTGCGCGTCGCGCTGGTCGGAGGTGCGGCCTGTCCCGAGCACTTGCTCGAGCGTGCGATCGCGAAGGGCGTGCCGATCCATCGCACGTACGGCCTGACCGAGACGTGCGGCCAGGTCGCGACGACCACGACCGATCCTCGCGCGCTCGTTCCGCTCGTCGGTGTCGACGTACGCATCATGGACGGAACGATCCGCGTGCGATCACCCGCGGTGATGGACGGTTGGCTCGATTCGGAATCACCCTTCGATTCCGATGGATTCTACGACACGGGAGATCTCGGCACGCTCGAGGGCGCACATCTGACGATCCTCGCGAGACGCACGGACCTCGTCATCAGCGGCGGCGAGAACGTCTACCCGCGCGAGGTCGAGGACGCGCTCGAGCGCATCGCCGGCGTGCGCGCCGCGTGCGTGTTCGGCGAGCCGGATCTCGAGTGGGGCCAGCGCGTCGCCGCCGCGATCGTCGTCGACGGCGCACCGAGCGACGAGGAGATCGTGCGTCGCGCGCGCGAACGGCTCTCCGGCTTCAAGATCCCGCGCCGCATCGCCCGCATCGACGCGCTCGCGCTGAACGGGACCGGCAAGATCGATCGCGCCGCCACCGCTGCGATCGCGATGCCGCTGCTGCGATCGATCTGACGGAAACGAAGAGGGCAGCCGAAGCTGCCCTCTCGCGACGCGCGTTCCGTCGGCCTTCTCAGGCGTCGGCGACCTCTTCGCGTACCTTCTTCTTGCCGTTCTTGTGGCCGTTCGTCTCCGTCTTGGCCTTGCCCTTGAGCAGGCGGTCGCGGAGCTCTTCGGCGCGATCGGTGCGCTCCCAGGTGAAGCCGTTCTTGACGTCTTCCTTCGCCGGGTTGCGTCCGAAGTGACCGTACGCGGCCGTCGGGCGGTAGATCGGGCGGAGCAGATCGAGCGTCTCGATGAGCGCGCGCGGGCGGAAGTCGAACATGTCCTGCACGGCCGCCGAGATCTTCTCGTCGGGAACCTTGCCGGTGCCGAACGTCGTGACGTACACGCCCATCGGCTTGGCGACGCCGATCGCGTACGCGACCTGCACCTCGCACTTGGTCGCGACGCCACTGGCGACGACGTTCTTCGCGACGTAGCGCGCGAAGTACGCGGCCGAGCGATCGACCTTGCTCGGATCCTTGCCCGAGAACGCGCCGCCGCCGTGACGGCCCATGCCGCCGTACGTGTCGACGATGATCTTGCGGCCCGTGAGGCCCGCATCGCCCACGGGTCCACCGATGACGAAGCGACCCGTCGGGTTCGTGTGGATCGCCGTGCGCTTGTCGATCATGTCCTTCGGACAGACCTTGAAGATCACTTCCTCCATCAGGGCTTCGCGGATCTTCTTCTGCTTCACGTCCGGGTGATGCTGCGTGCTGACGACGATCGCATCGAGACGAACCGGCTTGTCGTTCTCGTACTCGACCGTGACCTGCGTCTTGCCGTCGGGGCGCAGCCAGTCGAGCGTGCCGTCCTTGCGGACCTTCGCGAGGCGGTGCGCGAGGCGGTGCGCGAGCTGGATCGGCATCGGCATCAGCTCCTTGGTCTCGTCGACCGCGAAGCCGAACATGAGGCCCTGATCGCCGGCGCCCTGGTCTTTGCTGAGGCTCGTCTCGACGTCGACGCCCTGCGCGATGTCGGGCGACTGCTGCTCGACGGCTGCGAGGATCGCGCAGTGCTCCCAGTCGAAGCCGGTGTCCGCCGTGTAGCCGATCTCCTTGATCGCCTGACGAACGATCTTGGGATAGTCGAACGTGGCGCGCGTGGTGATCTCGCCCGCGATGATCGCGTAGCCCGTCTTCACCATCGTCTCGCACGCGACGCGGCCGCGCGGGTCCTGCTCGAGGATCGCATCGAGGACCGCGTCGGAGATCGCGTCGCAGACCTTGTCCGGGTGGCCTTCGGTGACGGACTCGGACGTGAACAGATAACCCATGCGCCAGACCTTTCCTGACTCGTTCCCGACGGGGAAACGAGGAAATCGAGGCCGGTTGTGTATTCTCCGCGGACGGGACTGTCAACGCGAGCAGGCCGTCACGGGATACGGGCCCCTAGACTGGCGATGAAACCGCGCGGCGGAACGGTGTAGAGCGATTCGCCGCGCACGTCCCAGCGATCCAGGAGCGCATTGGCCGCCATGATCCCCGAGCTCGCCGCTCGCTCCATGAGCGCGCTCGGGAACGGGACCTTCACGTGATCACCCGCGATCGCGATGTTTCCGTAGGGCGTGGCGACCCGCGCTCGTGTCGCGCCTGATCCCGGCGCGAACGAAGGTCCCGATGCGCCTCGCACATAGACCTCGTGCAGGGGCTCGGCTCCTTCGAGCTCGGCGTAGAGCCGGCCGAGCGTCGCCTTGAGCTCGCTGCGGATCGATGCGTCGTCGCGCGACGGATCGAGCCCGAACGCTTGCAGCTGCACGACGGCGCCACCCGTGCGCAGCGCGTAGCGACGGCTCTCGCCCTCGAATCGATCGTAGAGCGTGATGGAGTCGAGCGCGCCGTGGCCGGCGATCGAGGCGAACGGTGCGCGCTCGTCGTGCACGGGCTGTCCGTAGAAGAGCCGGAACACGACGTAGGGCGCGCAGCAGCAGAGCGCCTCCATCGTGGAAGCGAACGTCGCGTCCTCGGCGAGCATCGGCGAGGCCTCGTAGATGGCGCGCAGGCCCGTGACGTCCGTCGCGAGGACCAGGCCTTCGGCGTCGAGCTCACCGCTGCCGGTCTTGATGCGGATGCGATCGCCGCGCTCGCGCACGACCTCGAGCACGCTCTCGCCGAGGCGCACGTCGACGCCGTGCGACGCGAGAATGCGCGCGAGCGGCGAGAACACGACGTCGCCGGTCGGCTCCTCGAGCACGTCGAAGCTCATGCCCTCGGGGTTTCCGAGAAAGTAGAAGTGCAGCATCGAGAGCATCTCGGCCGCGCTCACGCTGCGCTCGTCGTGGAACACCGAGTGACAGAAGACGCGGAACACCATCTCGCGCGCCTTCGTCGGCAGGTTCAGTCGATCGAGAAACGTGCTCGCCGACTCGGTGTCGAAGCGCGCATACGACTTCTGCGGATCGAACGCGACCATCGCGCGCACGGCTTCCGGATCGATGTTGCGCAGATCGCGCAGCGACACGAACGGCGTGCGTCGCAGCAGCGAGAGCAGGTTGAGCGGCGCGGTCGTCGGCAGCCCCGCGAAGCTCTCGCGCGCTCCATCGGGGCCGAGCACCGGATAGTCGGCGAGCGGTCGCAGGATCGAGAGATCGGGATCGACGCGCTGCAGGATCGCGCGGAGGTTGTAGTAGTGCCGATAGAACGCCGGGAAGCCGCGCTCCATCTGGAACGAGTCGCCCGCCGGCAAGCGCTCCGCGTACGACGCGAGGCGACCGCCGAGCTCGTGGCCCTTCTCGATCAGCGTGACGCGAACACCACGCTCGGCGAGCACGAGCGCCGCCGAGATGCCGGCGATGCCGCCGCCGACGACGATGGTGCGCGTGCTCTTGTCGGCGCGCTCGCGCGTGCCTCGAAACGCTCCGCGCAGCTCGCGACGCGAGTTGCCGAGGCGATCGGCGAGCGTCCCACGCGGCGGCGGCGGCGGCGGAATCGAGACACGTGCTTTCACTCGCGGCGCCTCATTCGACGGGCCGGCGCCCGAGGAACGTGTGCAGGACGCGACGCTGCCAGCCGTCCATCGGCTCGGTGTGCACGTCGTCGAATCCTGCATGGCGCAAGCGCGATTCGAACGCGCGAACCCCGTCGAAGTCGCGCACGCTCGCGTGCAGATAGCGATAGATGGAGCTCTTCGGCGCGGTGAGCAGTCCGCCCGGAACGATGATGCCCCAGCACACCGCGTCCCAGATCGCGCGTGCGCGGCGCGAGTCCTTCACCGAGTACTCGTGGAACGCGATGGGCGCGCCGGGCGAGAGCAACGCGCGCAGGTTCGCCAGGCACGGATCGATCGCGGGCACGTTGCGGATGCCGTACGCCATCAGGATCGCGTCGAACGTTCCGTCGATGCCCGCCGCGCGCGGATCCATCGCGTTGCCGTGCACGAGCTCGACGCCGCGCAGCACCGGCTTCTTCTTCGCCGCTTCCAGCATCCCGCGCGACGCATCGAGCGCGACGACGGAAGCGTTCGGATACGTGTCGAGGATCGCCTCGGTCGAGAGCCCCGTGCCGCAGCAGAGATCGAGGATGCGAGGCGCGCGCTGCGCGAGACCGAGACGCCGTGCGCTGAGGCGCAGGTGGCGGTGATAGCCGGGGTTCATGCCGGTCAGCAGATCGTAGGTCGGCGCGACCTCGTCGAACTCGCTCGGGACCTCGTGCTTCTTCGCGGTGAGATCTCGATGGGGTGCTTCAGGCGTGGTGATGGTCAACATGGCGGTAACAACATCTCGGCTTCGGGCTGAGGCGCCGCGTCGAACATCGCACGGCCGCTCGGCTCGGCGAGCGATCGTGCGACCACGAGCGCTTTCCGAAGGGGCGACGTGGAAGCGCGCCCGCTGACCGCATCGTACCCGTTCTCGCGCACGATCTGGCCGATCTCGCGATAGAGACGCGAGGCCGCACGGATGGCGGGCCGGCAGTCGGCCGGCAGCGCCGCGATGCCCGGCTCGGCCTGGGCGTAGAGCGTGTCGGCCTCGTCGAGCAGGCGTCGGACGACGCGACCGAGCGCGGCGTCGTGACGCGAGGTCGTCGACACGTGCTCCTCGTCGAGCCACGTGCGCGGCAGATACGTGCGACCGTGGTGTGCGTCCTCCCCGACGTCGCGCGCGATGTTGGTGAGCTGCATCGCGATCCCGAGATCCGCCGCTCGTGCGAGCGTGGATCGATCGCGCTCGCCCATCAGGTACGTCGATACGACGCCGACGCTCGCCGCCACGCGTACCGCGTACGCGACGAGATCGGAGCGCGTGACGATGATGCGCTTCTCGACGTCCCACCGATAACCGTCGAGCAGCGCATCGATCGGAGCGCGCGGCAGCGAGAAGCGCGCGACGGTGCGAGCGAACGCGCGATCGATCGGGTGCGGCTCCGGACGACTCGCGAAGATCCCGTCGGTCCGTGTCACGCAGTGTGCGAGCGCGGCGACCGGATCGGCCGACTCGTCGACCGCATCGTCGGTGACGCGGCAGAAGCCGTAGAACGACGCGATCGGATCGCGCAGTCGCGACGGCAAGAGGCGCCACGCGACGTGGAAGCTCTTGCTGCCGCGCGCGAGGGCGTCGCGACACGCGGCGAAGTCTTCCGCTTCGGTCATGCCCGCACGTGCGCGGCGACGCGGTAGTCGTCGGCGATCGCGCGCGCCGCGATCTTCGCGCTCATCATCACGCTCGGTGTGCCGCCGCCGGGCTGGTAGCTCTGACCGACGCAGAAGAGCCCGTCGATGTCCTCGCTCTTGTTGTGCGGGCGCATCCAGGCGGTCTGGCGCAGGACGGGCTCGAGGCCGAAGCCGCTGCCGAGATCGGTATTGAGCACGTCGCGGAAGTAGCGCGGGTCGACGAAGCTCTCCTCCACGATGCGCTCGCGCAGCTTCGGAATCAGCCCGCGCTTCTCGATGTCCTCGAGCGCACGGCGAGCGAAGCGCGGACCCTCGACGTCCCAATCGATGTCGCCCGCGAGGTTCGGCACGGGGACGAGCGTGTACGCGGTGTGATGGCCGGGCGGCGCGAGCGACGGATCGGTGAGCGTCGGCACGTGCAGGTATTGCGAGAAGTCCTTCGGCACGATGCGGCGATCGAAGATGTCCTTCAGCAGCTCCTCGTAGCGCGGGCCGAGCACGATGTTGTGGTGCTGCAGGTCGAGCGGCGGATATCCGTCCTTGCGGAAGCCGAAGTACACGACGACGACCGACATGCTCGCGCGCGAGATCGCCAGGCGCGCGTTGGAGTGCGCGAGGCGCTGGCGTTTGTCGATCAGCGTTCGGTACGTGTGCACGTAGTCGGCGTTCGACGCGACGAGATCGGCGCGCAGCGTCTCGCCACTCTTCAGCGTGACACCGCGCGCGCGTCGGTCCTCGACGTCGATCTGGGCGACCTCGCTCTCGTAGCGAATCGTTCCGCCGAGCTCTTCGAGCTTCTTCACCATCGCACGCACGAGCGCGCCAGTGCCGCCCTTGGCGAAGTGCACGCCCCACGTCTTCTCGACGAAGTGGATCATCGTGTAGATGGCCGGCACCGCGAGCGGGTTGCCGCCGATGAGCAGTGGCTCGAACGAGAACACCGCGCGCATCTCGTCGCTCTGGAAGTACCGCTTCACGAACGAGAAGAGCGGGCGTAGCGCATCGAGGCGCAGCAGATCCGGCAGCACGCGCAGCATCGCGGCAGGCGAGTCGAAGTGCGTGTAACCGAGCTCGAGGAAGCCGCGCTCGAAGATGGCGCGCGCCGCGTCGTGGAAGCGCTCGTAGCCCTCGAGATCCGCGGGAGCGATCTTTCGGATCTGCGCGCGCGTGAGCTCGGGGTCTCCGTCGTAATCGAAGTAGCGACCGTCCGCGAAATAGATCCGATAGAAGGGCTCGATCGGGACGATGTCGATATAGCGCTGCGTCGCCGGGCCATAGCCGCGCTGCGCGCGTCGCACGCTCTCGGGAAAGTCGGGACCGTCGAGGCTCGCGCGGCCCTTCTCGAGGGCGAAGAGCTCTTCGAGGAAGTGCGGCACCGTGAGCACGGTCGGGCCCATGTCGAAGACGAACCCGTTGCGGTTGCGCACGTAGGCGCGGCCGCCCGGGCCATCGAGCTTCTCGAGCACGGTCGTCTCGAAGCCCATCGATGCGAGCCGGATCGCGAGCGAGAGGCCGCCGATCCCCGAGCCGATCACGATCGCGCGCCGCTCCGATTCACGTCCCAAGGCGGCGCTGCTCTAGCAGACCGTGACGCGTCCCGCTTCCACGCGCAGATCGACGCGATCTCCGACCGTCGTGATCAGCTCGCGCTGCGTCGTCGTCAGGAAGACCTGTCCCCCGAGTCGCGAGAGCAGTGCGAACAGTCGCGCACTGCGCGTGCGGTCGAGCTCGCTCGACACGTCGTCGAGCAAGAGCACCGGCATCTTGCCCTTCGCGCGCGCCATCACGTCGAGCTCGGCCACCTTGAGCGCGAGCACGAGCGCGCGCTGTTGGCCTTGCGATGCGTTGTGCTTGGCGCCGCGCGCCGACACTTCCAGCTTCACGTCGTCGGCATGAGGGCCTTCGGCAGTGAAGCCGCGTGCGAGGTCTTTGTCGAGCGAGCGAGCGAGCGCCTCACGCAGCTCGGTCTCGCCTTGGGCGACGCGCGGCGCGAACGAGATCGCGAGTGGGATTTGTTCGCCCACGATCTCGTCGAAGACTTCCTCCGCGACCGGCGCGAGCTCACCGACCAATCGCTTGCGCGCTTCGCCGAGGACCGCGCCGCTCGCGGCGAGAACCGGGTCGAACGACGTGACTGCCCGCCGATCGACGACGTCGGCCTTGAGCAAGCGGTTGCGACTGCGCAGCGCGCGCTGGTAGCCGTCGAGCGTCGTCGCGTAGATCGGATCCACTTCCGACAAGACGCGATCGAGCAGCGAGCGACGGTTCTCGGGCGAGCCCTGCGCGAGCGCGAGGTCTCCCGGATGGAAGAGCACGGTCGGCGCGACGTCGAGCCACGAGAGCCGCGTGCGCGGGCGCTTTCCGTCGAGCGCGAGCTGACGCGCCTTCGATCGCTCCATGCGCAGCTTCAACGTGCGCGGCAGCGGCGTGCTGCTCACCTCGAGCGCCACGATCGCCGTGCCAGCGTCGTGTTGGATCAGCTCGCTCGCACCGGCGCCGCGGAAGCTGGCGAGACTCGACGCGAGATGGATCGCTTCGAGCAGGTTGCTCTTGCCCTGCCCGTTGTCGCCGAAGACGACGTTGAAGCGCGGGCCCGGCGCGAGATCGAGCGGCGCGAGGTTACGAAACGATCGCGTCGCGATCCGGAGAACCCGCAGCGGCTCGGTCACCGGGAAGTCGCGTTCAAATGCGCATCGGCATGATCACGCCTACGAACAACGTCGTCTCGCCGGCCGGCTTGATCACGCCCGGGTCGAGCTCTCCCGCGAGCTCGAAGACGACCTCGTCCTCGGTGAGCGCGCCGAGCACGTCGAGGATGTACGCGGCGTTGAAGCCGATCGTGAGCGCGGGCCCTGCGTAGTCGACGTCGAGCTCTTCGCTGCCTTCGCCGACGTCGGGGCTCTCGCTCACGATGCGCAACGAGCCCGGCGAGACCATGAGCCTCACGCCGCCCGACTTGTCGCTCGAGACGAGCTTCATGCGCTTGAGCGCTTCGATCATGCCGGCACGCGAGACGACGACGCGCTTGTCTTGTCCTTGCGGGATGACCTTCGCGTACGGCGGGAACTGCTCGTCGGCGAGCTTCACCGACAAGATCACGCCATCACGCTTGAAGAACGCGTTGCCCGCGTGGCTCGCGACCGCGATCTGGGGCGGCGCTTCTTCTTTGCCCTTCTCGCGCTTGGCGCCCTCGACGAGGCGCTTGAGCTCGGCGATGCCCTTGCCAGGAACCAGCATCGAGAAGTGCAACATCATGCCTTCGCGAAGGCGGTAGTCGCACTTGCTGAGGCGATGACCGTCGGTCGTCACCATGCGAGCGATGCGCGCCTCGCCCTCGAAGAGCGCGCCCGCGAGATGCGGCCGCGTATCGTCGGTCGACATCGAGTACTGCGTGCGTGTGATGAGATCTCCGAGCACGTCTGCATCGAGCGAGACGAACTCGGCAGCACCGGGCGAAGGCAGCGGCGGGAAGTCGTCACCGGGCATGCCGGGGATGCGGAAGCGGATCTTGCCGCAGCGAATCTCGACCGCGTGGTTCGGGCCGACCGTCCAGTGCACGTCGCCCTGCGGGAGCTGGTTGACGATCTCGAAGAGCGTACGAGCCGCGACTGCGACCGAGCCGCCCTTCTTCACCTCGGCCGGCGCCGTGGCGGACACGCCCAGGTACAGATCGGTCGCGGCGAATCGCAGCGTGCCGGTGTCCTCGGTCGTGAGCAGCACGTTCGAGAGGATCGGCATCGAGCTCTTGCGGTCTGCGACGGCGTGGGTCCTCTCGAGGCCCCGTGCGAACGCCTGCTTGCTGATCACGAGCTCCATGGAGGCTCCAGAAGAGAGTTTGGGGGGCCGGAAGCGGCCTGAAGAGAGACGGGGAGGATCGATCTATAAGAGATCGTAATCATCATCTGGCCTGTGGAGCGTGGAACGAGCTCGACAAGGCAATGGAATCACAGGAGGAAACGGGCGAGCTGGGCTGGGGACGAGAGAGCGAACGACCGTGGACGAGCCGCATGCACGGTGTGTCCACAGCGGTTTTCCACGGGGGGGCGGGCCCGTCGTCCACAGGACGGATCGCACCCGCGATCGGACTGTATCCGTGTGGGACGCAGGCTCGCAAGTTTGCGGCGCCGGGCTCTGTGCCGTGGCCTTACTCTCGCGGCATGGACCGATGCTCGCTGGCGCTCCTGATCGCTCTGAGCTTGACGGGATGTCCGAGCACGCCGGTCTCGGACGACGCCGGCCCGACGCCCGACGTACCGATGGCCGACGTGGGCAACGACGCCGATCTGCCTGCGGCGGTGCCGCTCATGATCGCGCTCGACGAGCCCACGAGCCGCTATCGCTTCGAGCTCGACACCGATCCGCTCGGCTTCCGCTTGCTCGATCCGAGCGGTGCGCCGGTCACGCAGAGCGCGGGGCTCGGCCTGGCCGTGGGCCTCGCGCACAACGGTGACCGCAACTTCCACGAGCCGATGCTCGACGTCCCGCTCGGCGTGCACTGGAATGCGCTCGACACGGGCGTCTCTCGGACGAGCGCGACGGCTGCCGTCGTGCGCGACGCGGAAGGCAACCAGGCGACGATCACGCTCACGAGCGAAGGTCCCGGCGAGATCACCGTGCACGTCGAGATGGACGCGGCCGCGACGGACAGCGCGCTCATGCGCTTCGTGCTCGCGATGGACGACGGTCACTACGACGGGCTGGGCGAGCGCTACGAGGGCTCGGATGCGCGCGGGCATCGCGTGCCGATGCAGCTCTCGGTCACCGAGCGCACGCGCGAGAGCAGCACGAACGAAGCGCACGTGCCGGTGCCGTTCCTCGTCGACTCGCACGGCTACGGCGTGTTCGTGGAGAGCCGCGAGGCCGGCGCGTTCGACGTGGGCACGACGGCGGACGGGGAGATGCGCTCGAGCTTCGAAGGGCGCGTGCTCGATCTGCACTTCTACTTCGGGCCGCGTCCGGCCGACGTGATCGCGGCCTACGTGCGGCACACTGGCTTGCCGATCCTGCCGCCGCGCTGGGCGTTTGCACCGCAGCACTGGCGCAACGAGTGGACCGATCGCACCGAGCTCGAGGGCGACATGAGTGCGATCCGTTCGCTGCACATCCCGTGCACGGCGTTCTGGATCGATAACCCGTGGGAGACCTCGTACAACGATCACGTCTTCGACACGTCGCGCTTCACGGATCCGCCCGGCATGCTCGCCGAGATCCGTCAGCGAGGATTCCGCACGCTCGTGTGGACCACGCCGTACCTCGAGGCGCCGCCCGCGGGAATGCCCGCCGCGAACCGCGCCGAGACGCTCTACACGCAGGCCGAAGCGCAGCAGCTGATGATCCGTGGCGGCGACGGCAGCGTGCTCACGGCGCCATCGGCCAGCGGATGCTGCTCGGGCGGCGGCATGATGGACTTCACGAGCGAGACGGCGATCGGCTTCTGGCAGGACCAGCTCGATCCGATCGTCTCGATCGGCGTGCGCGCGTTCAAGCTCGACTACGGCGAGGACGTCATCACCGCGGTCACGCCCACGCGTCCCAACTGGGTCTACAGCGACGGCCGCACCAATCGCGAGCTGCACAACGTGTACGCGACGCTCTATCACCAGCCCTATCGTCGCGCGCTCGACGCCGGCTCGACCGAGGGCGGCTTCCTGCTCGCGCGCGCCGAAGCCTGGGGCGGCCAGACGGTGACGGACGTGATCTGGCCGGGCGATCTCGACAGCGACATGAGCGTGACGACCGACAGCAACGTCGGCGGCCTGCCGGCGTCGATCTCCGCGCTCGTCTCGCTCGCTGCGAGCGGCTTTCCTTCGTTCGCCGCCGACACCGGAGGCTTCCGCACTTCCCACGACACGCCGGACGGTCTTCCATCGCGCGAGACGCTGCTGCGCTGGGCCGAGCACGACGCGTTCTCGCCGTTCCTCCAGCTCGGAGGCGGCGGCGTCTCGCACAACCCGTGGATGTACGACGCCGAAGCGGGGACGATCTACGCGGGCCTGGCGCGCGCGCACATGGATCTCGTGCCGTACTTCCGTGTGCTGGCGATCCGCGCGCACACCGACGGCACGCCGCCAGTGCTGCATCCGTCGATGGTCTATCCGATGGACGCGGCCTCGCGCGCCGACATCAACGCGTACCTCATCGGCGACGATCTCTTCGTCGCGCCGGTGACCGTGGTCGGCGCGACGACGCGCGCGGTGCACTTGCCGCCCGGGAGATGGGTCCACTGGTTCACCAGCATGGAGATGACGGGCGACGTCACCGTGGATGCGCCGATCGGATCGCCGCCGGTGTTCCTGCGCGTGGGCGCGATCGTGCCGATGTTGCCGTCCGACATCGACACGCTCGCCGAGCAAGACGTGATGGCGCCCGTGGTGCGTGCGAGCGACCGCCCGTTCCTGCGCGCGCGGATCCTTCCGGGCGGCGATCGCACCGTGACGACCGAGGAAGGCCTCGCGATCCACGTGACACACACGGCGGCGCCGCTCTCGATCGTCATCACGCCGAGCGCGACCGACCTGACGGATCTGCGCATGCAGATCGATCTCGATCATGCGGAGCCCGCGATCGCCTCGGTGACGACGCTGAGCGCGAACGGGACATCGGTGACCGCATCGGCCGATCGCGCGACGGTGCAGGCGGGCTGCGACGGCACGTGCTGGTTCGCCGAGGGGCACACGCTCTGGCTCAGCGTGCGGGCCGCAACCGCGACGACGATCGCGACGCCTTAGGCTGCGCTCATCCGCGCCTGCGCCTCGGCCGCGGCCATCATCATCTCGTTCGTCAACATGCCGCGGCGCGCGAGCACGGGGATCAGGAAGTTCGAGATCTCCTGGAACGTGTTCGCATCCGGATCGAGGAATTTGCCGATGCCCTCGGCGGTCACGACGCCGACCATCATGAGCGTCATCTCGGTGCGCGGTCGCACGCCGTGCTTGCGGCCCACGTCGAAGATCTTCTGGATGAGACCGCCGATCTCGAGGCTGGCGGCGTCGAGCGAGCGCCACTCGGCGCTGAACGCGCGGATGTCCTTCTCGAGCTCCGT
>CAYSCF010000110.1:0-19339 GCA_964429305.1 uncultured Sandaracinaceae bacterium | reverse complement strand
GCAGCCACCGGCTCGGCGTCGCTCGACGGCACGATCACCCGCTGAGACCCCGCGGCGCGTCGGCGCGTGGCCGAGATCTTCACCGGTCGCTGCGCGCTCGCACCGCGAGCTCGCCGCCGACGTCGAGCGCTCGGCGCGTCCGGCCATGTGCCAACCAGCAACCAGGGTGAGTCGCACCGACCGCAGACGGCCTGTATCGCCGGGCGCCGTGATCCCGCACCATCCCGCGATGAGCAGCAAGTCGGCCTGGCGGATCGGATCTGGTGTTGCGCTGGCGGGCGTGCTCGTCGTCGGCGGCGGAGGCCTATCGGGGGTTCCACTCGGCACGCGCACGTTCCGGATCGTCTACGAGGGCGCGCCGCCGCCGACCGGGCATCCGATCCTCGAACAGACCTGGCAGAGCGACGCGCCCTGGCATGGCGGCCTCCTCTCGACGAGCACGTTCGAGGTCGACGGCGACGCGTCGATGGAAGGAGCGAGTGTCGTCGGACGCACGGCGCGCAGGCGATGGGCGTTCTACGGGCAGCACATCGAGGAGGTCGTGCTCGGCGTGAGCCGAGGCGGCAGCGAGCGCGACGTGCTGAGCTTCGGCTCGGACGCCGACCCGAACGCGTCGCCCGACATCTGCGCGAGCGCCGTCGGCACCGATGTCGCGCGGGTGCGGATCTTCGCCGCACGCCCGCCGATGTGCATCCTGTACCCGGAGAGCGCGTCCGAGGTGGAGGTGACGGTGGACGCGCGCGCTGCCGACTCGTTCTTCGTCGAGGCGCGCGGGGGCCCGCACCGCGGCACGATCGACGAGGACTTACCGATCGCGGCGGGCGGCGTCCAGGTCTTCCAGGTGAGCGCCGGCCGACTCGCGGGCTGGGGCGCCGAGCTCACGGACGTGTCGGCCCGACTCGACGCCGCCGCCGTGCCCGACGCGCTCTGGCAGGAAGTCCGCGCGCACGAGACGACGCCGGACGCGTTCACGCGAGAGGCGTGGCAGGCGTTGTTCGCGCGCGTTCGGACCGAGGGAGATCCGGGCTGGCAGCTGGAGCTGCACGACGGGACGCTCACGGTGACCGCGCCGCCGCAGGCCGGCTCACGCGTCCGTCTCGTGGTGATCGGCTTTGCGGACGGCGACGAGCTCGCGATCGTGGACCCGGTCCCGATGGTATGCGTGACAGCCGAGGCGTTCGCGGCGACCGAGGCAGCCGCCCGCGCACAGGACGCGGAGTGAGACCGAGAGATCGACGCGGCGAGCCGCACGATCAGACGTCGGGCTGCTCGGCGTCGATCTCGGCGCGGACCACGGCCATGTCGAGCGCGCGGATGTCCTTCACGAGCTGATCCAGCGTCGCGCCGTTCACCATGCCCGAGTGCTCGAGCACGAGCAGACCGTCGCGAAAGGCCATCAGCGTCGGGATCGACCGGATGCCGACCTGTCCGGCCAGCACACGCTCGCGATCCGTGTCGACCTTGGCCCACGTGATCTCGGGATGACGCGCGGCCGCCGCTTCGAACACGGGCGCGAACGCGCGACAGGGCGCACACCAGCTCGCCCAGAAATCGACGAAGACGATCCCTTCTTCGCGGTCGAGCAGTGCATCGAAGCCCTTCTTGTCGAGCGCGATCGTCATCGCGCTTTCTTACCCCGCGCGCGATGGGGCGTCACCGCTCACGCCGGGCCCGACTCCGTCAGCGTCGGCGTCTGCGTCGCGCGATGACGGCGAGCAAGATGCCGATCGGCACGATCCGCGCGCGTCCATCCAAGCCGACGGCGCATCCGGAGGATCGGCTCGCGCTTCCTGGCCGCCGGCAGTTGGCCATCAGGCCATCGGCATCGCGCACGCACGCGAGGCCTGGGCCGCAGTCCGCCGTGCGCGTGCAGGCGTCGGCGCATGCTCCCGCCACGCACGTGCCGCTGGCGCAGTCGTTCGTGGCGCCACACGACTCGCCCGCGAGGGCGAGCGTGGGGGCACAGGCATGCGAGCCTCCACCGATGTCGTCGCAAGTGAAACCGTGTGGACACGCGCTCGTCGTGCAGTCGGCGGTGCACCACGCGCGGGGGCCCTGCGCGAGACAGCGGCCATCGGCGCAGTCGGACTGCGCGAGGCACACACCGCCGTCGGGCTGATTCCGACTCAGCGCGCAGAAGCCGTCACGACACGAGAACCCATCGGCGCACGCGCCGTTTTCACAAGGCTCGGCACAGACCTGCGCGCCGTCGAGCATGGCGCAATGACCGGAGCGGCACGACGCATCGCTCGTGCACGACTCGCCGAGACCGTGTGGCGATCCGAAGATCGCTTCCGGGACGCATGCGCCGCATGCGTCTTCGGCTCCGGTGCAGACCTCACCTGCCACGCAGTCGCCGACGTCGCCGTGACAGACCGACAGACAGCGCCGCGCGCCGTCGCCCGGATCGACACAGCTGCCGCTCGCGCATTGCGCGTCGCTCTCGCATGCGGCTCCGGTGGCCCGCGCGGTGATCCCGTCGTCCGGCATGCAGAGCCCGTCGCAGCCTTCCGTGCGAACGCATCGAAGCCCCGCTGCACAGTTCGCCGGCCCTCGCGTCGGATCGCACGCGCGCGTGCACACGTGGCTGCCTCCGATCGCCTCGCAGCGGAGGCTCAGGCACGTGCTCGCGTCGTCGCACGGCGCTCCGTCGGCCAGACAGCCCTCGTCGATCGTCCCATCACAATCGTCGTCGAGGGCGTCGCACGTCTCGGCATGGGGGAAGCACGCATCGCCCGTCGATTGGATGATCGATCGAATCCAATCCATGTGGATGTCGATCGGGTTGTATCCGCCGACGGCCGTGCCGCAGACGAGCGCTCCCGAGACATCGCCGGGCGCGTTCTCGTAGACGACGGCGACGCCGTAGATGTGGCCGTCCGGACCGATCCCGGGCCCCCCGGAATCGCCCGGACACACGCTGGGCGGCGTCCAGAACAGACCCAGCTGGAACGAGCTCACGTGAGTCGTGACGGTGCGCTTGATGCCGACGGTGCCGTCGGGCGTGCGGCCGAATCCGATCGACGTCAGCGATTGACCGACGAAGCTGGACGGCGATTCGAAATCCATCACGAGAGGTGTCTCGACCGCGGCCTCGGTGAGCACCACGAGACCGAGATCGTCGGGCGCCCCCGCGGCGATGGAGAGTGTCGTCGCGCCCTCGATCGTGTAGAGCGCCGACGCGTGATACGAGGCGGTGAAGCTCGGCCCGGTGCCGACCGAGATCAACACCGAGCTCGGCGAGACCATGACGTCGTCTTCACCGACGAGGCAGTGACGCGCCGTGAGCACCACGTGCGGCGAGACGAGGCTCGAGGTGCAGGTTCCGAGACTGTCGTTGAGGAAATAGACCGAGGAGTCACCGTCGTCCGCGCTGCCGCCGACGATCGGCTCGCGATCGACCGCGACGCCCGGCGCGCATCCGATGAGCAGCGCGAGCGCGAGCAGCCGCGAGGTCAATGCGGATAACACACAGCCCCTCGCTCCTGGATCAGCGTCGCCCACATCGGATTCGCCCGGGCGCACGCGTCGACGGCGTTGTACTGCGGATCGCACGCAGAGCCGTCGCTCGCGCAGTCCGTGTACGTGTTCCACTCGGTGGGGCAGAGCTCGACCCAGATCGAGTACGACTGCCACTCGAAGCATCCGTAGACCGTGCTCGATCCGCCGCAGTCGACCTGGAAAAGGCGCCCGCCCCAATTCACCGTCGCTGCGGGCGTGGTGTCGGCCTCGAGCGCGGCATAGATGCAGTTGGCTTGGCTCGCGCCGGTCGGGCACGCCGCCGCCGCTTGCTGCGTGGCGCTGGAGCAACGCGGTCCGCACGTGTCGGGGAGCTGAGGCCATCCGGCGGAGCTCACGACCATTCCACAGGTGCCGTCGCCCGCGTCGGGCGCGACGTACGCGTCGGGCGAATCCGGTGCTTCGCCGCTGTCGACGAACGCGATCGGTCCGGCGTCCGGCGAGGGCGGGACAGCGCCACCCCCGCAAGCGAACAGTGCGAGAGAACCGAGCGCGAGCCACGTCGTGCGGTGCATGCGCCCGCGATTGCGAGGCGCATGCCGGCGAAGATCAGCGCACTACTCACCGCGAAAGCGACGGATGGGTGTCCCCGTCTCACGTGACGGCCCCGTCGCCGTCACGCCTACGCACGATTGGACGAATCGCCTCCTTGGGTCGCGATGCGCCGGCGTCGCGATCTCACGTGATCGCAGAGCTGGAGTGAGCTCGACAGGTGCTCGACGCGGCATCCGTCGTCGCTCAAGGACCATCGCGCAGGAACTGATCGAGCACGCGCTCGATCAGCCCGCACGGGACGATCGCCGGCTTCTTCGCGATCGAGAATACGATCATCGCGTCCCGAACCGCGTACGTGCCCTCGATGGTGCCGAGCGGCGTGCGAAGTGTGTAGTCGCCGCCAGTCTCGTCGCCGTCCCAGCGGCTGTGGAACTTCGCGGCCTCTCTCTTCGCACGTGCGAGCGTGAGCGGCACCTCGCCCAGCCTCCGCTCGATCCGACACCCACTCATGCGTGGAGCGTTGCACCGGCTGAGCCGCAAACGCCAGCCCTGGAGCGTCCGCATCGCGCGAAACGTGCGCACCCTCGGGCACGAACACCGCCCAGCGCCTCGCAACCCTCGCATCAACAGCACAGCTGCGTCCGTGCGCTGCGAGAGCCGCACGCGGGCGCGCTCTTCACGAACCGCAGCGCCGACTGCGTGAGCCACGCCCGCGACTACTTCGCGACCGTGAACGACATCCAGCGCTCGCTCGCGTTCGAGGCGCGCGTCGAGATCGTGGCGGGCGCCGCCTCGTGCGGCCTCACTTCGAACGCCCTCGCGATGTACGGCGAGCCCACCGCGCCGTCGCCCGTCATCGGCTTCGCCGCGGACGGCTTTCCGATCTACGGCCCGTACTTCGACGACGGCGTCGAGATCCGAGCGGCCGTCTCCGGCTACACGCTGCGCAGCGGCTCGCGTCCGACTGGCTCGACGAGCCCGGGCGGGACGTACGACGGCAGCTACGTCGACGAGTACGAGCTCACGGGCGCAGGCGACCTCGACGAATGCAACGGCATGATGATCGAGGGGCAGGACGGCTACTACGTGACGCGCAGCTATCCTTGGGTGATCGGTGTTTCAGCGGAGCACCGGATGCGTCCTTTCTGAAGGCCCCTTGAGGGCCGCTGGCATCGCCGGCGGGAACGGCTGCCGCACGCGCGCTCACCGAAGCGAAGTCATCCTCGATCGCACCGCGCTCGGAAGAACGTGGCCATGGCGTGCACCTCAGTCCCCACCTGGGCGGCGATCCCGTTGTCGCCCGCGGTGACGTTCGTGGTGGACGAGGCGTCGTATCTGCGCGAGCTCTTCTTCATGCGGGCCGCCGAGCAACTCGGGTCGCTCGTGCCGCGGTCGGTTCCGCGTTGCGCATGCCGACTACTCGTCGGGCGCGAGCGTGTACGTGATGCTGAATCCCCCGCCGGTCGCGCCTGCGAAGTGCACGGCGTGGAGCACCTGGGCGATGCACGCGGCGATGTTCGCGTCGCCGGTCGAGTCCTGCGTCGGCGTCGCGCGGACGAAGCCGTTCGCATCGAGCGTCGCGTCGAACGTCACTTGGCCGCGGAGCGTGGGATTCGCACGCAGCTCGCGCTCGTAGCAGGCCAGCACGGCGGCGCGGCGCGCGAGCAGCGTGCGGCCGACGACCGCGGCCTCCGGCGCGCCGTCCCCGTGCACCGCGATGTGCGCGTAGTCGGCGAGGACGCGACCGCGGACGCGCTCCTCGGCCGGCGGGGCCGCGCCCGTGAGGCTGCCCCCGACCCCGCTGGGCGGCGGCTCCATGTCCGAGATGGAGAGGCCGCCGCTCGCGTACTGATCGATGCCCTCGCCGAGGCCGCTCACCAGCACGGGCGAGTGGTGGTGCGCGTGCGTGCGGTGCGCGTGGAGGTCGGGGCTCGCGTCGGCGGAGTGATCGATCGGCACCGTGCTCGCGGCAGGTGCCGTGCTGCTCGGCGGCGGCGCGACGGCGACGCTGCTCGGCGGCGGCGCGGCGATGCTCGGCGGCGGTGCGCTCGGCGGTGTGGCCGGGCTCGTCGCGGACGACTCTGCTTCGGGCGTCTCGCCCGACGCGCCGCACCCAGCGAGCGTCAGCGCGAGCGCCACTGCTCGGCTCGCGTTGGCCGCGCGCGCGGGGGGCTCGGGGCGAAACCGAATCTCGCCGCTCGGCGCCACACGAACGGTGCCGCACACGCGGCCGCCGTTCTTGCGCAAGAGCGCGAGCACCTCGCCATGCGTCACCGCGCGCAGGTCGTGCTGCATCTCTCGGCATGCGAGGCAGAAGCGTCCGCCGTCGCGCTCCTCGAAGGTCACGCTCGGGTCGGTGCAGGGGCGGTCCATCACGACGCGCTTGGGCATGCACGCGATGATGCACGCAGCGCGGCCGCACGTCAGCGGGGTCGGCATCGCGCGCGCGACCGTCGGGCCTCAGCGCGCAGGCACGTCGACGTTCACGGGTGTGGACGAGCGCATCGCAGAGGCTCAGCTCGCGCTCATCACGAGCTCGACGAGGCGGGCGAGGGCCGGCGGTGCGGCGGGAGAGGCGCGGCCATTCTGGATGCAGACGACACGCGTCGTCGTTCCGTCGAAGACGGTGAGCGAAGTGCCGTCGCTCCCCTCGTCTGGCACGGACGGGGAGAGCGCGTAGCAGCGACCATCCGTCGGCAGCGCCGCGATCGAGGAGACGATCTCAGCCTGGAGCTGCGCGCTCGGCGCAGGCGCCGTGCGGCGCGTGTGCGAGGGGCGACGACCACGCGCCTCGTCGTCCCGCTCGACGACGATGGCTTGCGGCGTGATCGTGATCGTGGTCCTCGACGACCCGAGCGTCGTGCCGTTGCCGGGATCGGAGCTGACCTCGTGAACGACGACCACACGCCACGCGCCCGTCGTCGGCTGCGCGCGTGCGGCGAGCGCAGCGAAGAGCACGCCTACCAGAGCCAGCGTCGCGCCACCGGGTCCGCGCATCCGACGATGGTACCAGCGACCGGGAGATCCGATCGACCACGGCGCACCCCCGCTCCGTCCGGCCGCGACTCGCTTCGACTCTCGATCCGCCATCAGAGCGAGCGTGGCGCGATCAGGAGCTCACACGCGAGGTGAGCACGAGGTGCCCGTCCAGCGAGCGCTGGAAGACGGCGCGGACGCCGCAGCCTTCCGCCATGTACGTGCGGTTGCTGCGGCGCTCGTTCACCTCGAGCGTGAGCTGATCGAAGGGACAGCTCAGCTCGCGCGCCGCGGCGATGCCGAGGTCGTAGTAGTCCATCACGCCCGAGGTCTCGAGGCCGGGCGTCACGACGCTCGGTGTCGCGCCCGCGACGTGGGGGCGCGCGTCGCACTCGGCCCGGAAGCGCGCGAGGTCCTCGGGCGTGTGCTCGGTGATGCCGACGAGGAGCTCGATGGCGACGCTGCTCGCGCTGCTCTCTCCGATCTCGGGGACGCTCGTGAGCACGGCGCCGTAGGTCGCCGACACGTACACCCTTCGGGCGCCACAGCCCTCGGCGAGGTACTGGTTCGAGAATCTCAAGTACCCTCGCGCGTGGACCTCGAGGCTCGCGCGCGGACACGCCAGATCGATCGACGCTTGCGCGCGCACGGCCTGGCTCTCGTCCCACATGCGGTTCGACGTGAGCTGCCCGGCGGGCTCGGTGACGTAGAGCCAGACTTCACGATACCCGGCGCACCCACTCGCGACGAGCGCGAGCATCGATGCCAGCACGTACGCGATCGATCGCCCGGCCATCTGGCGACGCTATCACACGTCCTGCGATCAGCTCGAAGCGGCCGAATGTGCGCGCTTCGTCGTTCGATGCATCGACGACCGTCGGTAGACGGCACGTGCGTGCATCGGCGACATCGCTCGCGACCATCCCGCCGTGAGCCAGTCGCTCGGTGCGAATACCGACGAAGCTGCGCCGTAGCGCGCGAGCACGCCGAGACCGACGAGGAGTAAGCTCGCGCGGGTGAGCGAACCGGCGCCGAAGGAGCTCGAGCCATCTTCATCGCTGTCCTTCGTCGTAGGCTTTGCTGCGGGCGTCGTGACGCTCCTGTGTGCTCGGACCATCGACGTGCACAGACAGGAGACCGAGTCGTCGCCGCGGGTGCTTCGCTACGACGAGGCGAGCCACACGTGGGCGCCCGCGTCGCCGGACGTCGTGGCCGTGCGGATGGACGCTTTGGCGGGTCCGGACGGCGGGTCTTACGTCGATCGGACGCACTGGCTCGCTTTGTTCGGCGAGACGCTCAGCCTCGTCGACAGCACGACCGGCGCACAGGCACCACTCGTGACCGATCTCCACGGCGCGGTGGGGGTCACCTCGATCGCGGTCGGGATCGACGGGACCGCGTTGATCGACGTGCAGCTGAACGACGACTCGCGATGCACGTACGCGCGTTTGCCAGCGGGCTCGCACACGCTCGAGGACGTTCCGGCGCCGAGCGCGCTCGGGTGCTCGAGCCCGGCGCTGCTCGCGCTTCCCGACGGGGGCTTCGCGGCACGCAACGACATGGCCACCGCGATCCTCGAAGGCGATGCGTGGCGCATGCTGCCGGAGCTGCCGCTCGACGCCGAAGGTTGCAACCCTTGGGAAGGCCTCGGGGTCACCGGCGACGGCGCGCTCGTCGCGGTCGGCACCGACGTGCACAGGCCTGCACGCGCGATCGCGATCATGGTCGGGGCGCTGCTCGTGCTGCCCGTGCTCGCGGCCTGCGTGGCGAAGCTCGCGAAGCGAAAGGGCCATGCGATGCTCGGCTTCGTCGTCGCCGTGACGACCCTTCCCGTCATCAACTTCCTGCTCGCCGCCGCGCCTTATCTGAGACGCTGATCCTTGAGTTGGGCGCGTGGCGCCTTCTTCTTCGCGCTCTTCGCCTTCTCGGGTGCCGGCTTCGTGCTCGCCGCCGCGATGCGATGCGCTTCCTTCGCGAGCGCGACCCAATCGGCACCTGGGCTCGTGATCTCGATCCAGCCCTTCATCACGCGGCCCGGGCTCGGACTGAAGGGCTTGCCGACGCCCTCGGCCACCAGCGCACCGACGCGCTCTTCGTTCATCTTGAGGATGTAGCGCCCGTCCTGCGACATCCCGAACGACTTGCCGTGGAGCATCAGCCCGCGCATCGCGCCGGACTTGCTCTCCATGAGCGAGAACCCGGTGGTCCGCGTGAACGCCTTCACCACGGGAACGAAGCGCGGGTCCGCTTCCGTCGGCTCATCGAGCTTCTTCTTCGGCATGTGCACCACGCTCCTCGTCAGTGTCCCGTGACGGTACTACGTCGTCGCGAGCTTCCGCTCCGCGCCGAGACCATCGGTCCCAATCGAGCTCACCCGATGGAAGCACGATGCCGACGCGCTCGAAACGCACGCGGCCTCGTGCGCCGGCACGCGCGGTGCTGGGAGCGCGCCCGAGGTCGCGTCGGCACAAGATGGCCGCCGCGTCTTCTCGAGGATGGCCATGCGTGCACACCCCGTCTCGTACCGTTCGGCTTTCGTTGGCCTTCTCGTGGCGCTCGCGTCGGGCGGCTGCACGCTCGCACACGAGCGCGTGGGTGGCGCAGCAGACGCCGGTGCGAGCCCCGATGCATATGGAGAGCTCGCCTGCGGCGGCTTGGCCGGTATCGCATGCCCCACGGGTCTCTACTGCGACTTCCCCGTCGGCTCGTGCGGAGGCGACGACGAGCTCGGCGTCTGTCGCCCGATCCCCACGTGCACGGCAGGTCCCACGCCGATGCCTGTCTGCGGCTGCGACTATCAGAACTACGCCTCCGCCTGCGAAGCGAACCGCGCCGGCACGAGCGTGGGACGCCTCGGCGGCTGCCCGCATCCGACGCCAGCTCATCCCTCGATCAGCGCAACGCCTTCGTGCGGGCCGACCGACGGCCCCGCTTGGAGCTTCGCGACCTCCAATGGCGCGCACGTGTGCGGCCCGACCGACGGCGCGACCGTGACGATCGACATCTGGGGTGATCTCCCGATCGGCACGCCCATCGCCATCACCACGGGCCCATCGGGAGCGGGCGAAGCGTCGTTCTGCGCGTCGGGGCCATCGGGGCCATGCGTGCCACTGCAAGGCACGGTCACGTTCAGCGCATTCGTCGCCGGCAGCAGCGCGACGTACACCTACGATCTCGTCGACGCATCCGGCACGCACTACCCGAGCACTGGCACGACCGTCGAGCTCTGGTGCCCGCGCGCGGGCTTCTGCGGTTGATCGACGGCAGCTCGGAGAACGCGCCGGCTCAGCGAAACGTCGCTTTGACGTCCACGTTCATGAGGGTGACGAGCGCCCAGATGCCGAGCGGCAGTCCGACGAGCCCGCAGCAGGTCGTCTGATAGCAAGGCACCATGTTGAGGATCGCCGCCGCGAGCGCGACCGGATAGGCCTCGGCTCGGCGAATCCGGTAGCCCGCGAACGCGGAGAGCCCGCCGACCGGCAGAGCAGCCACCGAGATGACGACGGCGACGATCTCTCCGATGTGCCGACCGATCTCCTGCGCGTCGGAGACGTCGTGTGTCTGATAGTTGTCGATCACGCCGCTCATCCTGAGCCCGTTGACGATCAACATCAGCAAACCCCAGAGCACGTCGACGGTGCCGAGGATCATGAACGCGATGCCGAGAGGCTCGAGTCGCGGATGAGGACGCCCAGGTACGTCGTTCACGACCGAACCGTACGACGGATCGGTCGGAGGATCGACGCGTGACCGGTCGGCCTCAACGGCCCGTCGTGGAGATGGTGTTGTAGGACCCGCCGACCGACCACGCGTACTGCGGGACGGAACGGTTGATCGCTTCCGTGCTCCAGGCTCGACCCGTCTGCATGTGGACGTAGATGGGAACCCAGGTGGTCGTCGGCCCGGTGAAGCCGATGTCGGCGACGGTGATGCCGGTCGGAAGGTGCGGTACCGCGGCGATGCTCGCGCTGCCGGACGTCGCGTCGGCGAACACGCGCCAGTGAGGCCGCTCGGTGGTGCTCTCGCCCAGATGGAGCACCAGCACGTCGTAGCCCGCGCCTGCGGCGTCGCCGCTGATCGTGTCGAAGCTCGAGCCGCTGGTACCGAGCTCCGTCATCGGCGTCACGTCGATCTCGTGATCGGTGATGTCGGTCAAGATCACGTTCAGCACTGCGTCCGAGCTGCGGATGGAGACGGCTCCGAGGTTCACGTCGAACGCGCCGGGGAAATGGGTGATCGCGAGATCGAGATTCAGCGGATCTCCCGCGATCGGCGTGACGACGATCGATCCGGTGAGCACGTAGGGTCCGCCCGGCGTGTCGAGCAGGGCGTGCTCGACGATGGACGACATGTTCACGGTCGGAGCGGTGAGCCCGACCGACGGCAGGCGAAGGTGTACGTGCGTGACCACGCGCGTCGGCGGCGTCGCGGGCAACGCAATCGTCACGCCCGTCGTGTCCGTCGTGGGGCGCGCGATCGGGGACGTCGTGCCGAGGTTCAGCGCCGTACCCGTCGGGTCGAGCTCGAGCGCCGCGAACACGAGCGGAGGCGTCGGTGACTCGAGGCCGAGATAGAAGTTCCCCATGAACGTGTGGCCGGGCGCGGCCGCGGTGGTCGTGTCGAAGTCGTAGCAATCGACTTGAACCGTGGACGTCGCGCCCACCGTGCCGGTGACGGTGCCCGAGGCCGAGTGCATCGACATCGTCGGCTGTGCGACCGGATCGAGGCGCAGGTCTCCATCGAACCCGATGCGCGTGATGTCGATGATGCTGATGGCGGCATAGCCCACCTTCGCAACCGTGAGGTCCCATGGTGCGTTGGCGTTCGGCAGATCGATCGACAGATGCCCGGTTGCATCGGTGACGAGCTGCATGTCCGCGCCGCTGCACCGACTCTCCGCGTGCACGCGGACCATACCGAGGTCCTGCACGCCACCGACGCTCGTGTCGGGCTCGATGGTGTGCAGCGCGATGGTCGTCGTGCCGGTCCCACTACCGCAGTTCGCGTCGGGCGGCGGCACCCAGGCATCGGGCGGTCCGACGAACGCGTCGGGCGGTCCGAGCGAGCATCCGGGCTGCGTCGTGCAGACGTCGCGAGATAGAGAGGTACACGCGGTCGCGTTGCCACTGCAGCTGGCCGCGGTGCCCCAGGTGCACTGGTCTTGCGTCGCGCAGCTGGTGCTGTCGGTGAAGCTCCCGCAGGGGGTCGGCGTGCCGGTGCAGATACCGCCCCACGTGCAGCCCTGCACGCCCATGCACGTGGTCATCGTCACGAGGTGATGGCAGTCGTTGGGCGCGCCCGCGCATTGCCCGTAGCCACAGCCTCGGATGAGCGTGCAGTCGCTGCTCGACGTCGCCGACGTGCAAGCATTCGCCGTCCCCATGCACGTGGGGCCCGCGTCCACCGGCGGCGGCGTCCACGCGTCGACGAGGGGCCGCGCCGAATCGATCGCGACGCCCATGTCGACGGGGCGAGCCGCATCGGGCGTCGTCGCGTCCCCACCGCCGCAGCCTGCGACGACGACGCACGTCCACGAGCCCACGAGCACCCGAACGAACCGCGATGTCGTCATGACCCCACCTCGCGCGCAGTGTCGCGCGCTCTTCTCGTCGTGGGCAAGCAGCGATCGCGAGTGATCGTCGCCGACACGGCGTCGCATCGCTTCGGCGAGCTCGGCGTCGGCTCGCGCACGCGTCGCGACGTCGCTCGCGGCCGAGACGCGTCTCGCCGACTACGCAGCGCTCCGCCCCGGCTGCGTGCGTGATCGGTGTACGCTCGCGCCCGTGCGCAGTGGACACGTTCGACTGGCTCTCGTCTCCGTGACGCGAGCCGCATGCCTGATCGCGGCGCTGCTGTTCAGCGGATGCCCACGGCGCGTGGTCGATCCTCGCGCGCTCTGCGCCGCGGCGGGCGGCCGATTCGAGTCGGTCGCCCACTACGACTCCTGCGTGTTGTCCCCGGCGAGCCGCGCATGTCCCGAAGGGTTCCCGCGGCGCATGCAAGAGGCGGGAGCCGTGCGCTGCGCGGCGAACGACTGGTGACTCCGCCTGCGCGTCGGCTCAGAAGCCGCCCGAGCCGCCCATGCTGCACGTGGTGCAGTCGAAGGAGCTTCCGCATCCGGCTGCGTCACCGCAACAGGACGGGCAGTACGGGAAGCGATTGAACACGTACGGGTGATCCATCGCGCCGATGTTCTGACAGTCCTCCGTCACACCGACGACCGACATCTCGCCGTATCCGCCGTTGTGGAGGAAGCTCGACGCGCACGCCGAGTCCGAGCTGAGCCACGGGCCGAGCGGCGGCAGCGTCTGCATGGCGTTCGCGTCCGCGTAATAAGCAGTCGTGCACACCTGGGCCACGGTGCAGTCGCTCGCCATCGGATTCATCGAGTCGCCGGCTTTGATCGTGTAGCAGAGCGTGAACGTGCCCTGGCAGTCGACCTGGAGCTGGTTGTCGCTCCAGTCGTGCGTCGGAAGCGTGGGCGCTCCGCTGTACGGACCGCCGCAGGTCTCCATGCCGCTCGCCGTCCAGCTCGAGAACGCCCAGACCATGCTGCCCGAGCCACTCAAGAGACACGGCGACGTGTTGTCGATGTGCCAGAGCCCGCTCGAGAAGCAGGAGCCGGTGCACGCGCCCCACGTGGGGAACTCGCTCGCGCTGCAGGTGGTCATGCGCCCGTTCTGGCAGGTGCCCGTCATGCCCGACGACGGACACGGACAGCCGGGGACGACCGCACCGCTCGTGCAGCTCGCCATCATCGACGACATCCCGCCGTCCGGCCCGCAGTAGGCCGAGCCGACATCGGAGATTCCGGCGTCGGACGGCGTCAGATGCCCGACGTCGTGCCCCGGACCCGTGTCTTCGGAGCCGCCGTTGCCCGCGTCGGTGCCGTTCGGATTGACGCACGTCCCCGACTGACAGACGAGCCCGCTGCGACAGATGTTGCCCGTCGCGCAGCGACAATCGGCAGCGCCTGCGGTGCACGACTCTCGCGGTGTCGACGAGCAGCCCGCAGCCCACATCAGCAACGACGCCATGAAGAAAACTGTGAGTCGAGCCATGACCGGTCCTCCCGAGCGCGAAACCCTACACCCGCGGAGGCGCCGGAGGAACGCGCTTTCGGTGTACGTTTTTTGCGCAGTGGGGCGATGACGCCAGACAGATAGAGCCGCGCCTCTCTCAGTGGTGCCGTGGCGGGGTGACGGTGCCGTCGATCGATGCGGAGACGTCGGGCGAAAGACCGGCGTCGAAGAGCGTCGGGTCGAGGTAGCGCAGAGAAGTGACGCCGCCCTCGCGCACGCGGACCAGCGCCCAGTCGTGATCTCTCCACGCGGGATCCGGGATCGCTCGGCCCAGGACGAGCGCGTCGCTCCGCACCACCCACGCACGGACGTCGAGGGCGCCGCGCGTTCGACCGAGGATGGCGGCGAAGAGCTCAGCGTACTCGACGCAGTTGCCCTCGCGCTCGGCGATGTCGAAGTGAAGCGATGTGCGATGTGCGAGGCCGAAGTGGAGCTGCGCAGCCGTGTGCGCGAGCGCGAAGGCGACGAGAGCATCCCCCGTCGTCGGCGCGGCCGCGGCCGCGTCGGACGCGAGCCGAGCGCGAAGGGCCGGCGCGAGCACGGCGCGCGCGGCGCGCACTCGGTGCGGCGCGACGAAGCGCGCGGGAAGCTGCGCGTGAGCGAGCGCTACGAGCGCCGAGAGGGCGAGCAGCACGACGACGAAGGCGGCGCGCCGCGACATGCGCGAGGAACGTCACGTGGACACGTCGCATTCCCTGCCGCCGAGCTCACTGCGTGATCGGCACGCCAGCGATGCTCGCGTGGACCTCGGCGCTGTCCCCCCAGAAAGCGAGTGACAGGCCCACCGCGAGCGACACGGCCGCGATGCAACCTCCGGCGACCATCTCCGCCACGTTCAGCTGTCCGGGGCCGTGGTCGAACAACCATCCGATGTTGATGAGCGCGTAGCCTCCGGCGCCGCCGACGATCGCGGCGATGAGACCCACGATGCGAAGCACGTCGCGGTCCTCGTAGTGGACGTCGAGGTCGAGATCGCCCGCGAGGAGCTGGATGGGCTCGCCCGCGCGTCGTGTCGCACCGAGCGAGTGCGAGACGGCGAGCTGGTACGTGCCCGGCGCGATGTCGACGTCACACGGCAGCTCGCAGATCGGCTCGAACTCGTCCACGGCGACGATGCGCACTTCGCCGTATCCACCGACGGCGGGCGAGTTCGCGCGACCGGTGATCCGCTGCAGCGTGAGGTGCTCGCCGTCCGTCCGTGCGTGAAGATGTGTCATCGGAGCGGGCGGGACCGGGGGAGCCGCCTCCGCCGGCTCGCGATCCGCGGAAGCGACGTCGGAGCGCGGAAACGCGCGCGTCTCGCCGGACGTGAGCAGCAGCGAGACGTGGTCTGGTGTGCTCTCGACGATGACGCCGCGGTAGAAGGTTCCATCCACGAGCCGCACCGTGTCCGGCGCGAGCGGCGTCTGCGCATCCACGCCGGTGGGCCGAGCGAGCGCCACGAGCATCGCGAGCACCGAGATCCAGACGAGACGATGGGTCATCGGGGCCTCATGGGTCGATCGGTACACCAGCGACGCTCGCGTGCACTTCGGCGGAGTCCGTCCAGAACGCGAGCGAGAAGCCGACGGCGAGCCCGACGGCAGCGATGCTCGCGCCGGTCACGATCATCGTCAGGTCGGGCTGCGAGAAGGAGCTCAGCACTCCGTAGAGCACCATCCCCAAGCCGACTAGCTCGCCCACGATCGCCGTCACCCAGCCCGCGATCCGGATTCCTTCGCGATCCTCGTAGTGCGCGAACAGGTCCACGTCGCCAGGTGGAAGAGTCGTGGTGCGCTCCGCTCGCTGGCTGCCTTGGAACGACGTGTCGCGCGCGCGCGTGATGGCGAGCTGGTACTCACCTGCAGGCACATCCACGTCGCACGGCAGGGCGCACACCGCCTCGAAGCGATCGACCGCGACGATCTGCACGCTCCAGTACGCTCCCATGCGCGCGGCGTTCCTTCGACCCGCGACGCGCGTGAGCGTGAGATCCATGCCGTCCGTCTGCGCGTGCAAGTGCGTGGTGGGCGCGGGCGGAGCAGCCTCGGGCTCGGCCACGGCCGGGATCTCCGGCCCCGCCGACGTGACGTCCGCGCGCGCGAACGTGTGCATCTCACCCGACGGCATGCGCAGCGAGACGTGGTCTTCCGTGCTCTCGACGATCACCCCGCGGTAGAACGAGCCGTCGCTCGTGCGCACGAGGTCGGCGACGCTCGCGGCCTGCGCGAGCGCGGCGCTCGGCCAGATCGCGAGCAAGAGCACGAGACGCCCCCAACGCCACATGCTCGACATGGTAACCCGATCTCGTCCGACGATTCTCCGGTGGCGATCGCGCGCGCAGACCGTCGCCTCCTGCTCGAGCGCTGCACGGCGTCGGAGATCGCGCGGCAGTCCATCGCTACGCCGCGCGCGCGCTCGCCCGGGAAACGGCACGCCCGCGCTCGGTGGGGCGATGCGGAGGCGCCGCAGGATCGGCTCGGGGTCGGTGCCGAGCTCCGCGCGTGCGCCGCTGCCGAGCACCGCGGCGAGGCCGGCGGCCTCGATCGCCATCCGAAAGAGCGGCGTCGAAGGAACGATCGTGTAGCCGGTCTCGAGATGGCCCGGCGGCCGCGCGCGCATGCGCGCCTGGAAGACGCGTCGCGCTCGTAGCCTTCGAGGCTGCGCCAGTCGTGCAGGATCACGAGCCCTCCCGGATCAGGCTACGGCGAAGCCCGGCGGCGAGCGGCGAGTCGACGCTGGATCACCTTCGAACGTGACCCGGTGGAGCGTGGGCGCTCAGGAGCCGATGCGGGCCATCAGCGAGCGGATGCGGAGCACGTCGCTGTGGTGCTCGAGCTCCTGCTCGACCAGCTGCGCGAAGCCGATCAGCCGCCGTCGATCGTCGCGATCGAACAAGCGCGGCGAGGAGTCGATGACGCAGAGCGTGCCGAGCGGATATCCCGCGCTGTCGCGCAGCACGGCTCCCGCGTAGAAGCGCACGAAAGGCGCACCGGTGACGAGCGGATTGCCGGCGAAGCGTCGGTCCAGGCGCGCGTCCTCGATGACGAAGATCGACCGCTCGAGGATCGCATGACCGCAGAACGAGACCTCGCGCGGCGTCTCGCGCGCATCGAGACCGCACGCGGACTTGAACCACTGGCGGTTCTCGTCGACCAGGCTCACGAGCGCCGAAGGCACGCCGAACAGGTCGGCGACGAGCGATGTGATCCGATCGAAGCGCTGATCGCTCGCGGTATCGAGGATGTCGAGCGCGTGCAGCGCCGACAGACGTGCTTCTTCGTCGTCGGGCCGTGGCGGACAGAGGTACGACGTCGTCACGGGCGGCGGCGGCGCCGAGCGCACGAGCGGACGCGGGCCCATCGAAGGACTGTAGTGACTCATGGAGATCCTGCTGGTGAGAGGCTGGCTCCCCAGAGATCGGACGAGTCGCGAGAGAGCTTGAGCGCGATCGAGCCTCCGCGTCGCGCGATCGCGGACGCCAGCCGATGGCTCGCCGAGATGAAGGAAGGGAACCTGCCGCGTCTGTGGACACCACTCGGTGCGGCGCCTCGACCGTCATGCCTTCGCTTTCGCAGCGGGACTTGCCTTCTCGGCCGCAGCGAGCGCGTGCGCGACCAGATCGGCCATCGCGCTCAGCGTCTGAGCATCCGACAAACCCGCGTCGCGCATCCCGGCAGCGAGGCCGGGCAACAGGTCGGCGACCTTCGTCGGATCCACGCCGCGGCGGACCCGCTTGACGTCCGGCTTGGGCGCCTTGCGCGACGTGAACCAACCTGCGACCCACCCCAACACGCCGTCAGCCGCTTGCTTGCCTCCCTCGTCGCGCAGCTGGGAGAAGAAGAAGTGCTCGAAGAGCGCGACGAACCATGGCGCGACGAGCTGCGCGAGGCCCTGCACCGCCTCCATCGCGGGCGAGCCGGCGAGCTTGTCCCCTCGCGGCGCATGCGCCGGGTCGGTGCTCAGGGAGACATCGACGCGTCGGGCTTGACCCCGCGGCCGGTCCAGCCGACGTTCAAGGCATGCGCGCTACGCACGGATCCATCTTGGCCTTGGCTCTGCTCGGCTCGATCGCCATGGGCTGTCATCACCCTGGCAGCGGGGACACGGGGATCCCCGACGGCGGCGGCGGCGGCTTCTCGTTCGACACGAACGTGGACACGACGATCGACAGCAGCCCGACGCTCTTGCTCCCGGACTTCGGTCTGTTCTCCCACGAAGACTCCAACGTCGACATGGGCGCCGAATCGACGACGGACGCGAACACCGACGGTGGTGGCTTCGTCGCGACTGGTCAGCCATGCACGAGCGACGCCGCGTGCGCGACCGGCCGCTGCGCGACCATCCAGCTCGGCTTCGGAGCGGTGTGCGTGATCCCGTGCACGACGTTCGCCGACTGCACGGGCGCGAGCACCTACTGCGCGCCGCTCCCGGGCGGCGGCGGCGGCGTCTGCGCTCCGCGCAGCGAGTCGATGCTCTGCCAGAGCTGCACCAGCGACGCGCAGTGCGGCGTGTTGAGCGAGGTCTGCGCGGTCGGCCCTGGCGACACGGCGATGGCGTGCCACACCGACTGCTCGCTCGACTCGGTGGGCTGTCCCTCGGGCTATTCGTGCGAAATGGTCGGCGCGCGACACCTCTGCTCGCCGACCGGTCAGACGTGTCACGCCGCGCTCGGTTGCAGCGGTGCCGGCGGCTCGTGTGGCGCCGATCAGATGTGCTGCACCGGCATGTGCACGCCGATCAACTCGCCGACGAGCTGCGGTGGCTGTGGATCGAGCTGCGGCATGAACGAAGGATGCTGCGCGGATGGCGCGTGCCACTCGCTCGGGACGATCCAGAACTGCGGCGCGTGCGGCAGCCCGTGCCTCGGTGGCGGCACGACGGGCGATGCAGCCTGTCGCGCCACGGGCTGCGTGCTCACGTGCCGCGGCGAGCACTGGGACACGAACGGCGACCCTGCAGACGGATGCGAGCTCACAGACAGCGTCCCGCCGGGCCACACCGCCGCGGCCGCGCAAACGCTGGGCTCGTTCAATGCGTGCGACTCGGTGAGCCAGAGCAGCTTCAGCGGGCACATCATCTCCGATCAACACGCGCACGTGCCGGTCGTCACCAATCTCGATCTCGCGATCGGCGCAGCGCCCGACTACTGGACCGTCGTCGCGACGGGCACACCGACCGGCATGGATGCAGGCGCGAACTGCTCGCAGGACTTCTCGGCCACGATCACGACCACCGGCGGCTCGGCAGCGGCGAACTGCTATCGCCTCACCGTCACGGGTGGCGCG
>CAYSCF010000109.1:0-19343 GCA_964429305.1 uncultured Sandaracinaceae bacterium | reverse complement strand
GCCGGCGCCTTCGGCGTGCTCGACATCCAGATCGACGAGGTGATCGCGGTGATCACGCGAGAGAGCTCGGCGCGCCCGCGGCCGACACGCGAGCTGCCGATGTTCTCGAACGGATACGAGCCGCGCGTCGAGGTCTCGCCCGCGCTCGACGCGGAGATCCGCGCGATGTCGTTCACGGCCGATCTCGAAGAAGCCTGATTACTCGGGTCGGAGCGTCATCAGCGCGATCGTGAGCGCGAGCGAGCCGATCGCCAGCGCCGCGGCGATGGGCCCGCGCCGCCCTTCTTTTCCGACCGACCAGAGCACGACGTTCAGCGAGAAGAGCGAGAGCACGACGCTGCAGAGCGCCCACAGGACGAGCAGCGAGCGCTGCTGCGCCCACACCATCAGAAAGCCGGAGAACCACGCGACGCCGAACGAGGGGCCGACGAGCCAGTACGCCGCGCGCTGCCGATCCTCGAGCGCGCGCGGAAGGAAGGCGCCGATCGTCCCCGCGGCCAGCGTCGCGACCGCGAGCAGCTTCAGGAGACGGAGCCAGACGAGCCAAGAGAGGATCAAGACGTGAGCGCCGCCACCGCGAGGAGCCCGTTGTAGACGAGATGCGCGAGCGCGGCGACCAGGACCGAGCCGGTGAGCGCGCGCAGCGTCGTGAACCCGAGGCCTGCGATGGTGATCGCGAGCAGGCCACCCCAGCTGCCCCACGTCTGTGGAAGATGCGCGACCACGAAGAGCAGCCACGCGCCGAGGAACGCGAGCGTCTCTTTTCGGGCTCCGCCCTCCCCTCGGAGCGATCCGTAGACGAGCCCGCGGAAGAACACCTCTTCTCCGATGGGCGCGATCGCCGAGAGCGCCGCGAACGAGAGCAGCCCGCTCGGCCACTGCACGTACGCTTCGATGGGCGCTTCGCCGGTCGACGGCACCAGCGCGAGCGCGCGCATCGCGAGGATGCGCAGAAGAATGCCGACGAACGGCGCGAGCGCGAAACCGACGAGCGCGGTGCTCGTGCGACGCGGTCGCTGCATCGCGAGGACACTCGCCCGGTCCGTCCGGACGAGCGTCGCCGCGAACGCGAGCGCGATGCCGACCTCGCTGAGCGCGAGCACCAGGCCGGCGAGCAGCCCGTACGCCGGGCCCGGGAGCGGCAAGAACGAGAGACAGGTGCTGAGATCGACGACGGCGACCACGCCGAGCAGCGCAGCACCGCCGGTGAGACCGCGCTCCATGGCGCGCGCGCTCCCGAGCGTCACCACGAGCGCGGTGATCCCGAGGACGATCTTGGTCACCCACGTGAGCTGCGGGTGAATGGCGCAGAGCGCGACGCTGACGACCCCGAGCGTCACGCCGATTCCCCATGCCGTCGCCCGGCCGAGCCCTCCTCGGGGAGGCTCTGGATCGCTCGGCCGCTTCAGCGCGAGGGCGATCACGAGCGCCATCGCGCCGAGCAGGACGCCGAGCACGAAGTTGCGATCGCTCGCTCCGAGCGGTCGCTCGGCCACCACACGCGCGCGGACGGCGACGCCTGCCAGCGCTGCCTGCACGTTCTCGATGCCCACGACGTAGTGGCCCGAGGTCTCGAGCGGTCCCGCGTGGGCGAAGTCGAGGCAGGCCCCCGTCCCTCCGCGCCTCGCGCCCTCCAACGTCGCCGGGTCGATCGTCTCGTCGAGGATGCGATCGCGCGGCTCGGCCTCTCCCGCCGAGAGCGTCAGCGTCGCGGCGCCCGCCCATCGCGCGCTCTGCATCGTGTCGCTCGAGCAGAGCTCGAAGGTCAGGTCGTCGCCCGCGAGCAGATCCGCTTCGAGCAGGATCGCGCTGGTGCCTTCGATCAAGGCCGTATCGGGCCCCGAGCGATCGAGCTCGCGGCTCATCAGCGCGGCGACACGCGAAACGCAGAGACCGAGCACCGCACACAGGAAGAGCGCGGCGAGCGAGCTGGCCGCGACGGAGACCCGATTCACGGCGCGGGAGTCTATCCGCTCGACCTTCCTGCGCGCGGTCGAAACCCGATGGCACGAAAGCGATCAGTGGCGATCGCGATCGGTTCATCCGCGACACGATCTCGGATCTCGATCAGATCACGGGGTTTCATGGGTCCTCCGTAAGCAGCCGCGGAGATGCCTCACCATGGACAATGATCATGTGAGATCAGCTCGATAGCGATCGAAGCTCACGAACGATTCACCGGCGCGTGACCACACATGTCACGTCGCCTGTTGTCACTTCGTATGCCCTCTGTTAGATCGCCTCGCATGCGCATCAGCAACTCGTTCTCCGAAGGCGAGATCCAGGTCATCGACTTCATCCTCTCGACGCTCCTTCGCGGCGGCACGCCCAACATGGCGATCCGTTCGAAGGACTTCGCCTCGCTCTGCCGCAAGGTGCAGGCGATGAAGGTCCGCGTGCAGGAGATCAAAGACGGCAAGGTGCCCGCGCGTCGCGCGCCGGCGCAGTCGTCGGTCGGCGTCATCGACGCGCCCGAGGGCGCGATGGACGAGGCCGAGGGCGAGGCGGACGGCGAAGCGCTCGAAGACGTCGGCTGAGCGGCCCGCATCGATCACGACAGAGAAGCCCGTTCACACGGGCTTCGTCGTTGACTCGATGCGCGCGAGCCACTAAACGGCGGGCCCGATGACTGCAGTCGCAAGCGTGTCGGGCGAAGCGACGCTCGTGCTCTGGGGGGGCCGCGTGATCGATCCTTCCGCGAGGCTCGACGCCGAAGCGGACGTGGTCGTCGAGCGCGGCATCGTCACGCGCGTGGGGCGCGAGGCTGGCGCGAACGTCGTGGGGGAGCGCGTCACGCGCATCGACTGCCGCGGCAAGCTCGTGGTGCCGGGCTTCGTGGACATGCACGTCCACTTCCGCGAGCCGGGCCAGGAGTACAAGGAAGACATCGCGTCCGGCCTGCGCGCGGCGGCGCGTGGCGGCTACACGGCCGTCTGCCCGATGCCGAACACGCGCCCCGTGAACGACAACCGCGCGATCACGGAGACCATGCTCTCTCGTGCGCGCGAGGCGGGCGGGACGCGGCTGCATCCGTTCGGCGCGATCACGATGGGCAGCAAGGGCAGCGAGCTGACCGAGATGGCCGACATGCGCGATGCCGGAGCGATCGGTGTCAGCGACGACGGCGTCTGCGTGATGAACACCGCCGTGATGCGACGCGCGCTGCAGTACGCCAAGACGTTCGACCTGCTGGTCTCGCAGCACTGCGAGGATCACACGCTCACGAGCGGCGCGCAGATGCACGAGGGTGCCGTCTCGACGAAGCTCGGCCTCAAGGGCTGGCCGCGCGAGGCAGAGGACGTGATCGTCGCGCGCGATCTGGTGCTCAACGAGCGGATCGGCGCGCGCTATCACGTCGCGCATCTCTCGACGAAAGGCGCAGCGCGCATCGTGCGCGAGGCGAAGTCGCGCGGCATGAGCGTGACGGCGGAGGTCACGCCGCATCACCTGCTGCTCACGGATCACGAGCTGCTCGGCTATCGCACGGCCTGCAAGGTGAACCCGCCGCTGCGCGAGGCGGAGGACGTCGAGGCGATGGTGGCCGCGCTCGCCGACGGAACCATCGACTGCATCGCGACCGACCATGCGCCGCACAGCCCGCTCGAGAAGGACTGCGAGCTCGCCGCGGCCTCGCCCGGCCTGATCGGTCTCGAGACGATGCTCCCGCTGCTGCTCGGGCTCGTGCGCGACAACAAGCTCTCGATGATGCGACTGATCGAGGCCGTCTCGACGTCGGCCGCGCGCGTCGCCCGTCTGCCGGGCGGCTCGTTCGCGATCGGCGCGGTCGCCGACGTCACCGTGATCGATCCCGACGCGGAGTGGACGGTCGCGCGCGACACGATCACCAGCAAGTCTCTCAACACGCCGTGGCTCGGCGCCAAGATGCGCGGCGCATGTACGACGACGATCGTCGGCGGAAAGGTGGCCTACCAGCGATGAAGAACGAATCCGCACATCTCGTGCTCGCCGATGGGACGCGCTTCGAGGGCATCGCCGTCGGCGCGAAGGGCACGACGACCGGCGAGGCCGTGTTCACGACGGGCATGACGGGCTACCAAGAGGTCCTCACGGATCCTTCGTACGCGGGCCAGCTCGTCACGATGACGTCGCCCCAGATCGGAAACACCGGGACGACGCCCGAGGATCGCGAGACGCAGAAGCCGTTCGTCGCGGGCTTCGTCGTCCACGAGCTCTCGCACGCGACGAGCAACTGGCGCTCGACCGAGCCGCTCGATGCGTATCTGGCACGCAACGGCATCGTCGCGATCAGCGGCGTCGACACGCGCGCGCTCACGCGGCACCTGCGCGATCACGGGGCGCAGATGGCGGCGATCGGCACCGAGAGCATCGATGCGCTGCACGCGAAGGCGAAGGCAGCGCCCTCGATGAACGGGCTCGATCTCACCGGCGGCGTCAGCACGCGCGAGCCTTATGTCTGGTCCGAGGGCTCGGGCGTGTGGAACGCGACGAAGGAAGTGCCGCACGGCGCGCACCACGTCATCGCGATCGACTACGGCATCAAGCTCAACATCCTGCGCAACCTCGTGGATCACGGCTGTCGCGTGACGGTGCTACCGAGCACGGCGACCGCGAAGGACGTCCTCGCGCACGATCCCGACGGCGTGTTCCTCTCGAACGGCCCCGGCGATCCGGCAGCGGTCACGCAAGGGATCGCGACGATCAAGGAGCTCGTCGGCAAGAAGCCGATGTTCGGCATCTGCCTCGGGCATCAGATGCTCGCGCTCGCGCTGGGCGGTCGCACCTACAAGATGAAGTTCGGCCACCGCGGGCTGAACCATCCGGTGAAGGACCTCGCGACGGGCCGCATCGAGATCACGACGCAGAACCACGGCTTCGCAGTCGACGTCGAGTCGCTAGCCGGCCACGCTCGGGTCACGCACGTGCACCTCAACGACGGCACGTGCATGGGGCTCGAGACGCGCAGCAAGGGCGCGCCCGCGTTCTCGGTGCAGTACCACCCCGAGGCGAGCGCGGGCCCGCACGACGCGAGCTATCTGTTCCGCCGCTTCAGCGACGCGATGAGCGCCGCCGGAACCTGAAGAGCGCGCCAATCAAGAGCGCGAGCCATCCGCCCTGGCTCGAAGTGCCGACGCCGCAACCGCAGTTCGACGATGGTGCCGGCGCCATCGCCGCATCTGCGATCATCGCGGCATCGTTGGTCGTCGCTGCATCGATGGCGATCGCCGCGTCCACCGAGGGCCCCGAGTCGTGCCCCGCATCGGGCACGGGGCACGGCGTGGCGTCGCCGAGCGAGACCGTCGCGCTCGCGATCTCGATTGGCGTCGCGCCGCCGTGGCTCGTCCATGCGTCGTACGCGCGCACGCCCCAGCTGCTCCCTGCGAGCGCCGGATCGATGCTCGCCGGCGCGTGATCGCGCAGGTACGTGATGTACTCCTGCGTCGTCGCCTGGTAGCGCAGCCGCGCGCGCAGCTGCAGCGCGCCCGTCCCGCACACGTTCGGGAGCGAGTAGGAGACCTCGTCGTAGTTGTGGTAGCCGCCGGCGCCATCGCCGTAGTCGCGGCCCAGCGGGAGGTCGTCGTCGGTCGCGCCGGGCGCGAAGCCCTCCGGCGGGATGCGCGTGTCGAGCAAGAGCGTGTCGCTCAGGACGAAGTGGAATCCAGGCGTGACAGTTCCGTCCGTGCCGCGCACGCCGAGCTCGGTCTCGTACGTCCTCGCCTGGGGGTCGCTCTCGATCGTTCCGGTCGTGGGATCGAAGCGCGCCGAGCCCGCGAGGCTGTGCCCCGCATCGTCGAGCACGTCGATCTCGAGCCACATGCGGCGGCCCTCCGGATAGCCGGTCGGCAGCTTGTGGCCCGTGTTGTTCACGACGCGGACCGTGGCCGTCGCAGTCGTTCCGGCCAGCGCCTGCGCGCGAACCTCCACGCTCGCCGCGGTCCGCATGAAAGCGTCCATGCGCGTCGCGTTGTCGGTGAGGTGGGACGCGAGCCCTGCGGGCACGTCGGGAATCGTCTCGGCGATCGCACGCAGCTGCCACTGCGCCGCGCCGATCAAGTAGTGACGCGAGACGCCGTCGTGACGCGCATCGGCGAACGTATCGAAGCTCCCGACCGGCACCGCGTGATCGACGACGGGCATGTGGCAGCTCTGGCAGGTCTGCGAGCGACCGGCGAACGCGCTCGCCCGCCACTCGCTGAACGTACGCTCGATCGCGAAAGGGCGTGTCGTGTCGACCACGCCGCTCGCTTCCATGCGGTGTCCCATCGAGAGAGGGCTCGTGATGTCGTGGCACTGACCGCAGAGGCGGCTGGTCGGCAAGAACGTCGAGACGGCGGTCGGGTGCGGCGGCATCTCGGGCGCACCAACGTACGAGTACGGGCCGTACCGCAGATCGGCGCTCCCCGGATCGTCGTTGAGCACGAGCCGCGTGTTGAAGAGCTGAGCGTCCGTCGGATCCTCCGAACGGTGACAGACCATGCACGCGACGCCGTCCTGATCGTCGGACGGCGGGTGCGTCGCGTTCTCGGCTTGGAAGCGAGGCGCATCGACGGCCATCGCGGCCGTGGGATCGTAGTCGGGAACCTCGGAGCGCCCGCGGAGCCACGCGGTGGGCGAGTGGCAGCGCACGCAGAAGTCCGCCGCGTCGTGGTTGTCGACCTCCGCGATCGCCAGCGCCGCGCGGAACACAGGATCGCGCGCCGCGCTCGCCATCAACGAGCCGCGCCAGGACTCCCACGCTTCGTAGTCGTCGGTGCCATCGAGGCCGGCGTGGCACGTGCGGCACGGCTGGCTCGACTCGATCGGCGTGATGATCGCGCCGCTCGGCGCGCCGACCGGCTGCGTACCGGGCTGGAAGATCTGGGCCGACGCAGGCGACGCGATCAGCACGAGAGCCAGAGCGAGAGAGCGCAGCACGGGCCCAGAGTACTACGGGGTCGGATGCAGGTCTTCGACGCGCCCGCGCGGGCGGATCACCCGTGTGGCGTTCTGGTCGACGATGACCTCGGCCGCGCGGGGCCTTGCGTTGTACTCGCTGGCCATCGACGCGCCGTACGCGCCCGTGCCGCGCAGCACGAGCAGATCGCCGCGACGTAGCTCGGGCAGCGCACGGCCCAGCGCGAAGAAGTCGCCCGTCTCGCACACCGGACCGACGACGTCGCATAGGCTCGCCGCGCCCGCTCGCGCGCGCACCGGAACGATCGCGTGGTACGCGTCGTAGAGCGCGGGCCGCACGAGCTCGGTCATCGCCGCATCGACGATCACGAAGCGCTTGCCGGCCTGCTCCTTCACGAAGAGCACGCGCGTGAGGAGCACGCCCGCATCGCCGACCAGCGCCCTTCCCGGCTCGACGGTCAGGCCGAGCTCCGCGACACCGGCCCGATCGAGCCCCGCACGAATGGCCGCGCCGAATGCGGTGTGCGAGTCGGCGACGCGCTCTTCGTCGCCGTAGGCGATCGGCCAGCCACCTCCCGCATCGATCGAGCGGATGGGGGCACCGGCCTGCATCGCCTCGCGCGCGAACGCACCGCTGATCGCGACGGCTTCGCCGACCGACGCTGCACGCGGGATCTGGGATCCCACGTGGCTCGCGATCGTCTCGAGCGAGAGGGAGCGATGCGCGACGATCTTCGGTAGGAGGCGCCACGCGACGTCGATCTCCAGACCGAACTTCGTGTCGTGCAGGCCCGTCGCGATGTACGGATGTGTCTCGGGATCGACGTTCGGATTGATCCGCAGGCCGATGCGCGCGACGGCGCCCCGCGAGGCGGCGATCGCGGCGACGACATCGAGCTCGGGCTCGCTCTCGACGTGGATGGAGCGAATCCCGGCCTGGATCGCCGCATCGATCTCCGCGTCCGTCTTGCCGACGCCGCTCATCACGATGCGATCCGCAGGGATGCCCGCTCGCAGCGCCCAGTAGAGCTCGCCGCCCGAGACGACGTCGGCGCCCGCGCCGAGCTCCGCGAGCAAGCGCAGCACCGCGGGATTGCCGTTCGCCTTCATCGCGTACGCGACGAGCGCGCGCTCGCCGATCGCGAGCGAGATCGATCGATACGCTTCCCGTATCGAGGCGGCCGAGAGCACGTGCGTGGGCGTTCCGTGCGCCGCCGCGATGGCCTCGACCGAGGCTCCGTCGACCGCTAGCGCGCCGTCGCTTCCCGCCGTGAAGTGCGTGCTCGGCGGGACGTCTTGCCGGTGGCCTCGCTCCATCACGCCACCGTCGCGATGGTTCCGAGCGTCGCGGCGACGGCGCTCGCGTCCACGCTCCGCGCGGCCAGACGCGCGACGGCTGCTTCGATCGCCGCGCTCACGCGCTCCTTCGCGGGCCCACCGATCACGTCTCGACGTGCGATGGCCACTTCGGGCTGGATGGCCTCGAAGATCGACTCGTCGAACGCGGCGTTCTCGGCACGGTACTCGGCGAGCGTGAGCTCCGGCAACGTCACGCCCTTCTCGATCGCGCGGCGCACGAGGCGCCCCGACACGTGATGCGCCTGGCGGAACGGCACGCCGCGCGCGGCGAGCCAGTCGGCGACCTCCGTCGCTTCGGTGAAGCCGTCCACCAACGCGCGGCGCATGCGCGGCGCCGAGAACTTCGCCGTCGCGAGGGCGCCCGCGAGCACGTCGAGCGAGTCGTCGACGGTGTCGAACGCGTCGAACGCCGGCCGCTTGTCCTCCTGCATGTCGCGGTTGTACGCGAGCGGCAGCCCCTTCATCAGGACGAGCAGCGACACCAGATCGCCGATCACGCGCCCGCTCTTGCCGCGCACGAGCTCGGCCATGTCCGGGTTCTTCTTCTGCGGCATGATCGAGCTGCCGGTCGTGAAGCGGTCGGTCATCTCGACGAACGCGAACTCCTGCGTGCTCCAGAGCACGAGCTCCTCGCTGATGCGGGAGAGGTGCACCGCGCAGATCGAGAGCGCCGAGAGCGCCTCCAGCAGGAAGTCGCGATCCGCGACCGCGTCCAGCGAGTTGCGCATCGGATGCGTGAACCCGAGGGCGTGCGCCGTGTGCTCGCGATCGATCGGGAACGTCGTGCCCGCGAGCGCCGCGGCGCCCAGCGGCGACTCGTTCATGCGCGCGCGCGCATCGTCGAGCCGCGAGCGATCGCGCTCGAGCATCTCGACCCATGCGAGCAGGTGATGCGCGAGCACGACCGGCTGCGCGCGCTGCAGATGTGTGTAGCCGGGCATCGGGATCTCGACGCAGCCGCGCGCGCGAACGACGAGCACCGACACGAAGCGATCGATCTTCGTCGCGGTGCGCTCGCATGCCGCACGTGTCCAGAGCCGCATGTCGGTCGCGACCTGATCGTTGCGCGAGCGCGCGGTGTGCAGGCGCCCGCCCGCCTCGCCGATGCGCTCGGTGAGCAAGGCCTCGACGTTCATGTGCACGTCCTCTCGATCGGCGCGCCACGCCATCGCACCCGATGCGATCTCCTCGCCGATCCGGCCGAGGCCGGCCTCGATCTTCGCTGCGTCTTCGGCCGACACGATCCCGCGCGCCGCGAGCATGCGTACGTGCGCGATGGAGCCGCGCACGTCCTCGGGTCCGAGGCGCTTGTCGGTGTCGACGCTGGCATTGATACGCGCGGCGACCGTGTCGAGCTCTTCGTCGAAGCGACCACCCCAGGCTTTGTCCGTCATGCGGCGCGAAGGGTGCGCTGGGCACGCGGTGACGTGCAACCGATGAACGCATCGCCGAGGACGTGCAACGATGACGCGTGCCGTTCATGCGCTCTGCTCTCGTTCCGCTCGCGATCGTCCTCACCTCGGGCTGCGCCACGGCGCCCGCTGATCCGATGCAGGACGCCGCGCCGGCCATCGACGCGATGCACGGCGATGCTGCGCTCGATGCCGGGGTCGATGCCCGGCCCCCGTCGGACGCCTGGGCCGCGGGGGACTCGGGGCTCGATGCGCCGACGAACGATGGCGGCACACCGACGTGCGATCACGCGTATGCGATCGGTGACGCGTGCTCGTTCGACGTGACGTGCACCGAGACGATCGACGGTGCGTGCGTCGCTACGTGCTTCTGCACACCCGGCGCCGGCGTGCTCTGCACGTATGCGGCCTCGGCCGCATGCCTCGCGCACTTCTGTCCCGCCTCACAGCCCGCGAATGGCTCGACGGCGGATCCTCCGCCCACGCTCACGTCGGGCCCGAGCACGTCCGTCGAGTTCGCGTGTGACTACGGCACCAGCGATTGTCCCGCGCACTGCACGCCCGGCGGCAGCGCCACGTCGCCGACGGACTACGCGTGGAACTGCACGACACCCGCGGGCCCATCGTGCCCGGCGAGCGCGTGTCCGAGCACGCTCGGCACGACGTGCAGCTGGCCCGACGACGTGAGCTGCTCGTTCGCGGGCCCCGACGAGTGCCGGTTCGACTGCGTGTGCGGCGCGAGCGGCCCAGTCTGCCTGGCGCGCCACTGCGGCTGCCCGACGTCGGAGCCGGCGGCCGGCACGACGTGTCCGCCGGATCCCTATCGCGCGGTATGCGACTACGTCGCGCCGACGGGCGAGAGCATCGAGTGCACCTGCGGGATCTTCATCGACCCGACGTGGGCGTGCTCTGCGCCGTCGGTGTCGTGCCCGCCCTCGCCACCCAGCGACACGTGCCGCGCCGGCATCGATCCGACCTCGTGCTCCTACACGACACCTCCTTATTGCGGACACTGCGGTTGCGACGCGACAGGTCATTGGGTCTGCTCCGCCTCGAGCTGCGACATGTGCCCCGGCTCGCCGCCGTCGAATCACTCCGCGTGCACCGCCGAACAGATCGGACAGATCTGCGACTACGCACCGGGCTCGCCGGGCGGAGCGCCGCCCCATTGCGCGTGCGTGGGGCCCACGCCGACGTGGTCTTGCTCGTGATGGGTCGTCCGTAGAGCGCTATGGTTCGAGCGTGGACGTCCTCGCTGCTCGCTCCGACGCCGTCGTGCGACGCATTCGCGTGGCGCGCGCGCTCCGGACCGGCGCCACGACGTTCGCGTTCGGCATCGCAGGCGTAGCGCTCGCGGTCGCGGCATCCGAGCTCGGCTGGCTGGCACGCACGGATCTGACGATCGCCATCGCCCTTGGCCTCGCCGTGCCGCTCGGGCTCACGATCGCGTCCGCCGCGCGCGCGCTTCCTCGGCTGCTCGGCGCGGAGCTGCTGGATCGCGCGTACGATCTGCACGGCCGCATCACGGGCGCGCTCGAGCTCGAGGCCGATCCGTCGCCGCTCGCTCGGCTCGCCGTTCGCGATGCGATCGATCACGCGAGGAACGTCTCTCCTGCGCGAGCCTTTCCGATCCGCGCGCCGATGCATGCGCGTGCGCTCGTGCTCGCGTGTGCTGCGCTCGCCGTCGCCGCGACGCTCGATCGACCGGCACCCGAGTCGCTTCCGACTCCTCCGCCGAGTCGCCTCGCGCCGCTGCTCGTCCATGCGGACGACCTCGCGCTCGAGCACGAGGCGCTGCAGCGGCTCGAGGGCCGCACCGATCCGACGCCCGAGCTGCGTCGCGCGATCGACGACACGAACGAGCTGCTGGAGCAGCTGCAGGATCGATCCGTCGATCGCACGGAAGCGCTGCGCCAGCTCGCGGAGCTCACGGCTCGGCTCGAGCGTGCGCGGCCCACGTCGCTCACGATGCGCGAAGAGCAGCTCGCGGCCCTCGGGGATCGGCTCGGACGCGGAGAGACGACGTCGGATCTCGCGCAGGCGCTGCGTGCACACGACGCCGCGGCCGCGCAGCGAGCCCTGCGCGCGCTCGCGGAGCGCGTTCGGTCGGGCGATCTCTCGCGCGACGAGCGTCGACGCTTGCAGGAAGCGCTCGCCGAGGCCCGGACCGAGCAGGAAGGCGATCTGCTGCACGACGAAGGAGATCGATCGGAGCCACGAACGCAGGAGGAGCAAGAGCGCCTGCTCGAGCAGGAGCGCGAGTCGGTCGAGCAGACGCGGCGCGAGATCGCGGAGCAGCAAGAGGCAGAGCGCGAGCTCGAGCGCCTCGAGCGAGAGCTCGACGAGGCCGGCGAGCAGCTCGACGACTCTCAGAGCGACGGATCGGATGCCGCAGACTCGCTCGATCAGGCGGCCGAGGATCTGAATCGCACCGCGCGCGATCAGGCATCCGAGGAGCAGATGCAGCAGCTCGCCGAGCAGCTACGTCAGCTGCGCGAGATGATCCGCCGGCAGCGCGAGCAGCAAGGCGGCAACGGAGAGGACGGCGAAGGCGGCGAAGGACAGGGCCGCGGCTCGCAGGGAGGCCAGGCCGGCCGTATGGACCGATTCGTGTTGCGCGCGGGCGGCGAAGGCGAAGGCGGCACCGAAGGCACGAGCATCGGCGTGCGCCAGAGCGGCGGGAGCGAGGGCGAAGGCCACGCCGAGGGCAGCGAAGGCGAAGGCGGCCAGGACGAGAACGGCACGCCCGGCGGGACGAGTGGATCGGCGCAGGGCGCAGAGGGCGAAGGCTCGGGCGGCCAGGGCGAAGGCGAAGAGCCGCAGCAGATGCTCGTCCTCGGCAACGAGCCTGGCGAGAGCAACGCGACGCTCGAGCTCCCGGGCATGGGCGGCTCGGGAACGGGCCGCGAGCGTGGCGCGGGCGACGGCGAAGGCGGCGAGCGCCGTGGCGCGGGCCACGACCCCGGCGGCGCGTCGCTGGACGATCCGACCGATCGACAGGGTGATCATCGAACGGTCGCGGTGCAGGGTCAGGATCAGGGCGTCGGACCGAGCCGCTCGGAGGTCATCCGCGGCGGTGCGGCGCGCGGCTTCGCATCGCGTGACTACGAGCGCGTCTATGCCGAGTACGAAGCACACGCCGAGCGCGCGATCGAAGAGGACGAGATTCCACCGGGCTACCGCTTCTACGTGCGGCGCTACTTCGATCTCATCCGACCGCGCGACTGAAGTTCAGTTGAGCCCGCCATCGGCGAGCGGCCGCAGCGCGGAGCGCGTGGCAGCGAGCAGCGCGCGCGACGAAAGCGACCCGACGTCGCCCTCGCCTCGTGCCGCAGCGCGACCGCTCAGCATCGCGCGGACGCTGCCGTGCGAGTCGGCGACGACGATCGAGACGCCGCAGCGGAACTCGTGGCCGTCCGAGACGTCGCGTGTGCTCCACTCGACGATCGATCCGGTGATCACGTAGCGCGCGCGCGAGGCTCGACCTTCGAGGCGCAGCCCGGGCTGCGCGTTGAGCGCTTCGTGCAACGCGCCATCGAGCGCCGCCGCCGCGAGCGCGCCGCCGACGGCCGCGCCGGTGTCCTCGATCACGACGCCTGTCGTGCGTTGTGCGCTGGCGAGCGCGTGATGCCCCAACACCACCATGGCGAACACGGAAGGAACGACGAGGGCAAACGTCCGCCCTCGCGCGAACGACAGCGCGTACATGGGACCTCCTGATGCTGGAGAGGTCCGGCTCGCTGACGCGATCCGCGGACCCCTCTCGACCATCTCCCGTCTAACCGACGCTGGCTCGCGGACGCAAGAAACCGGCTCGCACTCCCGCCACCGAAACCGACGATCGACTATGCTCCGCCGCCGTGACGACGCTGCGTGAGCTCCTCGCTTCGAAAGCTTCCATCGGCGACATCGCCGGCTACCTCGACGGGCTCGATTCCGCCGCGCGCGAAGCGGAGTCGCTCACGCTCGACGGCCGCGAGCAAGCCGCGATCTGGGAGCGCGCCGCCGACGGCCCCGTGATCACGATCGATCACTTCGTGCCGAAGGACGTCGCGCCGAACGTCGCGGTCCGTCACCCCGGGCGCAACACGATCCCGGTGCCGCGTCACTTCCAGCTCTTCGCGAAGGTGTTCTCGCGCGACGAGAAGGACGCGCGGCTCTGCAACGGATACAACGACTCGAACGCGTGGTTCATCCGCCCGGGCTACTTCGTCGCGTACGAGACGGCCGGCAACTCCGAGTGGGAGCGTCGCGGCGGCGTCGTCGTCGACTACCTGCGCGTGCCCGATGGGAACGTGCCCGCAGGCTGGCCGAAGGTCGTGCCGAACCAGGTCGGCCTGCAGCGCCTCGTCTACTTCCGCACGCGTGACTTCATGCGACGTGTCTCGGCGCACATGTCGATCGGGCGCGCGGCCGAGCAACGCGACAAGGGAGATCGCGAGCTCGATTTCTGGTTCACGCTCTGTCGAAGGGACTCCTCGAAGTGACGCACAGCAAGACGGAACAGGTCGCCGCCCACGCGCGCGGCCGCACGAAAGAAACGCTCGATCGCCTCGGCGAGTACCTCGCGTTCCCCGCGATCTCGTGCGAGCCCGCGCACGCCAGCGACGTGAAGGCGCTCGCGCTGCGTATCGCCGAGGACCTGCGCAAGCTCTCGCTGACGAACGTGCGCCTGCTCGAGCTCGACGGCGCCCTTCCGTGCGTCGCGGCAGAGCACACGCAGGCGGGCCCCGGCAAGCCGACGATCCTCATCTACGGGCATCTGGATCTGCAGCCGGTGAACGGCGAGAAGTGGACGTCGCCGCCGCACGCGATCCGACGCGATGGCGAACGCGTGTTCGCGCGTGGCGCCGCGGACGACATGGGCGGCTGGGTCTCGCATCTGGCGGCGATGGAGAGCTGGCTCGCGGTCGCGGGTGAGCTGCCCGTGAACATCAAGCTGCTGATCGAGGGCGAAGAAGAGATCGGCTCGCCGAACCTCGAGCGCTTCATGGACGCGTTCCCGGAAGCGTTCGAGTCGGACGTGATGGTGCTGACCGACTGCGAGAATCCGTCCACGGAGATCCCCGGTCTCACCGTCTCGCTGCGCGGCTTGATGGAGATGGAGCTCGCATGCGACTCGCTCACGAGCGACGTGCACTCGGGCCTCTGGGGCAACCTCGTGCCCGATCCCGCGATCGCGCTGATGATGCTCGTCTCGCGCCTCGTCGACGAGGACGGCCGGATGAAGCTGGGTCGTCAGACCGTGCCCGCGGCGTGGTCGAAGGCGGCGTGGGACGTTCCGCTGAACGACGAGGTGATCCGCAAGGGCTCGCGCATGCGCGCCGACGTCTCGCCGCTGCCGAACCACGGCAAGCCGCCCGCGGAGTGGGTGTGGAGGCAGCCGGCGGTCACCGTGCTCTCGACGACGCTGCCGACGCCGGGCCACGAGAAGAACGCCGTTCGCGCGCGCGCATCGGCGGTGCTGAGCTTCCGCGTCGCGCCGGGCCAGACACACGAAGAACTGCTCGCCGAGGTCACGCGCGTGCTCACGACGAATCCGCCGGGGGGTGTGAAGGTCACGCTCACGCCGCGCGGCAAGCCGGGCATGAGCTGGCTCTACACGCCGAAGGGCGAAGCCTTCGTCGCGGCGGATCGCGCGTACGAGAAGGCGTGGGGACGCAAGCTGCTCTCGATCGGTGTCGGCGGCAGCATCCCGTTCGTCGCGCTCTTCGGCCGTCGCTTCGCGGATCGCCCGCTGATCCTGAACGGCGTGATGGATCCGGAGACCGGCGCGCACGGCCCCGACGAGTCGATGCACGTCGGCGTGTTCGAGAAGGCGATCCTCGCGAACGTGCACCTCTACGACGAGCTCGGCGCGCTGCGTTTCGGCTGACCCTCTCGGATCGCGTAGGCTTCGATCGTGGGCGATGACGAGCTGTGGCGCGCATTGAGGTGACGATCGTCGCGCTCCTCGCGGCGTGCGGAGGATCTCCGCCGCCGCTGGCAGACGAGCCCGTGCCCGCGACCGATCGCGATCCACCCACGTGGGTTCCCACGGCGCGCAGCGAAGGGCGCACCGGAGAGCCGGCGGCGCTCGCGATCTCGGGCGGTGCCGAGCAGGCGCGCTCGCTGCTCGTGCAGCTGGTGCTCGCGATCCGGGACGGCAACGAGAGCGCGATCGAAGCATCGCTCGCGGAGCGGGTCTCGCATGCGCAGAGTGGGCTCGCGCGCACGACGTGGACACGCGGCACGCTCGCGCGGCAGATCGTCGCCGCCGCGGCAGCGAGCCACGTCGAGATGGATGCGACGTTCGACAGCTTGATCGATCCCGCGACGATTCACGTCGTCGATGCCTCCGCGCAGTTCGAGAGCGGCTTGCCGCCGAGCGTGTCGCCGACCGACGTCGTGATCCTGTTCACGCCGACGGCCGAGGGACGACGCCTTCTCGCCGGCCTCGGCAGCGCGACGCTCGTGATCCGACCGGGCCCCACGCCGGTCGTGATCGCGCGTTAGCTCAGCAGCGCGCGCGCCTTCGCACCGACGTCGTCGTCACGCTGCGCGAGCCGTTCGATGGTGGCGCGCAGCTCCGGACGCTGCGGGAGCAGCTTGCCGAGCGAGACCACGACGATCCCGAGGTCCGCGCCCCGCGGCCGCTCCGCGAGCGCGACGAGCTCGTCGGTGAGCTCGACCAATCCGAGCATCCCGATCGCCTCGGCGACGTACGTGCGCCCATCGGATCGGAACGCGCGTGCGATGTCGCGCAGCACGGCGACACCTCGCGGATCGCCCAGCCGCGCCAGCGCTGCGGCCGCGGCCGCCTTCACTTCGAGCGGCTTGAGGAACGCGCGCGCGACCTTGGCCAGATCGTCCGCGCGGTCGCGTGCACCGAGAGCCGCGATCGCCTCGATGGCCTCGAACGCGCGGTCGTCGTCGAGATGTCGCCCGAGCTCCTTGGCCGCACGCGCGTCGCCGTGCTTCGCGAGCGCGAGAGCCACCTCGAGGCGCACCGTCGCATCCGGATCCTTGAGCAGCTTCGCCAGGCGGTCGGCGGTCGGCTCGTCGGCCTCGAGCGTGGCGAGCGCGATGGCAGCGTTCGCGCGCACGTGCGCGTCGTCGTCGACCAACGCAGCGAAGAGCGCGACGCGCGCGTCCTCTCCCTCGAGCTCCGCCAGCGAGATGACCGCCTGGAAGCGGACCTCCGGACGCTCGTCGGCCATCGCGCGCCGGATGCGCGGGAGAGCGCGCGGATCCCGCAGCTGCGCGGCGGCGATCACGGCGACCTCACGCACCGTCCCGATCTCGTCGTCGAAGCGCGGCAGCACCGCATCGAGCGCCGCCGGGTCTCCGATGCGACCGAGGCCGGCGAGCGCCATCACGCGGATCTCCGGCTCGGCATCGGACGCGAGCTTCTCGAGCGCCGCGCGTGCGCGATCTCGCTCGCCCTCGCGTGCATCGCCCAGCGCCTCGGCCGCCGCGCTCCGCGCGCGCACGTTCGTCGACGTCACGTCACGGAGCGCCGCTTCGAGGTTCGGTCGCAGCGGCGGCAGGAAGAGAGACATCGCGTTTTCGTGGGCTAATTGTGTCGGCTCGTCCACTCCGGCCCCTACCGTCCGCGCCCCATGGGCGCTTCCGTCCGGGTCCTACGCGGCGAGCTCTCCGGCAGATCAGCGAGCGCAGAAGCCTTCGTAGTCGACGTACGTCGTGATGGTCGGATGATCGCCGCACACCGGGCAGTCCTTGTCGCGACGCAGCTTGAGCGTGCGGAACTGCATCTTGAGCGAGTCGTACGTGAGCAGTCGGCCCACGAGCGGATCGCCGATCCCGAGCACGATCTTGAGCGCCTCGGTCGCCTGGATCGTTCCGACGACGCCGGGAAGGATGCCGAGCACGCCCGCCTCGGCGCAGCTCGGCGCGAGATGCGCGGGCGGCGGCTCCGGATAGAGGCAGCGATAACAGGGCCCCTTGCCTCCGTGCGTTCCACCCACGGACGACGGCGGCGAGCTCCAGAACGTCGTGACCTGTCCGTCGAAGCGGAAGATCGAGCCGTGCACGACGGGGATGCTCTTCCACACGCTCGCGTCGTTCACTAGATAGCGCGTCGGAAAGTTGTCGAGCCCGTCGACGATCACGTCCCAGCCGTGATCGAAGATCCGATCGACGTTGCCGCTGTTCAGCCGCTCGTCGAAGAGATGCACTTTCACGTCGGGATTCAGGTTCTCGATCGTCTTCTTCGCGCTCTCGACCTTGGGCGTACCGACGCGATCGGTCCCGTGCATGACCTGGCGCTGCAGGTTCGACGCATCGACGACGTCGTTGTCGACGATCCCGAGCTTGCCGATGCCCGCCGCGGCGAGATAGAGCGCCGCCGGCGAGCCGAGCCCGCCCGCACCGAGCAAGAGCACGCGCGCCTCGAGCAGCTTCTCCTGCCCCTTCTCGCCGACCTCGGGCAAGAGGATGTGTCGCGAGTACCGATCGAGCTGCGCCGGCGTGAGATCGGCCGGCTTGTCCCAGGGATATCCGCTGTCCTTCCATCGGCCGAACCCGGGATTGGCCGATCGGACGTTCGTGTAGCCGAGATCCTGGAGCGACTTCGCTGCGAACGCGCTGCGGATGCCGCCGGCGCAGTACACGACGATGGGCGCGCCCTTGTCCGGCAGCTTCTGCTCGGCCTGCATCTCGAGAAACCCGCGCGGCAGATGGAGCGCGCCAGGCAGGTATCCCTGACGCCACTCGTCCTTCTCCCGCACGTCCACGATCGTCATCGGAACGTGGCGATCCATTTCGGCCTTCAGCTCTTCGAGCGAGACCTGTTGGATGGCGCCCTTCACGTCCTGGAGCAGATCGCCGTACGTCTTGTTCATCGGGCACCGATCATGGTGAGGAGCGCGCGCAGGTCAAGCGCGCTCGGGTATCCTGCCCGGATGCGCGCTCTTTCTTCGGTGCTGTTCCTCGCCTGCGTGTTCTGCGTCGTCGGCTGTCACTCGCCGCCGACCGACATGGACGCGGGGATCGGCGACGACGGCGGTCCGGATGCGTGGGCTCTGCCCGATCAGTACTCGCCCGACGTGTTCCTCCCCGACGACCCGGGTCCCGCGCACGCGATCTTCGTTCTCGCGCCGGCGGCGAGCGGAACGTTCTTCGATCTGCCGTGGCCAAACGATCTCCGCGTGAACGCGGCGGGTCACCCGGATCTCACCGGCTTCCCGAACCCGCACAGCGCGCTCGTGGCCGACTACATCGCGGCGGTCGAGGCGCATCAGGTCGGCTACGCGACGAACGGGGCGGGATACTTCCGCTTCTCGCGACACGTCGACGAGTCGACGCTGCCAGTCGATGCCGCCGCGAGCACGGACGACGCTTCGAGCGTGTTCCTCGTCGACGTCGATCCACACAGCGCGACCGTCGGCATGCGCTTGCCCGTCGAGACCGAGTACCAGCAGCTCGCGACGTTCTACTGGGCCGAGAGGCAGCTCGCGATCCGCACGCCCGACGGCTTCCCGCTCCAGAGCCTGCACACGTACGCGTTCGTCGTCACGTCGCGCTTGCATGCGACCGACGGAACGGCGTTCGGCCGCGACACGGACTTCGAGACGGTCGTCGCGGGCACGGCGCCCGCGAACGTCATGGCCGTGTACCAGCCGGCGCTCGACGCTCTCGCTCCCGTGATGGACGACGTGATCGCGCTCGCCGTGTTCACGACCGAGGACACGACCGGCC
>CAYSCF010000108.1:0-19437 GCA_964429305.1 uncultured Sandaracinaceae bacterium | reverse complement strand
CCGATGCAGAGGGTGATGAGCGCCGTGCCGAGGCCGCGCCGCTCGAGCTCGTCGATCGCCGTGAGCGCCAGGATCGCGCCCGTCGCGCCGAGCGGGTGGCCGAGCGCGATCGCGCCGCCGTTCACGTTCACCTTCGCGTGATCGATGCCGAGCTTGCGCATCGTCTGCATCGGGACCGTCGCGAACGCCTCGTTGATCTCCCAGAGATCGATGTCGCTCGCCTTCATGCCGGCCTTCTTCAGCGCGCGCTCGGACGCGGGCGCGGGCGCCGTCAGCATGATCACCGGCTCGGCGCCGATCGTCGCCATCGAGCGGATCCGCGCGCGCGGCTTGAGGCCGTGCGCCTTCACCGCGTCGTCGGACGCGAGCAGCAGCGCGCACGCGCCGTCGACGATGCCGCTCGAGTTTCCAGCCGTGTGGACGTGCTCGATCTTCTTCACGTCCGGATATCGCTTCATCGCGATCTGATCGAGCGTCTCGCCGTTCGGGCCGACGGCCGCTGCACCGAGACCGACGAACGCGCCCTCGAGCTTGGCGAGCGCCTCGATCGTCGTGCCGTGCCGCGCGTGCTCGTCGAAGTCGAGCAGCGGCTTGCCGGTCTCGGGATCTTTGACGACGAAGATCGCCTTGGCGAAGCGGTTCTCCTTCTGCGCGATCTCGGCGCGGCGCTGCGACTCGAGCGCGAACGCATCGACGTCGGCGCGCGAGAATCCCTCGATCGTCGCGATGAGATCCGCGCTGATGCCCTGCGGCACCTGGAAGACGCGCTTGCGCAGGTGCAGGTTGTTGCCATCGATGCCGGCCTCGTCACTGCCCATCGGCACGCGCGACATCGACTCGACGCCGCCCGCGAGCACGAACGACTGGTGACCGCTCGCGACGCCCATCGCGCCGAAGTTGAGCGCCTGCAGGCCCGAGCCGCAGAAGCGATTCACCGTGACGCCGGTCATCGTGTCGGGCAGCGCGGCGGCGAGCACCGAGTTGCGCGCGATGCAGGCGCCTTGTTCCTTGGCCTGCGAGACGCAGCCTGCGATCACGTCGTCGATCTCGTTCGCGTCGACCTTCGTGCGCGCGATCACCTCGTTCAGCGTCTGTCCGAGCAGCTCCTGCGGGTGCACGCCCGAGAGAGCGCCCTTGCCTGCCTTGCCGCGCCCGCGCGCCGTGCGCGCTCCACCGACGATCCACGCGTTGCCCATGCGACTGCCTCCGAGATGCGAGAGGCGCGGAGCATAGCGCCTGCGGCGCGAGAGCGAGAGCACGACGACGAGGACGAAAACGAAGACGAGGGCGACTCGCTGCGCTAGGCCTCTGGGCGATGACGCGGACGAGCGTGGTGACCGGTGGCAGTGGTTTCGTCGGACGACACCTCGTGGCGGCGCTCGCCGCGCGCGGCGATCGCGTGATCAACGCGGATCTGCGTGGTCTCGACGGGGCGCCCGGCGAGCTCGTCACGACCGACATCACGAACCCGGCGGCCGTGCGCGAGGCGATCGAAGGCGCCGACGTCGTCTTCCACAACGCGAGCGCCGTGCACACGCGACAAGGTCACGTCTCGCTCGTGCAGCGCGTGAACGTCGACGGCACGCAGAACGTGATCGATGCCTGTCGCGCCGCGGGCGTGCGCAAGCTCGTCTACGTCTCGAGCGGCAGCGTCGTCTACCAGGGCAAGGACATCGAGAACGGCGACGAGTCGCTGCCCTATCCGACCACGTCGCAGGCGCCCTACGCCGACAGCAAGATCAGCGCCGAGAAGATGGTGCTCGCCGCGAACGACTCCTCGCTCGCCACGATCGCGCTGCGCCCGCACGTCGTGTTCGGCCCGAACGACACGCGCTTCTTGCCTGCGGTGATCGCGCATGCGCGCGCTGGCCGCCTGAAGGTGCAGGTCGGCCGCGGCAACTGGCTGAGCGACTACACGTACGTCGACAACCTCGTCGATGCGCTCCTGCTCGCGGGCGATCGGCTCGACGTCGGTGCGCCCGTCGCGGGTCGCGCGTACTTCATCACCAACGGCGAGCCCATCCCCTTCTGGGACTTCGTGAAGAAGGTCCTCGCGCGCCTCGATCTGCCGCCGATCCGCTTCGCGATCCCGCACCAGCTCGTCTACGGAATCGCCGCTCTGAAAGAGGGCTTCGAGACGCTGCGCGGCGGCGAAGTGATGCCGGAGGACGGCCTGACGCGCTTCGCCATCCGCTACATGTGCACGCACCACTACTTCTCGATCGCCCGCGCGAAGGCCGAGCTCGGCTACGCGCCCCGCGTGAGCGTGGACGAAGGCATCGAGCGCGTCTGCGCCGCGCTCGCCGCTCCGTGACCGCGGTGCAGGGCCCGCCCTACTACAACGAGCACGGCATCCCGCGCTCGCGCTGGCTCGCGATCGACGCGCACGGCTCGTTGGGGATGTTCGAGTGTGGTGAAGCCGGGGCCGTGCCGCTGCCGTGGCCGCTCGGAACGCTGCCCGGCGACTTCCATCGAGATCGATTTCCGCTCGATGCGCTCCGTGCGGGCCGCGTCGTCGCGAGCGGTCGCGCGATCCCGCGGTCCGGCGGGCGGATCGGTCTGCGCGCGATCGTGGTGCTGGATCGACGAGCGCTGAACACGACGTACCGCAGCGAGCCGCTCGTCAGCACGGTCGAGGCTTCGCTCACGCTCGATCCCGTGTTCGAAGCCCCGGAGCCTGCTCGACCGACGTTGGCGTCCTCGCGCGCGCTCGACAACCCGCTCGTGGAGCTGCTCGCGCGCGATCCGTGCGTCGTAGGCTCGATGGACGAAGATGCGCTCGCGCGGTGGCTCGATGCGCTCTCCGATACGGGCGTGTATCGCTGGGCGAGCCTCGATCCGCAGGCCGTGGGTCTCTACACGCGGACCGACGTGCCCACACGGCCCATCGCGTTGACCGAGCTGCCCGAGCGAGCCCGACGTGAGCTCGATCTCGTGCGTTTCTCCGTCGCGTTCGCCGACGGCGGGCAGCTGCAGCTCGCCGATCACTTCGGCCGTTCGGATCTGGTGACGCGCGGGCCCTCGGACCCGCTTCGTCGGGCGCTTACGACGGGTGGGCCTCGCACGCCGTGATCAGCGCGATGCCGGCGTCGGACGCATCCCGGCCGGCGGCTCGACGGAGAAGATCGTTGCGTCGATCGATGGATTGACCTGCAGATCGCGGAACGTGAACGTGTTCCACGTGCCGTCGTGCTGCTCGATCGCGACGCGCGCCGGGCGGCCTCGGACGTCTTCCGCGGTGAGCACGTACATGCGGACGCGCTCGAACGCGGCGTGCTCCGCGCGGGGACGCAGCTCGATGCAGCTCGTGCCAGAGGGCGCGCTCGCGCTGACGACGCCGCACGCCCCGATCACGAAATCGTGATCGAGCGGAGCGCCGCCGACGAGCAGCCCGAACACGGTCGTGACGACGTCGCTCGTGCCGCGTGTGTACTGCCCGGGCCACGTCCCATCGCCGGGCTCGATCCAGAGGTAGTCGGCGCCGTTCGCGACCGCATACGGTGCCGCATCGCCTTCGTAGTCGAGGCGCACGTGCGCGGGGCGCGCGATGCGCATCCGGCCGTGGCTCGTCGTGGTGTGGCGCTGCACGGCCACCCAGCTGTCTTGCTGGAAGCGCGCGTCGATCGACGTCACGCCGGACAGAAACGTCTGCGCCCAGCCGGCGACGGTCACCGGGTCGGGCGCCTGCGCCGAAACGCCTCCTGCGAACACGAAGACGGCGACGAGAACGAAGGCGTGCTTCACGGCCCGCATCTTTTCACGCGATCGATCCCGCGGCGAGCGCCACGCGCGCGCGTTTTCGTGTCATATCCGGCGCCATGTCGCGCATCTATCGTGAGCTCCCGCCCAAGGGCACCAAGATCGGCATCGCTTTCTCCGGCGGCCTCGACACGCGATGCGCCGTCGCGTGGATGTCGCGCCAGGGCGTCGACGTCTACGCGTACACGGCCGATCTCGCGCAGCCCGACGAGAAGGATCCGAACGAGATCCCGCCCATCGCGATGGAGCACGGCGCGAAGGCCGCCAAGATCATCGACTGTCGCGAGGCGATGGTCCGCGAGGGGCTCGTCGCGATCCAGTGCGGCGCGTTCCACCTCGGCGTCGGCGGCAAGAAGTACTTCAACACGACGCCGCTCGGCCGCGCGGTCACGTCGACCGCGATCGTGCGCGCGATGCGCGAGGACCGGGTGAACGTCTTCGGCGACGGCTCGACGCACAAGGGCAACGACATCCAGCGCTTCTATCGCTACGGCATCCTCGTGAACCCGGCGCTGCGCATCTACAAGCCGTGGCTCGATCAGGCGTTCGTCACCGCGTTCGGCGGCCGCAAGGAGATGAGCGAGTACCTCGAGAAAGTCGGATTGCCCTACAAGATGGGCACGGAGAAGGCCTACTCGACGGATGCAAACGTGCTCGGCGCGACGCACGAAGCGAAGGACCTCGAGCGGCTCGACGTCTCGATGCAGATCGTGGAGCCCATCATGGGCGTCGCGCACTGGAAGAAGGACGTCGCGGTCGAGGCCGAACAAGTCACCGTCGAGTTCGCGCAGGGCCTGCCCGTCTCCGTGAACGGCAAGGACCATGGCGGCCTGCTCGCGCTCTTCCTCGAGTGCAATCGCATCGGCGGCCATCACGGCCTGGGCATGAGCGATCAGATCGAGAACCGCGTCATCGATGCCAAGAGCCGCGGCATCTACGAGGCGCCCGGCATGGCGCTCTTGAACGTCTGCTACGAGCGACTTCTGAGCGCGATCCACAACGAGTCGACGACGGATCAGTACGTCACGCTCGGCCGGCGCCTCGGTCGCCTGCTCTACGAGGGCAAGTGGTTCGATCCGGAGTCGATGATGCTCAAGGACGCGCTCACGCGCTGGGTCGCGCCGTCGATCACCGGCAGCGTGAAGCTCGAACTGCGTCGCGGCGACGACTACACGATCCTGAGCACGAAGGCCGATCACATGGCTTACGGGCCCGACAAGCTCTCGATGGAGAAGGTCGCCGATCCGGCGTTCACGCCCGAGGACCGCATCGGCGCGCTCGAGATGCAGTCGCTCTCGGTCACGGACAACCGCGAGCTCATCCTGCACCACCTCTCGAGCGTGAAGCGCTTGTCGGCCGAGAAGCCGCTGAGCGCACTGCCGATCGGCGAAGACGATTGACGCTGCGGGCCCGTCAGCTCAGGGATCGTCCCACGGATCGAGCACGCGAATGGCCGAGTGCGCGCGCGGCGCGGCTTCCGGCGTAGGCGCGGGCTCGCTCGAAGCAGGCGATGCCACGTGTGTGGGATGCATGTGCGCGTGGAGCGGATGCGTCACGGCGGGCGCGACGTCAGGCGTCGACACAGCGGGCGGTGTCGATGCGATCGCTTCGACAGCGGCCGGCGCGGCCATCGCGGGCGTCACTGGCGACGCGACGATGGGCGCGGGTGTCACGGGCACGCTTGCCGCGACGGCTGGCGTGGAGCGAGCACCGAACACGATGCCGACGGCTGCGGCGAGCGCGGCGACACCGATGAGCGTGAGCACCGCGCCCGCGATCCACGTCGCGTGCGAGCGGCGCGCCGGCGCGGTCGCGACCGGCGTCGCGCGGCTCGGCACGGACGGCGGCGAAGAGCTCGTGATCGGCGCGACCGAGATGCTCGGAAGCTTGGGACGCGGCGCGGCCCTGCGTGGGATCGGCGCCGGCGTCGGCGTGACGCTCGCTGCCGGCATCGTGGCCTGAACGGTCTCGATCGCGTCGGCGATCTCCTTCATCGAGGCGGGCCGCGCCTCCTGCTTCTTCTCGAGACAGCGAGCGATCAGCTGCTCCATGGCGTCCGGCACGTCGGGTCGGAGCAGCCGGACCGACGGCGCCGGCGTCATGATCTGCATCCGCAGGACCTCGAGCGGTCGCGCGTCGTCGAACGCGACGTCGCCGGTGAGCAGCTCGTAGAACACCATGCCGAGCGCGTAGACGTCGGCGCGCAGATCGAGCGTCTGACCGCGCGCCTGCTCCGGCGACATGTACGCCGGCGTGCCGAGCACGCGATGCGCGCCCGACAGACGCGACGCGAAGTCGAGCTTCGCGATGCCGAAGTCGAGGATCTTCACCTGATCGGCGTGGCCGTCGAACGTCTTGGTCAGCAGCACGTTCTCGGGCTTCACGTCGCGATGGACGATGCCGGCGGCGTGCGCGGCTCCGAGCGCGTTCGCCATCTGTCGGACGACGTCGAGCGCACGCGCGAGCGGGAACGCGCGCGCTTCGGCGAGCGCCTCGGCCACGCTCTGCCCTTCGACGTGCTCCATCACGTAGTAGCTCGCGCCCGAGGGAAGCGCGCCGAAGTCCTTCACGGCGACGATGCCGCTGTGGCCGATCGCGCTGGCCGCGCGCGCCTCGCGGCGGAAGCGCTCCACGATCTCGGCGTCGCGTGTCATCTCGCGGCGCAGCACCTTGATCGCGAGGCGGTTGCCCAGCACCACGTGGCGTGCGGAGAGCACGTGGCCCATGCCGCCCTGCCCGAGCAGACCGGTGATCTCGTAGCGCTCGTCGAGAACGGCGCCGATCGCAGGGAGATCAGCTCCACCGGCACCGACCGGCATGTCCGACACGTACGTCTCCGCCGCGTCGGAGACGCTCGACGTTCGCTCGATGAGCTGACTGACGGACATCGACCACCACTCTACGCGTCAAAGTCGCGAACGGATCTCTGCAGGCGGGAACGGCGCGGGCTGCCGGGGTGTCAGCGGAACATGAGCCCCGACAAGACGACGCGCTATGCTCGTGGAGTGTTACGTGGCTTCCGCGGCGAACGTTACGCGCTGCTCGCGCTCGCGCTCGCAACGGCGTGCGGCGGTGCGTCGGCTCCGGTGCACGCGACGACGCTCCGAGCCGAGCCGATGCCCATCGCGGAGAATCAACAAGGGCACCAGGAGTCGGTCGAGACGCCGGTCGCGGAGCCATCCGTCGGTGCAGTCCCGGAGGATCAGCCTTCGATCGCGGGCGTTTATCTATGGTGCCAGACACCTCGGGGACGCGCTTGTCAGCTCGCGTCCGCGGCGCTCGGCACCGGCCCGAAGGAAGCGGCCGGGATTCCTCCGGGCTTGCTGACGGTCGAAGATCGAACGAACGACTGCGAAGAGCCGACGATCGCGTCGGTGAGTGGCCGCCTCGATCTCGCGTTCGCGCTCCCGACCGGCGGCTGGCGGGATCAAGGAGGCAACTACCTCGATCTCGCGCTGATCGGCGACATGTATCAGGCGGCTGGCTGTATCAACGACACCGATTCGTCGCATCCGATCGCGAAGATCTCGGCCGCCGATGGAAGCTCTCCGCGCATCTATCTGGTGCGAATCTGGGACCAGCAGACGCCGTGATCGAGATCGTCCAGACGTATCGCGCCGAGGGCGGATCGAACGTGCGATACGTCGTCCGGCTCGACGACGGAGCGGAGGTCGAGACGGTCGTCTACCGCGGCGAGACCGCGTGTCTGTCGACCCAGGTCGGCTGCGGGGTGCGCTGTCCTTTCTGCGCGTCGGGCGCGAACGGGCTCTCACGCTCGCTCGACGCCGACACGATGATGAAGGTGCTCGCGCTGCTCGAAGCCGAAGGTCATGCGATCACACGCGTCACTCTCTCGGGCAGCGGCGAGCCGATGCATGCGAGCGATGCATGCGCCGAGGTCGTTCGGCGATGCCACGAGAGACGAACGCCCGCTTCGATCACGACGAGCGGCGGCCCGCTCGCGCGCTTGAGCACGTGGCTCTCGCCGGATGCGCCGCCACACAACGGGATCACGATCAGCGTGCACGCCGGCGGCGAAGCAACGCGGGCGAAGATGGTGCCCGGCGGTCCGCCGCTCGACGGACTGTTCGCGCTGCTCGCCGAGCGCGTGCCGCAGCTACCGCGCAAGCGCCGCAAGAAGATCGCGCTCGCGTACCTCGTCATCGAAGGCGGCAACGACGCAGACGACGAGATCGACGCGTTCGCGGCGCGCGCGCACCCGATCGGCGTTGCGGTGCACCTCTACGCGCACAACGCGGTGCCGACGAGCCCGCTGCGCGGCGTGACCCGCGAGCGCTACGAGGCGATCTACGAGCGACTGCGCGCGCGCGATCTCGTCGTGCGCATGTCGAGCCAGGCGCGGCTCGAGTCGAACGGCGGATGCGGCACGCTCGTCGCGGTCCGCTCTCTCACTCGGGCATCAGCCCGAGCACGGCCAAGAGAGGCTTGAGCACGCCGCCGATCCCTTCGGCGACGATGCAGCCGACGGCGAACGTCGTGAGCGAGACCTCGCGGATCTTGAACACCCTCTCCGCGATCACGAAGAGCAGACCGCCCAAGAAGAACGACCAGCCGTACGCGATCGGGAGCACGAGGCCGAGGCCGACACCGGTCGACGACGGAAGCCACTTCTCGATCTTCTCGTTCCGCTCGATCAGCACGTAGACGCATCCGATCGCGCCACCGATCGCCATCGCCTCGTACGCGAACGGCGGCATGTCCGCCTGACCCGAGAAGATGAGCGCGGTCGCGGCCCACATCTTCGCGACGGGCGCAGGAAGACCGTCTCCCTCGATCGTCATCGGACCGAGCGCGAGGATCTGCTGGAAGACCCACGCCGAGACGAGCGAGCACGGAACGACCGTGATGAGCTGCGTCCAGAACTGCCAGCGCGAGGGGACCTTCAGCCATCGGCCGTACGCGAGATCTCCCGTGAGCACACCCGCCTGTGCGCCCGAGCCCGCGACGAAGCCCGCGCCCGCGAGGTTCTGCCCGGCGCCGTGACCTCCCGCGAGCGCGGTCACGCCCTGGAGCAAGATGCCCATCACACGCGCGGGGTTGAACGCCGTCTGCGCCGCAGCGCGCGTCGCGATCACGTTCTGGAGAAACCCGCCGACCACGATCAAGAGCACTGTGACGACGAACGAGAGACCGAGACCGAACGCCGAGAAGATGGCGGCGACGATGAGCGCGACGCCGGTGAAGATGCCGAACACGCGAGAGCTCATGATCGGATCGTCGTCGTCGCTCTCGCCGGCGCTCCGCGCGAAGAGCGAGCGCATCGATTGGACGATCGTCTTTCCTTGCAGCGCCATCTGCGTGAGACCGGCTGCGACGAGGAAGCCGATGCCGGGCCACACGTAGTGGTGCGGTGCGCTCGGCTCGGGCAGATGCGGCGCCATCACGAGCAGTGCGGTCGCGCCGAACAAGAAGCCGACGCACGTGCGGAAGCCCATCAGGTACGCCCCGCCGATCGCGAAGGGCGACCACGCGATCGCGGCGCCGTAGGCCGAGAGCCCGAAGAGGCCGATCGCCGTGCCGGAAGGAACGAGCCCGTAGCCGTCCTCGTCGTTGAGGACGACGTACGCGATCATCGTCACGCACGTCACGAGCAAGATCCACGGCTGCCTCGGGTCGCCCTGCTCCACGAGCGCGCGGATCACGCTCTCGACGGCCTTGCTACCCGGCCACGGAAGCTTCTCGCGCAGGATGAGCAGCTGCCGTAGCGGGATGACGAAGACGAGGCCCACCAGAGACGTGACGATCGAGAAGCCGACCATCTGCCAGAACGTCAGGGGCGTCGCGGCCATCGCCTCGGCCGCATAGAAGTTCGTGATGAATCCGAGAGAGCCACCCGCCGAGCCCATCGTCGCGACGATGACCATCTCGGTCGTGGTGATCTTTCGCGTCGAGAGGAAGAAGAAGGCGAAGAAGAAGAGCGCGGCGATCGTCGGCCCCTCTTCGATGACGCCGAAGCTCAGCGTCAGATACGAGTTCACGCCGCAGAGCAGCAGCGAGAGCAGGAAGCCCGCGATCACGCTGCGTAGCGTGATGACTTGCGGGACGGCAGGCGCCGCGACCGCGACGGGTGCGACGTCCGCGTTCACTTCTTGAATCTCCAGCGCTGCTTCGGCGTCTCGAGCGACGCGACGAAGTCGAGCTCGAGGCCGAGCGTCGTGACCGCCTTCTTCTTCGACTCCTTCGGGTTCAGGCAGAAGAGATCCCAGGCCTCACCCTTGTTGCCCCACTGACGCACTTCCCAGTTCCCCTTCGGATCCGTGTCGAGCGGGAACGCGGTGCACACCCAGGGCTTGTACTTGGTGGTGTCGCCTTCCTTCGCGCCGAGCCGGTACAGCACGCAGCCTTCGTTGTAGAAGACGCAATACTCGTCGTGGATCGAGAGCATCTGCCGCTTGCTCTTGATGCGCTTGGTGAGAAAGCCGCGCTTCTCGACGGCTTTGCGCGCGCCGGGCCGCATCTGATCGATCACGCGCGGCAGGATCTTCGCGATCATCGCGGCCTCGCCCGGCTCGACCGGCGGTCGGCTCTGACGGCAGCACAAGCCGCCGCACGTCGGGAACACGCACTCGAAGTTCGCCGTCGCCGCGTTCATCACCGCGAGCGGGAGCGCGACCTTCTTCTTGCCCGCGGGAGTGCTCGGCTCAGCCGAGCGGTTTTTCTTGCCAGTAGGAGCAGTCATCGATCGAGCCTCTTGCTGTAGAGAACCTTGTCTTTGCCGGGACCGTAGAAGTCGGCGACGCGACCGACCTCGGTGTACTGAGCCGCGAGATAGAAGCGACGCGCGGCCTCGTACGGCGGCGAGCCTTCGGTCTCGATCAGGAGCGAGATGCCATCTTCCCCGCGCACTTCGCGCTCCACGTGCGCGAGGAGCGCTCGACCGATGCCGCCGCCATGCGCGTGGACGTCGACGACGATCCAGTAGAGATCGAACACCGTCGGGCTCATGGCCGCGCGGCCCCAGCACGCGTAGCCGACGACGCGCCCGTTCTGCTCGGCCACGACGAAGAGATATCCGCGGGGGTCGTCCGAGAGGCCGAGGTCCACGAGCTCCATCGCCACGGCGATCTCGGGCTCGGGAAAACGATCGACACCGCGAACGAGCGCCTCGATCGCCTCTCGATCGGACCTCGCCAGCACCCGGAGGATCATGGTTGCGCGGCGCGCACGACGATCTCGACGAGATCTTCGTACGCGTAGCCGGCGCGCTCGCCCGCGAGGTGGAAGCCCGCGCCCCGGGAGAAATCGGGGTTCGGGTTGATGTCGACCGCGTAAGGCTGTCTCGTCACGGCATCGACGCGGAAGTCCACACGCCCGTAGCCCGAGAGGCTGAGCGCGCGGAACGCCGCATTCGCGTGCTTGGTGAGCAACGCACGTAGCTCGTCCGTGAGATCGGTGGCTTCGACGGAGACCGAGCCCTTGTACTCCGGGCTCTCCTGCTCCCACTTCGCCGCGTACGTGAGGATCTTCGGCGTGCCGGCCGGATATCCTTCGAACGTGATCTCGGCGATCGGCAACGTCTTCAACGTGCGCTGGCCGTTCTCGACGAGCTCGACCATCGACACGTTGTACTCGCGGCCGTCGACGTACTGCTCGACGAGCGAGGCACCGAGCCCACGCTCGATCAGGCGGAGCGCGCGCGCTTTCGTCTCCGCAGGCGTCTTGCACACGCTCGCGCCGTCGATGCCGTGGCTCGCGTCCTGCGCGGCCGGCTTCACGATGCACGGATGCGGGACGTGGCTCGCGTCATCCGCATCGCTCGCGATCACGCAGCCCGCAGGAATCGGTACGCCGGCGGCCGCAGCGAGCGCGCGTGCGCGCGGCTTGCTGAGGCAGTTGGCGAGCCCCTCGAACGAAGCGCCCGTCACCGGGATGCCGCGCACGCTCATCGCCCCACGAACGGCGGCCTCGAGCTCGGCCACGCCGCGCAGGCTCTCGACGAAGTTGAAGAGCACGTCGCACTGCACGTCGGCGAGGGCACGAAGCAGCGCGGCCGCATCGTTGCCCGGCAAGATCAGGCGCGAGGGCCGATGGCCGCGCTTGGTGAGCGCCGCTTCGATCTCGACCACCACGTCCATGATCGACTCGACCGCGACCATCTCGCCGGCGGCGGAGTCGAACACCATGCCCTCGTCGAGGGCGGTGCCGTCGTAACAAATCGCGACGCGGAGAGAAGAGGCCACGGGCTCGCGATAGTACACGAGCCTCGTGCGGGGTCGACCTACGCGCCGATCAAATGGACTGACGGGCGCGCGCGTTCTCGACGATGCGGCCGACGAGCTCGTGGTACGAGATGCCGTTGCCGCGCGCGAGGATCACGAGATCGCCGGTGACCGGGTTCAGCCCTGGGAGCGGATTGACCTCGAGGAACTTCGGATCGCCATCCTCGCTCAAGCGAACGTCGACACGACCGACGTCACGACAGCCGAGCGAACGGTACGCCGCCAGCGCGACGTTCTCGATCTGACGCACGAGCTCGGTCGGGCGCTTGGGCGGCACGTGATAGGCGACTTCCTCGAGGTAGTTGCGCTTCACCTCGAGCGAGTAGACGAACTCGGCCGCCGAGCAGTTGCGCGGGACGATCTCCATCGCGCCGATCACCGACGCGGTGTGGCCGGTGCCGAGGATACCGACGGTGAACTCGGGGCCGCTCGCGAACTCTTCGACGAGCACGGGCTCGCGGTAGAGACGAAGCAGCTCGCCGATGAGCTCCATGAAGTCCTCGTGGTTCGTCACGCGCGAGTGCTTGCGGATGCCCATGCTCGAGCCCTCGAAGAGGGGCTTGGCGATGCGCGGGTACGCGAGGTCGAGGCCGCGCGCGTCGTCGATGTGCTCGACCACGGCGAAGCGCGGCGTCGGAACGCCGGCGGCCGCCGCGACGCGCTTGGCCATCGCCTTGTCGAGCGTGAGCGCGAGCGTCAGCGGATCCGAGTGCGTGTACGGGACGCCGAGCATCTCGAGCGCGCTCGGGACGTGCGCCTCGCGACTGCGCGTGCCGTAGCCCTCGGCGATGTTGAACACCATGTCGCCGGGCTCGGCCATGATGCGAGAGAGAAAGGCGCGACCCGATCCGAGACGACGGCTCTGGTAGCCGTTGCTCGCGAGCGCATCCTCGAGCGCGGCGACGGTCGCCTCCGAGTCGTACTCTTCGAACGCGTCCTCCGGAAGCTCGGCGCCCTCGCCGGCGATCTTCTGCGCGGCGCGCTCGAAGTCGGCCTTGAGGTCGTACGCGATGCCGACCATGAGGTCCGTCGGGCTCGAGACGCTCGGTCCGAACGAGCGGAGGCTGCGCGAGCGCGCGCCACCACGAGAAGAAGGTGCGCGCAGACCGAGGTCACCGCCCTCGGTGGTGCGACGACCGTCGATGCGCGGTGTGACGTCGAGCGCTTGGGGCAAGAGACGAGGCGCGTGCTCGGCATCGCCGAGCCGATTGACTTCGGGGCGCGGCGCCGTCGCGGGCTCGGCGTCGGCGATCACACGAACCTTGCGGCGCGATGCGAGCGGCGTCGGTGCGCTGACTTCGCCGGCGCTCGAGCTCATGCGCTCGGACTTCGCCTTCGGAGCGCGACGCGCGCCTTCCCTCTTCGTCGTCATGTCGATGGCCATCGGATCTTCTCGTTCCAGGACGTTTTTTCACGGCGCGGGATGCAGCAGGCACACCCGTCCGGCCGGACGCGTCGGGCGCCCGGAGGAGGATCACGAAAGAGCCGCATTCAGCGCGAGAAGCTAGGAACCGCGCCGATCACGACCCGAGAGACCCGTGCTCGCCCTCGTCGGCCTTCACCGAACGAGAGAGCGACGCCCGATTCGAAGAGCAGGGATCGGTACGCAGCGTTCGAAGAAGCGCATGCCTCTTCTCTACTGCGCGCAACCCCGAAGCATCGTCGACACGAGCCACGGCGGCAGAGCGAGATGCGCCCCACCCGAAAACGAAGAGGCCTCGATCTTCGATTCGATCGCTTGCGATCGATGCATGAAGAGAGACCGCGCGCGAAGCGCGAAGGGACAACACAGCGGACGCGAATGGACGATCACATTCGCCGTCGCGAGCGACGGCGTGCGGGGAGCGTTTGGAGTGCGATCCACTTGGTGGAGGTCGCGTGCTCGCGCTCGCGTTCATTCGCTCACGAGAGTACGGGCACTGTGATCGGTGTCAATCGTCTTTCGCTTGCGTGACGAATTTTTTTTCGGATCGATCGATCGATCACGCGCGTGATCGATCACGCGATCGATCTCTCAACGACGATCATCGCGACCATCGTGCCACGCGCTCCACTTGCTCGCGCACACGCGCGGCTCGCTCAGTCCTCGCTCCGTCGCGAGACCACCAGGTAGCGATCGCGATCGCATCGCGAGCTCGTAGTCGACGCAGACGCTCACGAGCACGAGCAACGCGACGCCGCCGAGACGCGCGAAGAAGCGACCGGCCCAGCCTGCATCGCCGCCCTTCGGCTGCTTGCTCCAGCGCACGAGATAGCGATCGAGAAAGAAGAAGAACGGAAGCGGAATCAAGACGATGCGAGGGATGGAGCCACTCGCTGCGAGCGCGACGCTCATCACGAGCGCGACCCACAGACAGGCGCGCGTGACGCGCAACGTGACGACCGGACCGTGGACGGCGACCAGCGTGCGATAGCCTCGCGCGCGATCCTCTTCTTCTTGGAACGCCTGCGCAGCGAAGTACGCGGTGAGCATCCAGGGGACAGCAGTCACCAGCACGGCGGCGCCGCGCCACGTCGGCGGCATGCCCGACGCGAGAAATCCTCCGAGCGGAGAGATGACGCCGTAGCCGAGCGCGTTCGTGAGCGGCCCGAGGATCGCGTGTCCCTTCCACGCGGTGCGCGGGTGCGAGTAGAGGACCGACAAGATCGCGCAGAGCAGGACGCAGATCCCCATGCCGACGTTCGTCACGAACGCCGCGACGAGAGAGAAGAGGAGCGTGACGTACGCCCAGCGCTCGATGCCCGGAGGAACGCGGGCGGCCTCGCCGTAGAGCGTCGCGGTGTCGTCGTGATCGAGCGCCGCGTTCAGCCACATCGTTCCGGCGTGCGGCACGGCCCAGATGAACGCGAGCCAGAAGAGAAAAGGCACCGCGCGGAAGTCGGGGACCTCGCAGCCGTGATCCCAGTACGCCCAGCTGTAGCCGAGCACGGGCAAGAGCGAGACGAGCACGAGGCCTCGCGGGCGTGCGAGGGCGATCAGATCCCGGACCACGCGCGCCTTCTAGCAGCTCAACGAAGGGGCGCGCTCTCGTACGTGTAGATGCACTCGATGTCGGGGCCGGCCCGATGGATGTCGCAGCGGCCCTCGCGCTTGACGAGATCGAGCAGCCCCGTGCCGTAGCCCGCGAGGAAGAGCTGCCAGCCCGGGCTCTCGGTGAGCAGACGTGTCGCGTCCTTCATCACGAAGCGGACGTGGCCCGGGCGCGCCTCTGCGAGGACGAACTCGCCGAGGTTCTGCGTCTGCGAGCTCCACGCGTGGAGCGTGAGCTTGAGGAACTCGGCCGGGTTGGCGCCGAACGAGCGCGACCAGCTGCGCACGACGGGAGCGAAAGCGCCGGCTTGCCCCGTGCGCACGCCGCGGGCGCGACCGAGATCGAAGGTGCGCGCGGCCCCGGCGACGGCGAAGAGCGCATCCATCATCTGCGCGTGGTGCTCGACCGGCACCCAGCGCGTCTTGGTCGGATCCACGGAGAGGTCGGAGTCGATCCAGCTCGCCGCGTCCGCATGTGTGCGAACGAGCTCCGCGCGCACGTCGGCCCAGACGTTCTCCTCGATGAGGAGATGTCTGACACCGGCGACCGCGGAAGCCGCGATCGTCGGAGCACCGACGCCAGAAGAGCTCATCCCAACCCCGCAGCGAGGGTAACGCGTATCACCGGAGCGATCGAGCACGCCCCCTCTCGCCTCTTCGGCCGAGCGAGCGCGGAACTTGAGCGACACGACGTCCGCGTCGACGCGAGCTCCCCGAAGATCAGGCGCCCTTGGTCTTGGCCAGGTAGCGCGAGAGCGCGTCGGTCGTGCTCGTGAGGTTCGCGGTGATCTGCTTGCTCAGAAACCCTTCGACGGCCTTGCCGACCGAGCCGGCGAGGAACGACGGGATGCCGCGCACTTTCTTGAGATCGATCGCGAACTCGCCGCGCAGCTCGATGCGCGTGCGGTCCGGTGCGAGCTCGATGAGCTTGGTCTGACCCTTCGACGTCACCGCGTCCGTGAACGCGTGCGTGTGGATCGTCCAGTCGCACTGATGCTTGCTCTCGTCCCAGATCGCGTGGTCGTCCCAGGACAGCGCCTTCTCGTCGAGCAGCGCGCGTGCGGCCGCCGGAACCTCGCCGCCGCCGTGCCACACGTTGAGCAGTGTCGTGATGGAGCCCGCTTCCTCGCGCTTCTTCACTTCGATCGCGCGGACGTTCGGCAGGAACTCCACGACCTTCGGCAGATCGTCGCGGTAGGCGCGGAACACGACGTCACGCGAGTACGGAAGGACGGAATCGGCTTCGATGCGCACGCGCGCGGTCTAGCTCAGGTCGTTCCGGAGGCCAGGCGCAACGTGCGCCGATGGGCGACCGCTTGATCGAGAAGTGTGGTCAGCGCGCCACGGATCTCGCTGGGGTCGATCGACTCGGTCGGCAGCTCGAGCGTGAGCACCACGTCGCCGTCCTCGTCGAACGCGAACTTCGCCTGGTACATGTCGCGGTTCACACGCAGCAGCCATCGCGCGAGCTCGAAGCTGTTCTTGCCGCGCGTCGCGAGGAACGGCACGACCGACGCGATGAGCCAGTTCTTCTGGAGCCGGACGAAGATGCAGACCTCGCCTTCGGCCGTCTCGTGCACCGACTTCACGGTGCCTCCGTCTTGCGGCTTCGACGTCCAGCCGAGCTTGTCGAGGTGGCCCATCAGCATGGTGTGGTCGAGCACGGGGAACATCCTGCGCGCAGGGACGGTTGCCGATCAAGCGGCTTGCCGGCAGTACTCTGGATGGAGGAGCGAACGCGGATGACCAAGACGACGACGGTGAGCGGCACGGTCCGCAAGATCGGCATCGAGGGCGGCGTCTACGCCCTCATCACGGACGACGGAAAGCAGATCGAGCTCATCGACCCGCCCGCCGCGCTCCAGAAGAACGGCGCGCGCGCGACGGTCGTGCTGGATCGGACGAACGCCGAGGTCACGATCGGGATGATCGGCGACGCGGCGCGCGTGAAGAGCTTCACCCTCGGGTGATGCGAACGACGGGACGAAGCGCGGGATGACAGGGATGCATGGGATGTCGGGGATGAAACCCCATCCTCGATCTCCCGCTCATCCCGGATATCCCTCGCCCGTTCCCGCCGTTTCTCAACCGAGAGCGGGGTAGACGGCCTGCACGTCGTCGTTGTCGTCGAGGTCCGACAGGAACGCCTCGACCTCGGTGCGCTGCGCGTCGGTCAGCGACGTGACGGGGTTCTTCGGCTTCCAGATCAGCTTGGCCGACGAGACGACCCACTTGCGCTCGGTCAGTGCCTTGCTGACCGTGTCGAGATCGGTCGGCTCCGTGTAGAAGACCGTGCCGCCCTCGCCGTCACTCTCGAGATCTTGCGCGCCCGACTCGATCGCAGCCTCTTCGGCGTCGGCGCCGCCTTCCGGCGCGCTCGCCTCGATCGCGCCGAGGCGCGTGAAGTCCCACGACGCCGAGCCGCCCGCCCCGAGCTGACCCTTGCGGAAGAGCACGCGGATGTCGGCCGACGTGCGGTTCTTGTTCTCGGTGAGGCACTCGACGATCACCGCGACCTGATGCGGTGCGAAGCCCTCGTAGGTGACCGAGTCGTACTGGACGCCGCCGTCGAGCAGCCCCGCGCCCTTCTTGATCGCGCGATCGATGGTGTCGCGCGTCATCGACGCCTTGCGCGCCGCTTCCAGCGTCATCCTCAGCTTCGCGTTGTTCGCGGGGTCGGCCCCGCTCCGCGCTGCGATGATGATGTCCTTGGCGATCTTGCTGAAGACGCGACCCTTCGCGTTCGCCGATGCCTCACGACCCTTCTGTTTCCACTGAGCGCCCATGGCGCCCGCCTAGCACTCGCCCGGCGTCACGGCGAGACGGGATCGACGACTTGGATGGGCCAGAAGGTCCCGAGGCCAGTCGCGAGCCAGCCCGCGAGCTGTGCGTAGAGGACGAAGAGGCAAGCGCCGAAGACGAGCGTGACGACGAACGACGAGCGGCGACCCTCCGGGCCCACCACGCCGAGCGCCTCGAGGCCGTCGGGCAGCGTCGCGGCGAGATGCCAGCTCGTCGCGAACACGAACGCTCCGTAGAAGCCGAGCCAGAGAGGCTGCCCGAACGTCGTGCGCAAGAGATCGTAGGTCCACAGCGGCGCCTGATCGTTCACGAGGCGCCCGCCCCAGAGCATGACGACGTGCACGAGTACGCCGAGCGCGGCCAGCGGCGAGACGACACGCACCACGCTCCCGAGCGCACGCGCGACGGCCGGATCGCCCGGGCGCGCTTCTCCTGGCAGTGCGACGCCGCGCACGAGAGCGCGCATCAGCAGCACGACCCACGCGGTCAGCGGCAGCACGAACAGGACGAGCTCGAAGATCGTCGCGAGCGTGGTCGTCGTGCTCGCGAGCCGATCGACGTAGGCGTAGCGGCCGCCGAAGACGGCCCACTGCTGCCAGACGTGGAACACGAGCTGGATCGCGAGCGGCACCGACGAGAGAACGGCGAGCGCACGCGGCTCTCGATCGGACTGGGCCACGCACCTCTCTTATCACGTGGTATGCGTGACAGGGTGCGGAGCGCGCTGACGATCCTGGCGGTGACGGCGACGATCGGCTGCGGAAGCCCGCCGAGCACGCGATCTTCGCCACCGGCCGCACCGCGAACGCAGTGCACCATCGCCCTGCGCATGGAGGACGACACGGCGGGCGGGATGGATCCGGCGGTCGTCGCGATCCCTCACACGCGCGTGACCCTCGTCCGGATCTGCGAGCCAGGCGGGACCGAGACACGGCCCATCGGGAGCGAGATCGGGATCTGCCAATTCGCGGACCCCGGCGATGCGCTCATGCGCGCGCGCTGTTGGTGGGCGGGGAACGGCTCGGAGATCGAAGTGCACCGTGTTCTCAGGCAGATCGTGGTGCGCCGCGCCGAGCTGCACGAGGATCGGCTCGGTCCCTTCTCGGACGCCATCGAGATGGACCTGCCGGTGGCTGCGCAGCTGAACGTGCTCGGCCCGGACACGCTGCCGCGCCATCCGTGATCCCCGGCGGACCGCCGCGGCTTGACAGAGAGAGGTACGGAAGGTACCCAATCGGCCCTTTTCACCCGTCCTTTCCTCGGGAGCTCCATGGCCAACGTCGCATCCGCGCAGAAGCGCATCCGCCAGACCACCAAGCGCACCGCGCGCAACAAGCACGTCCGCACCGGCGTTCGCTCGCTCATGAAGACCGTGCGCGAGGCAGTGGCCGGCAAGGACAAGAAGGCGGCCAAGACGGCGCTCGTCGACGCGATCAAGAAGATCGACTCGGCCGTGAGCAAGGGCGTCTACCCGAAGAAGACGGGCTCGCGTTACGTGTCGCGCCTCAGCGCGCACGTCGCCGCGCTGAGCTGATCAGGAGGGGCTGAGCGCCTCGTGATTGATCACATCTCGGCCAGCAGAGCGGCGAGCCGCACTGCTTCGAG
>CAYSCF010000107.1:0-19452 GCA_964429305.1 uncultured Sandaracinaceae bacterium | reverse complement strand
TCGTCGGCGCGCGCGACGCCCGAGACGCCCGCCGGCAGGAGCAGCGCGAGCACGGCCCACAGGTGCGAGGCCCGCCGCATCCCTGGAAGAAAGGACATCGCGGGCGATGGTACGAGCGCGCAGAAGACAGCGTCAAGGCTGCGGTTTCGCCTGCGGACGCTCCGTCTTGTCGGCGACGCGACGACCCAGGACGAGCTCGCGCTCGAGCTCGGCGCGCTGCTCCGCGTAGAACGCGCGCAGGAACAAGGCAGGCTGTTGAACGGCCTCGCGGCCCTCGTAGCGCACGCGCCGCGCGATCGCGCCGGCGACCACGCGCAGATCGTCGTCGGTGGCGCGGTTGGAGTCGAGCTTGCGGAGCAGGTCGGCGAGCGTCTCGAGCTCGTGCTCGCCGTAGACCGTGAGCTGCTCCTTGGTGAAGCGGATCTTGCTGCGTTGGCCGATCGCCTCGTCGGCGACGAGCGCCGTCTTGGGTGCGCGCACGACGATCGTGCCCGCGATGAGATCGCCCGCGCGCGTTCGCTCGCGCGTGAGGAAAGGCATCGCGACGAGCAGCGTCACCCAGAGCAGCGCCGGCACGCGCAGGTACCACGGGGCCGGACCGATCAGCTGCTCGGGCGCCGACGAGAACGCGAGCGGCAGGAAGAGCTCGAGATCGCGCATGACGTTGCGCGCGATGATGCTCTCCATCGACAGACGCGCTCCGTCGCGGCTCACGACGCGCAGGCCGAGGAAGCGCTTGCCCGGCGTCGAGCCCTGCAGACGCGCCTCGAAGAAGAGGAAGTAACCCTGCCGGATCACGAACACGCCGATCAGCATCAGCGCGAAGACCTGGATGCTCGCCGTGATCGCGGTCGTCGCGAGCGCGATCAGCACGAAGAGGATCAGGATCAGCTGGCTGAAGATGAAGTCGACGCCGAACGCGATCGCGCGCTCACCGACGGACGCGAGCGGGAAGAGCAGATCGGCGCCCTCGGGCGTGATCAGATGAACCAGTCGTTCGCCGTCGCGATCTTCGGTCACGGCGCACGACGCAGCCGCGCGGCGAACGCCGGCAGGTTCGCGCTGCCGAGGATCAACCACGCCGAGATCCACGTCGCGTTGAAGAAGGCCATCGCGTAGCGGAGCCCGTCGTTCGTCACGGTCTGGCGGAAGATGCCCTCGACCGCGCCCGCGACGAGGAAGAGGAGCACGCTACCGGCCGCGACTACGGCGCCGCGACGACCGGCATCGGTGAGCGCCGCGCGCGAGGTGCGCTCGCCCGGCGCGAGCATCGCGCGTCCCATCGCGAGACCACCCGCGCCGCAGAGCAAGATCGCGCCGATCTCGGGCACGCCGTGCGGCAAGAGCCAGCCGAGCAGGTTCAACAAGAGACCGTGGTCGTCGTAGAGCGCGATGAACGCGCCGAGCATCAGCCCGTTCTGGAAGACGAGCAGCGCCGTCGGGATCCCCGCCGCGAATCCGAGCGCGAACGCGGTCAGGCCGATCGAGGCGTTGTGATAGAAGAGCCCGCTCGCGAAGACGGAGAGCGCGCCGGTCGGCCCTTCGTCACCGCTGTCGTAGAGCACGCTGCGCAAGTACTCGGTCGTCGCGCCGGGCGAGCGACCCCCGGCCAGGCTCGGATCCACGAACGCGAAGTACCACTCGGGATCGTCCCAGCGGACGAGCCCGTAGCTGACGAGGATTCCCAGCGCGAAGACGCCGATCGAGAGCGAGAGCTCCGGCAGCATCGATCGCACCGCGCGCGGAAAGCCCTGCGCGAAGAAGCGGAAGAGCGCGCCACGCTCGGCGGTCCGCGACGTGTACACCGCGAGGTACGCGCGCGACGCGAGCGACTCGAGGTACGCCACGAGCGCGCGATCCATCGCCGTCTTGCGAGCGACGGAGAGAGACGAGATCGCCGAGCGATAGAGCAGCGGCAGGCGCGAGAGCTCGGACTCGTGCAGCACGCGCAACCCGCGCGGCAGCGCGCGCTCGAGGATGGTCTCGAGCTCGGCCCACTCGCCCTCGCGATCGCGTCGGAAGCGCATCGAGCGCGGCTCGAGGCCGACCGGCGCCGAGGAGCGCGGTGGAGCCGAGACGCGATCGGACGCCAGCGCGCCGGTCGATTGCCAGGGTCCGTTCACCGGGCCGATGGTAGTCGATCAGGCCGCGCGCGGCAGCGTCCGCATTCCGATCGCCGCATGTCGTAGGACGTCGGTCGTGCAGGCCGAGGACAGGATCGCTTCCGCATCGAGACCGGGCGCCCGTGCGTACAGATCGATCGCCGCATCGCCCAAGAGCGACGGCGCGACGTACGTCACGATCCACGCGTAGCCGGGATCGAACGCGACCACGGTCCATGCGTTGCGCACGACGGCGAGCGCGCCCGCACCGCGCCACGAGAAGCAGCCCGGCGCACCGAGCGTGTCCACGCCCACGATCTTCCGCTCGCGCCTCGCGCCTCTCGGCCTGAGCCACGGGGGCGCGCGATACCGGAGCACGTCGCTCCATCGCGCGTCGTCGAGTCTCACGTACGCCACCTCGGCATCGGTCCGTACGTGTCCGAGCATCGGACGCCAGAAGGCGTACGAGCTACACACGATCTTCCACGTACCGAGGAGGCGCGAGGGATCGATCCCGCGCGCCGGCGCCACGCGCATCAGTGCGTAGCGTTGTGAACGGCGTGATCGACCTGGTGACCGGCGTGATCCACGTCGTGCTGGACGCCCTGCGCCGCGTGATCGACGTCGTGACCCGCCTGCTCCATCGGACCGCGGTGCGGCTGCATGTCGCAACCGACCGGCGCGATCATCGACGCCACTCCGAGACCCACGAAAGCCACCGCGCGGACCAACCGACCATTCTCGTTCGTATGCATGACCATCCTCCGAAGCGGCGTTGCCGCGATGGAAACGCTCGTTGCGATGCGCGTGCCAGGCCGGATCGATGCATACGACCCCGCGGATCGACGCGGCTTCGTCACGCTGTGACGCCTGCGCCTCGCCTCACCACCGACAAGAGTGCTCGCTTCGGAGGACGCGGACGGGAGCGGGCACAGCCCGCGGACGGAAGCGGCCGCAGGAGTGAGCCGATCACCCGATGAGGCCGCGGCTCTTGATGCGCACGTAGCGCTCGACGAGCGCGCCCGCGACGGCACCCGGGCGGCTGTGCACCACGTGGACGCCCATGCGCGAGAGACGCGCGAGCACCACGTGACGACGGTTCGCGAGCGAGCTCGCCACCACGGCCGCCGCGAGCGCCCGTCCATCGGACGGCGCCGTGAGCAGTGGCTCCTCGAGGGCCGGATCGTCGAGCGCCACGAACACGATCACGTGACGACGCGCGAGCTGACCGAGCGTGTCGAGCATCAGCTCGGCCGTCGTCGCATCCGTGAACTCGGTGAACACGACGATCATCGAGCGACGCGTGTTGCGACGCAGCAGATCGTGCAGCCCGAGCACGTGGTTGGTCTCCTCCGGTTCCGTCGTCAGCTGCGCGCACGCGCTCCGCAAGCGCGCGAACTGCGCCGGCCCTCCGCGCGGCGGCGCCCACGAGCGCGGCTCGGCCCCATAGGCGTGAAGGCCCACGAGGTCACCGGCGCCGAGCGCGGTCTTGGCGAGCACGAGCGCCGTGTGCACGCCGTGATCGAGCCGCTCGAGCCCGTCGATCGGATCGCGCATCTCGCGACCCACGTCGAGACAGAGCACGATGCGCTGACGCCGCTCGAGGCGATAGCGGCGCACGCGGATGGCCATGTGTCGCGCCGACGCTTTCCAGTCGACGGCACGCGTGTCCATCCCGAGCGAGTACGACGAGAGCGACTCGAACTCGCCGCCGTCGCCGGCCCAGCGCTCGCGCTTCATGCCGGAGAGCAGCGCTTCCGAGCCGAGGACCTCGATCGCCTCGCGATCGACGCGCGCGACGTCGGGAACGACCGCGATGGGGCCCGCGCCGTCCTCGATGCGATGGATCCTCGCGACGAGGCCGAGCACGCCCTCGAGCCTCAGCCAGAGCGCCGAGAGCGCGCCGCGTCCGCGCCGATCGGCGAACAACGTCAGCGGGATCTCGCTCGCGCCCGGGCGCAGCACCGTGTGTCGCACGCCCTCGTCGCTCTCGACGGGCAGCGCCGTCTCCGTCCGCACGCTCGCGCGCAGCGCCAGCGGGATGCCGAGGTCGATCGTCGCCGCCGCGCGGAACGTCGTGCCGACACCCACCGACGTGGGTCGCGCCAGCTTCGCGCGCAGGCCCACGCGCGAGAGCACCGCGAGATCGAGCGCGACGCCCGCGAACAACATCGCCCAGAGCACCGCGACGATCGGCCACGCCGTCACGATCCACAGCGGCAGGAACGCCACCGGGAGCGTGATCAGCACGAGCGCGAGCAGGCGAGGCGTGGGCGTCATGATCGCTAACGCGGCGGCGCGATCTGGCCGAGCACCTCTTCGAGAACCGACGCGACGCGCAGGCCTTCCATCTCGGCCGACGCGGTGAGGACCACGCGGTGCTGCGCGAGCGAGAGGAAGAGGCTCTTCACGTCGTCCGGGAGCGTGAAGTCGCGACCGGCACACAGTGCGGCCGCGCGCGCCGCCGCCGAGAGCATCGTGGCGGCACGCGGCGAGATCCCCACCGCGAGCGACGGATGCTGGCGCGTCGCACGCGCGAGCGAGACTGCGTACTCGCCGATGCGCGGCTCGAAGTGCACCGTCGCGGGCGAGTCGCGTAGCGAGTCCATCTGCGTCGCATCGAGGACAGCGTTCACGCCGAGCGCATCGAGCGACGGCATCGTCGAGCTGCCCGAGTGCGCCATCACCGCCTGCAGCTCTTGCTCGACCGTCGGATAGCCGACGTTGAGCTTGAACAAGAAGCGATCGAGCTGCGCTTCGGGCAGCGGATACGTGCCTTCCTGCTCGATCGGGTTCTGCGTCGCGAGCACCGTGAAGCGGCCCGAGAGCTTGTGCGTCGTGCCGTCGATGGTGACGGAGCGCTCCTGCATCGCCTCGAGCAACGCGGACTGCGTCTTGGGCGGTGTGCGGTTGATCTCGTCGGCGAGCAAGAGATCGGTGAACACCGGGCCGCGCGTGAGCGTGAACGCCTGCGTCTTGAAGTCGAAGATGTTCGCGCCGAGCACGTCGCCCGGCATCAGATCGGGCGTGCACTGCAGGCGCCGCATGGGCAGACCGAGCGCGCGCGCGAACGTCTGCGCGAAGAGCGTCTTGCCCGTGCCGGGCACGCCCTCGAGCAGGATGTGACCACGCACCATCACCGCGATGAACGCGAGACGCACGTGATCGTCGGCGCCATAGACGACGCGCGAGACCTCGCTCTTGGTGGCTTGAAGGGACCGCAGGACCGCGTCGGGCGTCATGGAGGGCTCGCTGTGGGAGAGGTCGGAGGAGGAGGAGGATTCGAGACCGGCCGCTCGCGCGGCGGCGTCTTCTTCGAGGTGCCGAGGAGGCTCTCGCGCAGCTGCGTCGCACGCGCCGCGACCGAGAGCGCCGTCTCGCGCGTCGCGCTCTGGCTCGTCTCGAGCAGGCGAGCCGCATCGGGGGCGAGGTTGCGTCGCACGAGGATCGCGTCGAGCGCGGCCGCCTTCTGCGCGATGCTCTTTCCTTCCGAGAGCCCGAGCCGGCGATGCGCGTCGAGGATCACTTGCTCGACGTAGCGCGGCGCGAGGCGCTCGACGGCCTGACCGCTCGCGAGCACGCCGGCCGCGACCTCGATCACCTCGCGCGGGCCACGACCGTAGGGCGCCGGCGTCTGCCGCGGCGGACCGAAGCGACGCCGGCCGTAGAAGAGCACCACGAGGATCACGATCGCGCCGTGGATGAGCGCGAGGATGCCGGGGAAGTGCGCGAAGATCGCGCCGAGCGAGCGCGTCTCGACGTGCTCGTGGAAGACCTCGTCGATCACGATCGTGTCGGCGTGCAGGATCTCGGTGATCATCTCGTGCGTGATCGCCGCGTGATCGGCGCGCTGCACGTCGAAGTTGTGGAGCAGATCCGGGTCGCTGATCAGGAACACGCGACCGCTCGGATCCGAGGCGATGAACGTGCCCGTCGGTCCCGAGAGGATCGGCGTCGGACCGATCACCGTCTGAGGCCAAGGGATCTCGAGATGACGCTCGCCGAGGATCGGCGACGACGCCGTGATCGACTCGCGCGCGCCCGTGATGTGCGGCTGCCAGACGACCTGCGTGCCCTCGAACGAAGTGCCCTCGAGCGCGTCGTACACGTGCGACGGCAGCTCGGGGCCGGCCTGACCGAACATGCCGAGCACCCACTTGGGCAGCACGATCACCGTGATGCGCCCCTGCTCGCTGCGCGCACGACAGATCTCGCCGAGCGACGTCGTGGTGCCGTCGGGCGCGGTGATCTCGGCGTGATCGGGCTCGATGAAGAAGAGCGGCGCCGACACGTCCTCGTAGCGCGGGCGCGTCCATCGTACGACGTGCAGACCGAGCGCCTGCATCGTCTCGGCCCACGCGCGATGACCGAGCGGGCCGCGGCCGTAGGAGTCGCGTGGCAGCGCGGGCGGCGACGTGAGCGAGCGACCGAACACGATCGCGCCCAGCGTCGCGAGGAGCGAGATCACGGCGAGCGTCACGACGATCGCGCGCGTGCGATCCGTGAACGCATTGCCGACCGCGTTCTCGGTACGGAGCGTCTCGCTGCTCGGCTCGCTCACGCGGGCGCTCCGATCGGCGCGGGACCGAGCGCCCCTGCGCGCGTCTCGATCTCGCTCGCGAGCGCACGCGCTTCCAGGTACTGCGATTCGGTCACCTCGCGACCGCCGAACCACGCGACCTCGGTGAGCGCGAGCAGCGTCGTGAGCGGCGGAAGGTCGCCGTGGGCGCGCGCGACGAGCGCCACCACCTCGCGCGCGGTGCGACCGCGTCGATCGACGTCGGCCGTGCGTGTCGCCGCGCGCAGCGCCCGGAGGAAGAGCGCGTGGACGGCTTCGCGGAATCGACCGGACGCGGCGAGCTCCTCGGCGGAGATGTTCGAGTCTTCGAGCAGCGGGTCCAGCACCGCGGCGCCGGCCGTTCCGCCGTCACGTCGCGACGTCGCGCGCAGATCAGGCTTCGGAATGCGCAGCATGACGACGAGGTAGACGAGCAGCGCGATGACGATCGCGATGCCGATCGCCAGGAGCAGGTATCCGATCGGGCCCGCGGCCGCACCGAGCAAACGACCGAGCGCGTCGAGGATCGCGCGCACCGCGTCCGGCACCGGGAGATCGAGCGAGTGCTGCGGATCACCGCCGTCGCGCGAGCCGTGGACGCCGATGCGGCCGTGGGGCCCGTCGCCCGCGCCTTCGTCTCCGGTGCGTTGCGAGGCGTCCGAGTCGTCGTCGAGCACGACGATGTCGTCGGGGTAGCCGCCGGCGAAGTGCACCTCGGCGGCCGCGCGGGTCTCCGCGCTCTCGGCCGGCGCTTGCGCGCTCGCCGCGCCTGCCGTCGAGCAGAGCAGAGCGAGCGCGAGCGACGCGAGGAGCCGCCGCGTCATGGACGAGCTCCGCTCAGGTGAAGACGCTCGCGATCGCCTGCGCGTCGACGCCGTCCCGGAGCCCGCGTAGCCGCGCATAGATGACGGCGACGAGCGTCGAGCCCGCCATCGTCGCGAACAGGGTCACGGGGATGTTCACGATCTGCGTGAGGATCTGTCCGATCGAGAGCGGATCCTGCATCGCTTGGATGCCCGCCGGTCCGCCGCCAGACACCGCCGCGCTTCCGCCGAGCACGAGCATCTGCACCGGCATGAGGATGCAGAACGCGATCACCATCCAGCCGACGAAGACTGCGAGGCCGATGAGGAAGATGTTCATCCGGTTGCCTTCGGTCAGCTGCACGCTGCGCGTGAGGCTGTCGATCGGGCCGAGCTTCTCCACGATGCAGACCGGCGCCGCGACCGCGAAGAAGACGCCCGCGATCACGCCCGGCGCGATGCACATGAAGGTGCCGATGATGATCGCGAAGAAGAGGATGAGGTTCGTCAGGAACATCCAGAACGCGCGCGAGAGGCCGACGCGGAACGCCTGACCGAGCGAGGGCGAGCGGCCGCTCAGCTGCTCGGCGACGGCGTAGACGATCCCCCCCTGCCCGACCGCTTGCAGCGCGATTCCCACGAGGGCGACGCCGAAGGTGAGGGGAATGATCAGCAGCATCGCCGTCATCGCCTCGGGCCCCGTCGAGCGGAGCGCCTCTTGGCTGATGAAGTACGCGCCGATGCTGACGCCGAAGTTCAGGACACTCGTCGGGACGACGACCGCGAGCGCACAACCGAGGATCGGCACCAGCGCCGCGCCGATCGTGCGGAAGGTCGTGGAGAGAACGTCGCCGACGTCGAGGTTTCCCGGGGTCACACCGCCGCCGCCCGGATAGCCACCACCGCCGCCGGGAGGCGGGCCGAAGCCGCCGCCGCCCGGAGGTGCGCCGCCAACCGGCCCGTAACCCCCACCACCGCCTGCCCCATAGGGGTTCTGGTTGTCCATCGCGCCTCGTTATCAGACCCCAGGCCCTCTGGGAAGCTGCCCGGCCTCGCGGCCGAGGGGTTGACCGACCCTCCGGGCCCGGACTACACCGACGCCCCGTAGTGACACAGGTAGCGGACGACCGGCACGGGAGAGATCCCGCCCGCATCGGCAGACGTGCGTTTCAGCTCGTCTATTGGGTGCTCGTCCTTTGGGTCGTGGTCGCTGCGTTCGTCTCCGTCGTCCAACAGGTCTTCTGGCCGTCGGACGCGCAGAGCACCTCTTCCACCACCACCTCGAGCTCTCCATGACCGATGATCTCCACGCCCCCAACGCCACCTTCGACGCGCTCCCGCTGAGCGCCGAGGTGCGACGTGCGATCGACGAAGCCGGCTGGACCACGCCGACGCCCGTCCAGCTCGCCGCTTACGAGCCCGCCGCCGAAGGAAAAGACCTGGTCGTCCAGGCACGAACCGGCACTGGCAAGACGGCGGCGTTCGGCCTGCCGCTCGTCGACAAGCGCGTGCGCACCGACGGCGGTCAGCAGGTACTGATCCTGGCGCCGACGCGCGAGCTCGCGCTGCAGAGCGCACGCGAGATCGAGCGCATCGGCGTCCACAAGGGCATCAAGGCCGTCGCGATCTACGGCGGCGCACCGATGGAGAAGCAGGTCCGCGAGCTCGAGCAGGGCGGGCAGATCGTCTCGGGCACGCCGGGCCGCGTGCTCGATCATCTGCGCCGCGGAACGCTCAACGGCGAGCAGCTCCGCATCCTCGTGCTCGACGAGGCCGACGAGATGCTCTCGATGGGCTTCGCGGAAGAGCTCAACGCGATCGTCGACATGCTGCCCAAGGCGCGTCAGACGATGCTCTTCTCCGCGACGCTCGACGAGAGCGTCCAGCGCCTCGCGAACAAGCTCTTGCGCGATCCGGTGCAGCTCGCGCTCTCGAGCGATCAGGTCGGCGCGCAGGGCATCAGCCACTTCGTCTATCTCGTCTCGGGCCTCGGCAAGGCGCGCGATCTCGTGCGCATCGTGGAAGCCGAGAACCCCGAGAGCGCGATCATCTTCTGCAACACCAAGGTCGTCACCGAGCAGGTCGCGACCGAGCTGCAGTCCGCCGGCTTCACGGCCGACTGGCTCAATGGTGATCTGCCGCAGAGCCAGCGCGAGGCCGTGCTCGCCCGCACGCGCGAAGGAAAGCTCCGCTTCCTCGTGGCGACCGACGTCGCGGCGCGCGGCATCGACATCTCGCACGTCACGCACGTGATCAACTTCGACTTCCCGCAAGAGCTCGAGCAGTACGTCCACCGCACGGGGCGCACGGGACGCGCCGGGCGCACCGGCACCGCGATCTCGCTGATCACGGGCGCCGACCTCGGCTCGCTCTACTACCTGCGGCTCACGTTCAAGATCTTCCCGATCGAGCGGACGCTCGCGAGCGAAGGAGATCTGCGCACGCGCGCGGAGCTCGATCGCGTCGAGATGCTCGATGCGGCGTTCACCTCGCCGCCGACCGCGGTCGATCGCGCGATCGCGCGGCGACTGCTCACCCACGACGATCGCGAGCGGCTCGTCGCGGGCCTCGTGCACGCGTTCTTCGGCGTCGCGGGTGACGTGGCGCAGGTCGACGAGCAGGCATCGGCCGCGCGTCGCGCGAAGCCGCCGCGTCCCGCCCCTGCCCTGAGCGCTCCGAGCGAGAGCGGCGAGCGCGAGGCCGAGCCGCGTCGTCGTCGGCGCCGCGAGGCAGAGGGCGCGCCGGCGGAAGCCGCGCCCAGTGAGACGCGTGAGGTCCGCGAGCCGCGTGAGCATCGCGAGCCGCGTGAAGTCCGCGAGCCGCGTGAGGTACGCGAGCCCCGCGAGCATCGCGAGCCGCGCGAAGCCCGCGAGCCGCGTGAGGTACGCGAGCCCCGCGAGGCCCGCGAGCCGCGCGAAGGACGAGAAGACGCGCCCCCGCCGCGCCGTCGTCGCGAGGCGCCCATCGCCGAGACGACGGACGGAACCGGCGAGCGCGCACCTGCGCAAGAGCGCTTCAACGAAGAGGGCATGGCCAACCTGTTCGTGAACCTCGGGCGCCGCGAGAACATCAAGGTCGTCGATCTGCTTCGCTTGTTCGAGGAGCGCGCCGGTCTCGGCAAGGCGCAGCTCGGACGCATCCGCATCCGCGACCGCCACACGTTCGTCGCCGTTCCGAAGGAGCGCGCCGAAGAGACGATCGCGAAGATCCAGGGCGCGCACTTCGGCGACAAGGAAGTCGTCGCCGAGATCGCCCGCGCCGACCAGTCTCCGACCGAGGCCACTCCGCCCGAGACGCCGCAGTCCTGAGCGCGACGGGGCCTTCCGCCCCGCGCGTTTCGCCCGATTCCGAAGCACCTTCGCGCTCGCATCGGTGGCACGCGTGCTGCTCCCGATCACGAGCGTGCAACGTCTCGCACTCTGCGCCGTGCTCGCGATGTCGTTCACGAACGTCGGCTGCGTGGCCACGTTCGACGCGCCGCTGGTCCATCCGGACTTCGTCGCGCGCGAGCGCAGCCCGCGCACGTTCCGCCTCGAGTCGCTCACCGCGGAGATGCCGATGCAGCAGTGCGCGGGCCCGATCTGCGTCCGCGGTGCGCGCGCACGGATCGAGCGCGGCATCGAGGAGACGTTGGCGCAGATGGCCCACCGCGTCGCCGCCGATGCGCCGGCCGACTTCATCGCGCGCCTCGAGCTCGTGTACGTCGACGGGACGAGCGGCAATCGCTGGAACGCCGCCGAGATGTCGATCGAGTGGCGCTTCACGCTCGAGGATGCGCGCACGCACCAGCTCGTCGTTCGGGCCAGCCACACCGAGACCATGACCGTCCCGAGCGCCAGCCTCTTCGAGGTACGCTTCGGAATGCTCGAGCAGGAGATCCTCGCGCGCATCGGCGCCGCCGCCGCGCAGTCGCCGCTCGACGACACGGCGACACAGAGAATGCGATGAGCGTTGCCATTCGCGTGGCGACGCTGCTGGCCGTGCTCGGCACGGGCTGCGTGAATCGCTTCGAGGCGCCGTACGCGACACCGGACTACGTCGCCGTTCCTCGGAGCTCGCACACCGTTCGGCTGGAGGCGCTCGGTGGGCCCGGCACGGAGAACTGCATCACGGCCAATTGGACCGAGACCTGCGTCGTCGGTCTGCGTGTGCAGCTCGAGCGCGCGATCGTCGCGATGCTCCACAACGTCGGAATCGAAGCGAGCCCAGCAGACTACGTCGTCCGCCTCGACGAACTGACCTTCCGGCTGGGCCGCACACGGGCCGGCTACGAGGTCTCGCTCGGGTGGCACGTCGTCGTCGAGGACTCCCGCACGGACGCGACCATGCTGGCGGCGGGCGATACGGAGACCGCCACCGGGAATCAGCCGCTCGTCGATCTGATCCGCCAGGTCGAGCACGATGCCGTGGTCGCGATGGAGTCGGCGGTCGGCGATCTCCTCTCGCGCATCTGAACGGCGGCAGGGGCTAGGATGAGGCGATGAAGCTCCGTGCCGCGTTCCTGATCGCATGGCTGCTCGGTTGTTCCGAGAGCCACGACCTCGGGCTCGACGCGAGCACGCGTGACGACGTCGGGCTCGACGGCAACCCGCACCGCGACGCCGACGGTCGAGCAAGCGACGTCCAATTCTGCACGGACGAGCACGTCTACGAGTGCGCGCGCGACCTCGCAGCCGGCCGAATTACGATGTCCGCGTACAACACGTGCCAGATGCGGGTCGACGCCGAGTGCAGCACCTTCACGTGGCCTGCAGGCTGCGATCCGAGCACCACGCTGCGAAGTGCCTGTATCGCCGCGGTCTCCGACGCGTCGCGGCTCGCGACCACGAACGACATGATCGAGGAGTGCTCCCTGACGACGCTCTGCGCGCCGTGATGGTGTAGGCTCCCCGCGCCTCGATGCCCGTAGACAACGAAACGCTGCGCCGCGGACTCTCGATCACGCTCGATCACACGGACCTGGGTCCGATCGGCAAGAAATACGAAGGCAAGGTGCGCGACAACTACTCGCGCCCGGACGGCACGCGCGTGCTCGTCACGACCGATCGCATCTCGGCATTCGATCGCGTGCTCGGCACGCTGCCCTTCAAGGGTCAGGTCCTGAACGGCCTCTCGGCCTACTGGTTCGGCGTCACGAAGGACGTCGCACCGAGCCACTTCGTGTCGGCGCCGGATCCGAACATCACGATCGGCATCGAGTGCACGCCGCTGCCGGTCGAGCTCGTTGTGCGCGCGTACCTCACGGGTGTGACGTCGACGAGCGTGTGGACACACTACGCGGAGGGCTCGCGCTCGTTCGCGGGCCACGCGCTGCCCGACGGGCTGAAGAAGAACGAGCCGCTGCCGAAGGCGATCCTCACGCCGAGCACGAAGGCCGCCAAGGGCGGTCACGACGAGACGGTGTCGCGCGCCGAGCTGCTCTCGCGCGGCGAAGTGAGCGAAGAAGACTTCGATCGCGCCGGCGAGATGGCGCAGGCGCTCTTCCGTCGCGGCCAGGAGATCTGCGCCGCGCGCGGTCTCATCCTCGTCGACACGAAGTACGAGATGGGCAAGACGAAGGACGGCCGCATCGTGATCATCGACGAGATGCACACGCCCGACTCGTCGCGCTATTGGCTCGCCTCGAGCTACGAGGGCCGCCTCGCGAAGGGCGAAGAGCCCGAGAGCTTCGACAAGGAGTACGTGCGTCGCTGGCTCGCCGCGCAGGGCTTCAAGGGCGACGGCCCCATCCCGCCGATCCCCGACGACATCCGCATCGAGGCCTCGCGCCGCTACATCGAGGCGTGCGAGACGATCATGGGCACGCCGTTCGTGCCGAACATGGAAGAGCCGCAGGCTCGGATGAAGAGGAACTTGTCCAAATGAAAAAATTGCCTGAAGGCCTGCCGTCATGAAGGCACGCATCTACGTCACGCTGAAGCGCGAGGTCCTCGATCCCCAGGGCGACGCAGTGAAGCACGCGCTCGGCGCGCTCGGCTTCGAGGGCGTCAAGGACGTCCGCATCGGCAAGCTCGTCGAGATCGAGATCGACGGCGCCGACGACGAGACGCGCCGCGCGCAGCTGAAGAGCATGTGCGAGAAGCTCCTGGCGAACCCCGTGATCGAAGACTTCCGCCTCGAGAGCTGATCGAGAGCTCCTGCCTGACGGCGGATCGCCGCGGGAGTCACGGCGAAGCGGGATCGCGGGTCGATAGTGGCGGTCGGGCACCATCAGCACGTCGCGCGACTGCACCGCCGCGAGCTGGGCGCCGCCGAGCGACGCGGCAGCGTCCACGCACGGACCCTACGTCACCGACGTGAGCAGCTCGCGAGAGTCACGGCGGCGCCACCGCATCCGTCGGCGTGATCTCGAACGAATCGAGGAAGCGCGTCCCATCCGCGCCGTCCTCGGGGGCCGACGCGACGACCGTGAAGGCGCGCCGTCCGGAGACCAGCATGCGCACGCGCCAGACGCGCCAACCGTTGCTCAGCGCGATGTCCGTGCATCGTCGCTCACCGCAAGCGACTTCCTGCTCGGACGCGATGGAAGGCCCCAGCGGCTGCAGATCGTGCAGCAGCGCGGCGCGCATCGAAGTGACCCACGCGGCGCGGTCGGCCTCGACGATCTCGCTGCCTGCATCGAGCTCCGTCACCGTGAAGCGCTCGACGATCGAGAGCAACGTGGTCTCCGAGCTCGCGGTCCGAGCTCCGACGGGTGTAGACCATTGCTGCTCGACGTGCGCGGGCTCGTTGGGCATCTCGACCGAGTAGCCGACCATCGCGTGACGCTGCCAGTCGGCAGGCGCCGTTGCATGCGCCAACACGATGCCGGTCACGAGCGCGAGCGCGCAGACAGCCGCCCACGTCCCCGCGAGCAGCGCGGAGGCGAGGAAGCCCGGAGAGCGCTGCGTCGCGAGGAGAACGTCCTCCATGGCGGCGCCGATCGCGTTCGGATCGCTCGAAGCCGGTGGGACGAGAGCGGCCCGTGCGCCATCGAAGAGTCGTCGCGCTGCGGCGTCGTCGAGGCTCGCCGCGGACGCGTCGCCCACGACGGGCCGCAGCGACGAAGCAGCCTCGAGGATCCGAGAGCGGCGCCCGAGCGCCACAAGGCCGAGCACCGCGAAGATGCCCAGCGCGACCGAGCCGATCGCGAGCGCTACGAGCCCGAGCATCAGCGCGCCGAAGGCCGCGAAGCCGAGCTCGAGATACCGGTGCCGCGCGAAGAGCACACGCAAGAGCAACTTGCCGCCGTCGAGTGCGCCGAACGGGAGAAGGTTGAACGCGTTGATCAGCAGCAGCATCTGGCCGACGTCGACGAGAAATGGACGAGGCCATCGCAGGGTCGCCATCAACAGGCCCGTGCCGAGCAACACGCCGGGCACTGGGCCGAGCAGGAGCACCACGGCGTCTTTCCATGCAGCGACGTTGCCGCGTCGCCCCGACACCGCCGCTCCGAGGAACGGGACGAAGAACATCCGTACGTCGCGATAGCCGAATGCGCGCATGCCGACGTAGTGGCCGAGCTCGTGCACGAGGAGCACGCCGACGAGGATCGCGACACTGCTCGGCGTCGCGCCTCGGCCGGCCGAGAGCACGAAGAGCACGAGCGTGACGAAGAGGAAGACGCCGCCGCCGCCGCGTGCAGGCCCCGCGAGCATGCGCGCCCGCGATGCGGTGAAGAGCGCCGCGGAAGGGTCCTCGACGTCGCGGCCCTCCTCGACGTCGCGGCCCTCCGTCGCGACGTCGTCGCTTCTTGCCTCGCTCGGCGGGATCAAGCGCCCTCCCCCACGAGCGCAGGATATCTCGATCGCTCAGGCGACGAGAACGATCTTCCCGTCGATGCCGCCCTTCTCGATGCGCTCGTTCGCCTCGCGCGCGCTCGCGAGCGGCAGCCGTAGCGCGATCTTCGGCGCGATCTTTCCTTCGCGCAGGAGCGCGAAGAGCTTCGGCAGATCCTCCCGGAACGGGAGCGGGTTGCTTCGATAGAGCTGCGTGATGCCGTAGAAGCTGCCGCGCTTTCCGCGCAGGCGCGTGCCGACGAAGACGTCCCAGTAGTTGCGTATCACGGTGGCGAGCGACGAGGCGGCCATGAAGCCGTACCAGACGATCGCGCCGCCGCGCTTGGTCGCCGCGACGCACTGACGGAGCTGCGCGCCGCCGACGCCGTCGAACGCGGCATCGACGCCGCCCGGCACGAGCGCGAGCGTGGCCGCGTCGATCGGGCCTTCGCGCCCTTCGATCGGCTCGGCGCCCATCGCGCGGAGCATCGCGTGGCTCCGCGTGCTGGCCGCCGCGATCACGCGCACGCCGTGCGCCTTCAGGAGCTGCACGAGCGCCTGGCCGACGCCGCCGGCCGCAGCGGTGACGAGCGCCGTCGTTCCGGACGCGAGCTTCGCGTTGCGATGGATCGCCTGGTACGCGGTGACGTAGTTCAAGACGAGCGAGACGGCTTCCGCGTCGTCGAGCCCGTCGGGCACCGGCACCCACGCGCTCGCCGCACGCACGACGTGGGTCGCGTAGCCGCCGTGGACCAGCAACGCGCACACGCGCTGGCCGACCTTCGGCGAGGTCACGCCACTGCCGACCGCGTCCACGACGCCGATGGACTCGTAGCCCGGCACGAACGGCAGCGCGGGCGCGTACGGGTAATAGCCACGTCGCATCGTCACGTCCGTGGATCCCACCCCCGTCACGGCGACGCGGACGCGCACCTCGCCGGGGCCGGGCTCCGGCATCGGCAGCTCGACGTTCTCGAGCACGCTCGGGTCGCCCTTCTTGGTCAGCATCGTCGCGCGGTAGGTCGTGGTCATGCGAGCACCTTGTGCTCGCGTGACAGATGGCGGAAGGTGCACGAATGCAACGCCGCATTGCATCCACGCGCCGCTCGCTCGATTGGGACGACGCGCGCCTCCTGCTCGCGCTCCTGCGAGCTCCGAGCCTGATCGCGGGCGCGCGGGCGCTCGGCGTCGACAAGTCCACGGCGAGCCGACGCATCGAGCGGCTCGAGAAGACGCTGGGCGCGAAGCTCTTCGTGCGCACGCGCGAGGGTCTGCGTCCCTCCGTCGCGGGCGAGCGACTGCGAACGCACGCCGAGCGCATCGAGGCCGAGATGCTCGCGCTCACGAGCGCCGCCATCGCCGACGTGGAGACGATCTCGGGACGCGTGCGCATCGCGACGACCGAAGGCATGGCGGCACGTCTCGTCGCCGGCGGTCTGCTCGATCTTCGTGCGGCCTATCCCGCGCTCGAGCTCGAAGTGCTCGGCAGCAATCGCGCGGTGGATCTCTCGCGGGGCGAGGCCGATCTCGCGGTGCGCGTCGCGCCGACGACCGATCCGAGCCTCAAGGTGCGCGTCCTCGGCAAGTTCCCCATCTCGCTCTTCGCGTCGCCGACCTACCTGCGCGCGCGCGGTCTGCCGCGAACGGCGGCGCAGCTGAGCGGGCACGACGTGCTCATGCCGTCGGCCGAGCTCGATGCCTTGCCGGAAGCGCGCTGGCTCCGCGAGCGCCCGAACGTCCGCATCGCGCTGCGCTCGTCGAGCCTCCCCGCGCTCGTCGAGGCCGCGGTGCGCGGCCACGGCATCGTCCCCGTCACGCGCGCGTGGGGCGAGAGCACGCCCGGCCTCGATCATCTCTTCGAGCTCGAGTCGATTGCGGCGCGCCCGACGTGGCTCGTCATGCATCCCGACGTCGCCAAGCAGCCAGCCGTGCGTCTCGTGGCCGATCGAATCGCCGAAGCGTTCCGCGGGCTCGCGCGTCGCTAGACCGTCGGTAGCCCCGCGCGGGCGCGGATGCGGCGACCGATCGGGCAGTCGGCGCAGCCGCTGCCGCAGCAGCGACGCGCCTTGGCTTCCATCGGCCGCGCGATGGGCGTGTACGCGACCTTCGCGCGCACCGGCACGGATGCCTGCGGCTGCCCACGCAGCGATCCGACCGTGAAACCGCGCGACTTCAAGACGGCAGGCCTTCAGGCGATTTCACGAGAGCCTCGCGTTCTCGGTCCCGCGCTTGGCCTGCGCGATCATCCGCAACACTGCGGCCTCGTCCTGCGGGCTCGGTGTCTCCGCGAGGTACGCCTCGAGGTCGGCGGCCGCCGCGAGCCCGGCGCCCATCGCGAGCGCGTGCATGCCCCGGTCGCGTCGGAACTCGATCGCGCCGGTGAGATCCACCAGCCGATCGCACGCGACCAGCGCGATCGCGTGCGCGTGATTGCGCTCGTGCGCGTGCTTCAAGTTGATGAGCATGCGGACCAGCATCGATCGCTCGTCGACCGACGCGAGGTGCTCCGCCAGCACGCGCTTGGGCGCACCGAGATGTCGATGCGAGAGCAGATCGAGCCGCGTCGGATCGACCTCGCGACCGTCGTCGAACGGATCGACGAGCACGCCGTCGCCTTCGCCGACGCGCACGAGGAAGTGGCCTGGGAACCCCACTCCGTGCATCTGCATGCCTGCACGACGACCGATCGCGATCATCACGATCCCGAGCGTGAGCGGGATGCCGAGCCGTCGCTCCACCACCGCCGTCAGATCGCTGTTGCGCGGATCGTAGTAGTCGGTCTCGTTGCCGCGGAACTGGTGCTCGAGGAACACGTGCTCGCCGAGCATCGCTGCCTGCGTGCTCGCCTTGAGCAAGTGCGCGCCCGCGTTCTCGAGCTTCGTCCCCGCGCGATCGAAGAACGCACGCGCGGCATCGACGCTGGCATCCGGGCGCACGTCTTGCGCGACGATCAGCGCAAGCTCGTCGATGGCGAGACCGGAGGCCAGCGCTTCGCTCAACAGTACTCGTTTCCCGCGGGCCACCAACGAAGCTTACTCACCGATGGCCCATGCGGCGAACAACCTGTGAGTTTCTGCCAAACCCTTCGCCACTCGAATGATCGGGGGCCTGCGACGAACGAAGAGGCGCATGCGCCGACTCGCCACCTCCATCCTCGTCCTCACCTCGCTCGCATGCGGGTCTCCGGATCCGGACTGCGCGTGCACACTCGCGAGCGGAGTGACGCTCGCCTGCGGACGCAGCGTGTGTATCGACGGCGAGGGCACCACGTGCGCGGACGGCACGGCGAGCGCCGATCCCAACGCCTGCGCGGTCGGCATCGACGGAGGACCCGGCTCCGATGCGGGCTCGGCTGCGAGCGACGCCTCGACCGATGCACGGGCCGCGCCCTCGTGCACGTCGGCGCTCATCACGCGCACCGGGACGACCGCGACACTGAACACCCCCGAGCCCGGCAGCTGCGACGGCAGCGTCGCCGTGAACTGCGCCGAGGGCATGGCGCCCGGTCGCGGCCACGAGGTGCGCACGACGTGCACGAGCGCCGAGGAGTGCCGCACGTTCACGATGGACGTCTACGTCGCACCGAGCTCGACGTCTTCGACCTTCACTCACGTCGGCAGCTACACCGGGGCGCGCTGCGTTCCCGCGGGCGCGACGCCCGTGACGTACACCTTCCACGCCGGCACCTGGAGCACGACGAGCCCGCGCACGTGCGACGGCATGAACCGCATCTCGCCCGTGAACATCGGTCAGCTCGTCGACACGATGCAGCCGGAGAACTTCTCGCCCGATCCCACCTCGACCGCGTTCGCCGTCTACGGGAGCGCCGACGGCTACATCGCGCGCGACACATGCGACGCGGGCCGGCACTGCGTGCTGCAGGGCGAGAACCTCAGCTGCATCGACGACAGCGCGGTAGCGTGCACGACGTCGCGCTGCGAAGGCAGCACCCTCGTCGCGTGTCGCAACGGCTTCGAGCAGCCCGCGCACGACTGCACGAGCGACGGCGAGATCTGTTACACGGCGAGCCGCGTCGCCGGCTTCGTGTGCGACGGCACCGGCGAGAACGCGGCGAGCTGTCGACCCGCCGGCACCGAGCCTTGTCACGCGACGACGGGAGATCCGTGCGCCACCGATCGGCACAGCTTCGTGACCTGTGACTACGACTCGTGCGCGATGCTGACCGAGACGTGCGAAGCGTCGGAGACTTGCTACGGCGGCCAGTGCATCAC
>CAYSCF010000106.1:0-19504 GCA_964429305.1 uncultured Sandaracinaceae bacterium | reverse complement strand
CGGGCCTCGGCAGCGGCGCACAGGCCGCGACGATTCGCCTCGCCGGTGGCCGCGCGCAGTCGAACGCGATCTCGATGACGCTCACCGGAGGCTGCTCCGTGAGCCCGGGTCGCAGCAGCAACGCGCTCGCGCTCGCGATGGGCGTGGTGCTCGCGCTCGTGATCGCGCGTCGCAAGCGCTGACGCGTCCGTCTTGCGTCAGCGATCCGGGCAGGGCGGCGGCGAGCCGTACATTCCGACGAACGCCGTGTCCGGACAGGCAGGCGACGCGGCATCGCTCGCTCGTGCGTCGTGACCGACGTCGGGCGGTTCGAGATGCGCATCGATTCGCGCTCCGCCGTACGCGGCGTCGAACGCGCCGATCGTTGCGTCGACACCTGCGTCGTCGCGCTCGTGGCTCTGCGCGCAGCCGACGCTACCGCTCGCGACGAGCGTCGTGAACGCCATGAGCGCCGCGCGACCGAGGCGCTCGGTCGGCATCGGACGCGGGGGCAGAAGTGCGAGCGAGAGCGGAACCGCGCAGAACGGACAGCTCGCTTCGCTGCGTCGCACGTGGCGCATGCAACCAGGACATGGAGCCAGCGTGGTCATCTTCCTCCGGTCCAGAGTACGCCACGGTGCCCGTCGTTCGCGGCGATTGTCGCGTTTCTTCAATCATGAGCGGTCGTACCTCCGTACGAACTACCGATGAAGCCTCCCATCCTGGGCCTCGATGGCCGGCAGGTGCGCTCGTTCGCGACGGCACGCGCGTGGTCCGAATGGTTGGCTGCTCACCATGCTTCATCGCCCGGCGTTTGGTTGAAGATCGCGAAGAAGGGGACGGGCTCGACGTCGGTCACGTACGCGGAGGCGCTCGAGATTGCGCTGATGTGGGGCTGGATCGATGCGCAGAAGGACAAGCTCGACGAAACCTGGTGGCTCCAGCGCTTCACGCCACGCAGGGCCAAGAGCCCTTGGTCGAAGGTGAATCGCGCGAAAGCGGAGCGACTGATCGCCGTTGGATCGATGGAGGCGCCGGGCCTGCTCGAGGTCGAGCGTGCGAAGCGTGACGGGCGTTGGGAGCGCGCTTACGACGGCGCAGCCTCGGCGAGCGTGCCCGCCGATCTCGCCGCGGCGCTCGCACGAAACGCCGCGGCGCTCGCCTTCTTCGAAGCGCTCGACGGCGCGAACCGCTACGCGATTCTGTATCGGGTGCAGACGGCGAAGAAACCGGAGACGCGTGCGGAGCGCATCACGCGATTCGTCGAGATGTGCGCGCGGCACGAGACCCTCCATGCGCCACGTCGGGCGAAGACGGGCGCGCGCTCTGCACGCGCCACGCGACGATGAGACGTGGGCAGGCAACGCCGTCCCGACGAGGCGCGCTACGCTGGCGGGATGCTGCTCAAGATCGTCCAGGCCGGTCATCCCGTCCTCCGCGAGCGCGCTCGCGATCTCACCGCGGACGAGCTGCGCTCCGCCGAGACGAAGCAGCTGATCGCGCTCATGCGCGAGACGATGCGTGATGCGCCCGGGGTCGGGCTCGCCGCGCCTCAGGTCGGCGTGCCGCTACGCTTGGCGGTGATCGAAGACGTCGCGGAGATCGATCCCGACGTGCGCGCCGTGCGCGAGCGCCAGCCCGTGCCGTTCCACGTGATCGTGAACCCCGTGCTGCGGCTCGTCCCCGACGACGACGTGATCTTCACCGAAGGCTGCCTGAGCGTTCGAGGCTACGCGGCCCGCGTCGCGCGCGCGCGTCGCGTGCAGGTCGAGTGCCTCGACGAGCACGGCGCGCCCCGCGTGATCGACGCGAGCGGATGGTACGCGCGCATTCTCCAGCACGAGATCGATCACCTCGACGGCACGCTCTACGTGGATCGAATGGACACGCGCACGTTCACCGACACCCGAGAGAGCATGCCGTAGGACCTGCGCCACCGCCTCCGTTGCCGGAGCAGCTCGACTCGAAGGCCCGACCTCCGAGCGTGTTGTTCGAGCTGTTCACGATCGAGCAGGAACCGGCGCCCTTGCCGACGTTCGCCGCTGCGAGCGCGCCCACCTCGGCCGCCGTCGGTTGCGCCGACGCAGAGCCCGCGGTCGCGAGCACGAGTGCCATCAGCGCTGCGATGGCGAGGCGGCACGGGGAAGAGAGGTGCGGCATGCGAGCCTCTCGCGTCGCAACCTCGACGCCAGCGCTGGCGCGCTCGGAGTGCGATCTCGGGATCGCTCCTGACCACGGCGTTGGTCGCCCATTTTCGGCCGCCGACCGGGCTCGAGCGGTGCCAGTGCCCCCCCCGCCCGGCACGGTGCGTCCGGAATCCGGACGGACCGTCCCCCCGGGTGACGGGCATCTCGTCCCGTTGGTATCGTCGTGCGCGATGGGCGAATTTCGGGGGTGGATGCTGCCGGCCGGCGCGCCGGCATCCGAGTTCCTGGCGGAGCTGATCGACCAGCTGCCTCACCCGTTGTTCGTGAAGGACCAGGGGTTTCGGTACGTGATGCTGAACGAGGCCCTCGTTCGCATGGGCGGTTACCCGGCCGAGGCGATGCTCGGCAAGACGGACTACGACTTCCTGCCCGAGGCGACCGCGCGCTTCTATCGCAGCAAGGACATCGAGGTGTTCTCGTCCGCCGCGGAAGTCGCGATCGCCGAAGAGGTGTTGACCGATGGCGCCGGACGGCGGCGCGTCCTCTCGACGCGCAAGGTTCCTCTGCGAGCCGCGACGGGAGAGATCACGCACCTGATCGGGATCATCAGCGACATCACGCACACGAAGGCCATCGAGGAAGACCTTCGCTTGAGCACGGAGCAGCTCGAGCGGCGTGTCGCGGAACGCACGAACGCCCTCGCCGTCGCGCACGAGGACCTCGCGCGCAAGGAGCGGCTCGCCGTGCTCGGTCGTCTCGCCGGCGGGGTCGCCCACCAGATTCGCAACCCGCTGGCCGCGCTCAAGAACGCCGCCTACGTCCTCGATCGACGCTTCCGCGAGGTGGAGCCCACGCCGTTCGAGACGACCGCTGCGAGCGACATCGTGCGCGCGATCGAGATCATCCACGACGAAGTCCAGCGAGCGAACCAGATCATCACCGATCTCCTCGACTATGCGCGCGTGCGAGCTCCCATCCGCAAACCGACGTCGATCATCGCAGTCCTGGAGCAAGCCCTCGGCGGTCAGATCGTTCCACCGGAGATCACCATCGTGCGTGAGCTTCCGGACCTGCCGAGCATCGCGGTCGACGCGAGCCAGCTCCAGGGCGCCGTCTTCAACGTCTTGCGCAACGCCATCGAGGCGATGCCCGACGGGGGCACGCTGACGATCGCAGCCGCGCTCCGTGGCGAGTCCGTCGTCGTGACCATCGCCGACACGGGCGCCGGCATTCCGAGCGAGGTCCAGTCTCGCCTCTTCGAGCCGCTCGTCACGACGAAGCCCCTCGGCCTCGGGCTGGGCCTCGTCACCGCGCGGACGCTGATCGAGGGACAAGGCGGCACCCTCGAATGCGTCGCCTCGGACGGGCGCGGTGCACGCTTCGAGCTGACCGTTCCGCGCGCTCCCGACGCGAGCTAGCTAGCGAGCTCGGGTGAGTTCTGGATCGCGACCGCCGACATGGACAACGACGGCAATCTCGATCTCGTCGCCACCTACAATGGGCCGCCCTCGACGATCGAGGCTCTCGCCGGCAGCAGCAGTGGAACGTTCGGCACGCCGACCGTCATCGGCACCGACGTCTACAACGCAGCGCTGGTGGACGTCGATCACGACGGCCTGCGCGACGTGGTGACCGCCACCGGTGGAACCGCGACCGGCTCGCCGATCAGCGTGTTCCACAACTCGGGCGGCATGCATTTCGGCACCGGAGTGCAGATCGCGACCAACGCTCCGGGCGGCGTGCTCGGCATCGCGGCAGGCGACGTGACGGGCGACGGCGACGTCGACGTCGTCGTCGGAGGGGGCGCCTGGACGAGCTCGAACAACGGTGTGTTCGTCTACGGGATCACGATCGGAGGGAGCGCCACGACGTCCGTGGTCTCGATCGGGTCGGGCTCCATCAAAGGCTGGAGCGCCACCATGGCAGACCTCGATCACGCGGGCCCGCTCGACGCCGTGTTCGACGAGTTCGCCTACTCGACGGGAGGTCTCAGCGTGTACCTCTCGAGCGGCTCGGGCCTCCGAACGCCCACCACCTATGGCCTGCCCTCTGCGAGCTATCCGATCGTCGTGCGTGCGGGCGACGTCAACGGCGATGGCTGGAACGATCTCGTCACCGGTCTGTGGGGGACCGGTGCCGTGGGCGTCTTGCTCAACAACCACGACGGGACGTTCGCGAGCCCCGTCACGACCTCGCTCTCGTTCACGGGATGCAATCCCAGCAGTGGCTGCTTGTGGGACGTCGCGCTCGGCGACTTCAACCACGATGGTCGAGCCGACGTCGCGATCCCCGGAATCAACGACGCCAGCGTGGTCGTCCTGCTGGCCAACGCGAGCGGTGCGTACACCGCCATCAGCGAGAGATCGTCGTTCGGCTCCGGCTCGCACCCACAAGGGGTCGCCAGTGGCGACTTCAACCACGATGGCGCGCAGGACCTCGCCGTGACCGACAGCAGTGGGCCCATTCGAATCCTTCTTCATTGCCCGTGAGGTCGACGATGCGTCTCTCGAACGACGAGCTCTCTCGCGCTCTGCTGCTCATGCTCCGTCTGGGCGTGGCGCTGGTGCTGCTCGGCGCGACGGCGCGAGCCAACGCGTAGACCGCCGCGCAGCTCGTGGAACAGGGGCTCGACGCGCGTGAAGCGGGGGACGACGTTCACGCGTTGGACCTCTTCCAGCGTGCCTATGCCGAGGAGCCCGCGCCGCGGACGGCGGCCCAGCTCGGGCTCTGCGAGCAAGCCTTGGGGAGCTGGGTCGAAGCACAACGTCACGTGAGGGAGGCGCTCGCCACGAGCGATACGTGGGTGCGCCGCAATCGTTCTTCGCTCGAGCACGCGCTCACGGCCATCGACGAGCAGGTCGGAACGATCGAGGTGCTCGGCGGCGTCGACGGCGCGAGCGTCCGATGGGGCGGTCAGTCACTCGGCGCACTACCCATGACCGAGCCCGCATCGGTGGTCGTCGGCCGCGCGACGCTCGAGGTCACGGCCGACGGTTACGTCCCGTACGCGATCGAGCTCACCGTGCGCGGAGGCGAGCTGACGCGCCAGGTGGTGCGGTTGGAGGAAGTGCATGCGACGCCACCCCCCTCCGCCGGCACCCGCGGCCCCGGCCGAGATCGCTGCTTCGACCCTCGCGGACCCGGCGCCCGCGGCGAGCGCGTACGATGCGCGAGGCGAATCGTTGATCGATCAGTGGTGGCTCTGGACGATCGTCGGAGCCGTCGTGGTGGGCGCCGTCGTGACGACCATCGTGCTCACCACGCAGGATCCGGGCGTGCAGAGCCCCATCGGTGGAACGGCTGGCGTGGCGACCGCGTTGCGGTTCTGCCGACCGCCGGAGTGCCGCGCGGAGCGGACCACTCCTGCAGAGATCAGCCCTCCTGCGTCGGCAAGCCCGCTTCGGCCCATGCGCCGATGCCGCCCCACATGCTCTTCACGTTCTGATAGCCCTGCGCCTTGAGCAAGAGCATCGCGTAGATCGAGCGCTTGCCGCGCGCGCACATCGTGATGATCGGCGCGTCGTGATCGGCCGGCAGCTTCGTCGCGGCACCCGAGGTGAGCTCGTCGAGCGGGATGTCGAGCGTGCCAGGCACCCGCTGCTTGCGGAGCTCGTCGGGGTTGCGCACGTCGAGCAACGTGACGCCGCTCTCGTGCATCTTCTTCGCGGTGTCCGCGGTCACGATGTCGGGCCCGTTCTCCGCGAACGCGACCGCCGCCTGCAGCTGCGCAGCGAACGGGATGGCGGCCTGCGGCTCCGCCGCGCGCGGGAAGAGCTCCGGCAGATGCTTCTGGTACGACGACATGTACTTGAACGCGTTGTCGGGGAACATCACGACGACGACGTTGCCGGGCGCGTCGGGCACCGCCTTGAGCGCCGCAGCGAGCGCCATCGCCGATGTCGGGCCGGCGATGATGCTGTCTTCCTGGATGAGACGCTTGTTGAGGCCGTAGGCCTCCGCGTCGGTGATCTCGAAGACGCCGTCGTACTCCTCCGGCTTGAAGAAGTCGGTGAGCGCGAGCGCCTTGCGACTGCGGACGCCGGGGATGTCGTGGCCATCCGTCGGGTGCGCGCCGTAGACCTTGATCGCCGGATTCTTCGACTTGAGGAATCGGCCCGTGCCCGTGATCGTGCCGCACGTCCCGAGGCCTGCGACGAAGTGCGTGATCTTGCCTTCCGTCTGCCGCCAGACCTCGGGCCCGGTCGTCCGGAAGTGCGCGTCGGGGTTCGCGGGGTTCTTGTACTGGTTGAGCGACTTCCAGCCCGGCCGATCGCCCATCGTAGCGGCGGTGACCATCGCGCCCTCGGGCTGGCCCGGCATCGGACAGAGATCGTCGTTCAGCTCGACGAGGTTCGTTCCGAAGAGGCGAAGCGCGGCGCGCTTCTCGAGCGGGATCGCGTTCGAGAGCGTCGCGGTGAAGTGATAGCCGCGCGCGTTCGACATCATGGCCAGGCCCATGCCCGTGTTGCCGGACGTCGGCTCGACCAGATTCTCGAGGTGCTCGCCGCGGCGCTCCGCGTCCCCGATCAGGTTCGCGGCGACGCGATCCTTGACGGCACCGAACGGGTTGTACCACTCGAGCTTGGCGTACACGCGCGTGTGCTCGAACGGGATCACCCGTCGAAGACGCACGATCGGGGTGGGATTGTCGACGCTCGAGAGCATCTCGAGGATCGACTCGTATGTGCGGAGGTCGTAGTTGGCCATGGACGGTTCTTGGTGTGTCGCGGCTACCACGCGGTCCGCGTCCGCTCAAGCATGGGGCCGCGCGCGCGAGCGTCGAGTCACTCCGGGCGCGGCGTCGTGCGTGCTCCGGATCTCTTCCTCGTAGCCGGCGGCCGGCGCCGGGCCACACGAGACGAGCAGCACGACCGCGAGCGATGGCGAGAGGATGGACCGCGCACGCATGAGGACTTCAGCGTAACGCACGTGTGGGCCGCGAAGCCTGCGATCGTGGTGCCGCGCACCACAGTCCGGCGAGAGAACGAGACATCTGACGCTGAAAAGCCGTGTGGAACGCATCGTGAATCCGGGCGGCGCCATGATGCGGTCCGCGAGCGCTCTCTCCTTCTTCTCTCTCGTGCTGGCGCTCGGCTGTGCGGCGCCGACGACGGACACGGACGCGATGGTGGTCGGCGCCGATTCGGGCGCGGACGGAAGCGTCGGCGATGGAGGTCGCGACGCCGCGATGCCGGATGCGCGCGCCGATGCGTGGCGAATCGACGATGCCGCCGCGACCGACGATGCGGCGGACGCGGGGACCGAGATCGACGCGAGCGACGTCGGGATCGACGCGGCGGCTTCTTGCTCGGCAGGCGAGACCCTGTGCGGCGCGAGCTGCGTCGATCTCTCGCACGACGCACATCACTGCGGCGCGTGCGACGTCGACTGCACGATGCTGCCAGGCGTCGACGGCGCGCGCGTCACTTGCACCGGCGGTGCGTGCGACGTCGCGAGCGCATGCACGACGGGCCATGCGAACTGCACGGTCGATCCGCTCGATGGCTGCGCGACCGACATCACGATGCCCGCACACTGCGGCGACTGCGCCATCGCATGCAGCGAGCCCGCGCCGTTCTGTTCCGTGGGCGCAGCCGGCACCTACGCTTGCGCATCGGGCTGCGGCGGCGCGACGCCCACGCGGTGCGGCACGACGTGCGTCGACACCACGACCGATCCCGCGCACTGCGGCAGCTGCACGAACGCGTGCCCGGCTCCCGATCACGGGAGCGCCACGTGTGCGAGCTCGACGTGCGGCACCGCATGCGCATCGAGCGATCATCTCTGCGGCAGCGCCTGCGTGCCCTCGAGCGATCCGATGACGTGCGGCACCTCGTGCACGCCGTGCACGGCGCCGACCGGCGGCAGCGCGACGTGCGACGGAACGAGCTGCGGCACCGCGTGCCCGAGCGGAACGCACCTCTGTGGCAGCGCATGCGTCGCCGACACGAGCACCAGCTCGTGCGGCGCGTCGTGCACGGCGTGTGCGGCGCCGACCGGCGGCAGCGCGACGTGCGACGGAACGAGCTGCGGCACCTCGTGCCCGGGCGGAACGCACCTCTGCGGCAACACGTGCGCGTCCAACGGCAGCCCGGCGACGTGCGGATCGTCGTGCAGCTACTGCAGCTACCCGACGAACGCGATGGCCACGTGCGATGGCACGACCTGCGGGTTCACCTGCTACTCCGGCTATCACCTCTGCGGCGGGCAGTGCCCTCCGACCGACGCGCCGTATGCGTGCGGTCCTTCGTGCACCGCGTGCGCGTCGCCGGCTCACGGCAGCGCGACGTGCGACGGAACGAGCTGTGGCTTCCGCTGCGACCCGGGCTACGCCGCATCGGGCGCCACGTGCTCGCCCGTTCCGCGACCGCTCGCCCCGCTCTCGACCGGCACGGTCACCTCGCGTCGGCCCACGCTGAGATGGGTCGCCGCGACGGGCATCGCCGACACCACCGTCGATCTCTGCACGAATCGCGCGTGCACGAGCGTCATCAGCTCGACGCACGTCGCGAGCGGCACCTCGTTCGCGCCGAGCGCGGATCTTCCGATCGGGGTCGTGTTCTGGCGCTTGCATCCCGGGGTCTCGACGACGCTCGCGGGACCGACGTGGTCGTTCACCGTCGGCGTGCGCTCGGCGCCGATCGACGCGTCGTGGGGCTCGACGCTCGACGTGAACGGTGACGGCCTGAGCGATGTCGCAGTCGGTGCGGCAGGCGGCAGCAGCACTCCGCCGGGCTCGGTGCTCGTGTACCTCGGGACCACCACCGGGCTCGCGACCGCGGCGACGTGGACGATCACCGACGCAGGCGGCACGGGGCTCGGCTCGTCCGTCGCGAGCGCAGGCGACGTGAACGGCGACGGCTACGCCGACTTGATCGTCGGCACGCCTCGCAACGGTCGCGGCGGCGCGCAGATCTACTTCGGCAGCGCGACCGGGCTCTCCACGTCTCCTTCGTGGAGCGCGAGCGTTCCTACGACCGCAGGCTCGTTCGGCCAGGCGGTCAGTGGCGTGGGCGACGTGAACGGCGACGGCTACGCCGACGTCGGCATCGGCGCGCCCTCGAGCAACGGCGGCGCAGGCGCTCTCTACTTCTGGTACGGCAGCGCGAACGGGCCGTCGACGAACCCGATTCCGGATCGCGCGTACACGGGCTTCAGCTCCTCGTTCCCCTGGTACCTCGGGCGGAGCGTGTCGAGCGGCGATGCGAACGGCGATGGATACACCGACGTGCTCGCCGGCATCCCCGGCAACAGCGGCGGCGGCGGCGTCTACGTCTATTACGGCAGCGCGACCGGTCTGCCGTTCGGCAGCGGCACGCTCATCCCGCCGGCGACGTCGATGACCGGCGCGGAGTTCGGCGACGCCGTCGCGTGCGCAGACGTGAACGCCGACGGATATGCGGACCTGCTCGTGGGCGAGCCGATGTTCACGACGGCGACGGGACAGGCGCACCTCTATCTGGGGAGCGCATCCGGCATTCCGGGCAGCCCGGTGTGGTCGCAGACCGGGAGCGCGATGCGCGTGGCGTTCGGAGAGGCCCTCGCGAGCGCGGGCGACGTGAACGGCGACGGATACGCGGACGTGATCATCGGCGCGCCCTCGGACACGACCTCCGGCGGCGCGGCGTTCGTCTACCTCGGTGCGCCGGGCGGGCTCGGGACCACGGTCGTGTGGACCGTGAGCGGGAGCGCGAGCTCCGGCGGTCAACAGTTCGGCGGCGCAGTCGCAGGCATCGGCGACGTAACACGCGACGGACGCGCCGACGTGATGGTCGGCGTGCCGGGCGACTTCCCCGGTGGCCGCGCGATGATCTACCCAGGCACCGCGACCGCCGTGAGCACGACCGCGGTGTGGACGACGATCGGCGCGTCAGGCGCGAGATACGGCAGCGCGATCGCGCACTGATCACGCTCCGCGCGTCGTCGCACCTTCGCGCGGACGCCAGCCCTCGAGCATCCGCGCGTAGTTGAGGCGTTCCCACGAGTGCGGGTCCGGCGCCGAGCGGAGATCGAGCACGCCGCGCGCTTCTGCGCTCGACCGATATCCCTTCGCATCGAGCCAGCTCGCGAGCTCCGCGTGCAAGACGGCGACGTGCGCGGGCCCGTGCTGCAGGAGCACGGAGGCGAGCTGCACGACGTGCGCGCCGCTCAGGATCGCCTTCGCCGCATCGAGGCCCGAGTGGACGCCGCCCGTGCACCCGAGCGAGAGCGTCGTCGTCGGGCAGAGCACGGCGAGCGCGTGAAGACGCAAGGGGAGCTCGGCCGGCGTGGAGAGCACCAGCCGACGATCGACGTCGAGCGTCTCGAGCGCGACGTCGGGCTGGTAGAAACGATTGAAGACCGACACGCCGCCGACGCCCGCCTGCTCGAGGCTCCGGACGAACGCGGGCACCGACGCGTAGAAGGACGTGAGCTTCACGTTCACGGGCACGCTCACCGACGTGACGACCGAGCGGACCACCTCGAGCTGTCGCTGCTCGACGGCCGCGCCGCTCTCGTCGGGTGAGGTCGCGACCTCGTAGAGGTTGAGCTCGAGCGCGTCGGCGCCCGCGGCCTCGAGCCGCTTGGCGTACCGCGTCCAGCCGCCGGGCGTCGTGCCGTTGAGCGACGCGATCACCGGGACGTCGACGCTCTTCTTCAGCCGCGCGAGCTCGGCGAGGTAGGGCTCGGCATCGAGAGAGAAGGCGCCCGACGCGACGCTCTGCGCTTCGGCATCCATGTCGAGACGCGCGTCGAGGAAGCGATGGGCCGCCATCTGCTCGTGCACGAGCTGCTCTTCGAAGAGCGAGTGCATCACGACGGCGCCCGCGCCCGCGCCGACGGCCGCGGCGATCGCGCTCGGATCGCGCGAGAGCGGGCTCGCAGACACGACGAAGGGGCTGCGCAGCGAGAGGCCGAGCCACGTGGTGGACAGATCAACCATGGGGCTTCTCCTTCGCCGCGGGGACGTGGATCTGCGCGAGCTGCTCGTAGAGACCACGCCGCTGCCGGACGCCTTCGCGCGCCGCGTCGACGAGCATCGCGTAGCGCTCGGGCGACCGGAGCTCGACCATGCGGAAGCGGGCTTCGCTTCCCATGAACGCGGCGACGTCGAGCTTCGGCGCGCCCGAGTCGAGAGTCAGCGGCGCCTCGCCTCGCGCGGCGCGTCGCGGATCGAAGCGATAGAGAGGCCACATCCCGCTGTCGATCGCGCGCTTCTGCTGCGTCGCCGACTGAACGAGATCGTAGCCGTGCGCGATGCACGGGCTGTGCGCGATGATCAACGATGGACCGGGGTAACGCTCGGCCTCGAGGAACGCCTCCACCGTCTGCGCGCTGCGCGCCTGCATCGCGACCTGCGCGACGTACACGTGCCCGTAGCTCATCGCGAGCAGGCCGAGATCTTTCTTGCGCGTCGCCTTGCCGGCGGTCGCGAACTTGGCCGAAGCGCCGAGCGGTGTGGCCTTCGACTGTTGGCCGCCGGTGTTCGAGTAGACCTCGGTGTCGAGCACGAGGACGTTCACCTTCTTGTTCGAGGCGAGCACGTGATCGAGCCCGCCATAGCCGATGTCGTACGCCCAGCCGTCGCCGCCGACGATCCACACGCTGCGGGGGACGAGCGCCGGGGCGACCTCGCGGAGCGCACGCGCATCGACGGACGCGTCGGTCGCGAGCAGCGCGTCGAGCTCCGCCACGCGCTGGCGCTGCGCCTCGAGCCACGCTTCGCCCTCGCCCGTCTCCAGCAGTGCATCGGCGAGCGCCGGCGGGAGCTTCGGCGCCATCGCACGAAGCGCGACGCGCGCACGCTCCGCGCGCACGTCCACCGCGAGGCGCATGCCGAGCCCGAACTCGGCGTTGTCCTCGAAGAGCGAGTTCGACCACGCGGGCCCGCGACCCTCGGCGTTCTTCGTGTACGGCGTCGTCGGCAGGTTCCCGCCGTAGATCGACGAGCAACCGGTCGCGTTGGCGATCAACAGATGATCGCCGAAGAGCTGCGTGAGCAGACGGATGTAAGGCGTCTCGCCGCAGCCTGCGCAGGCGCCGGAGAACTCGAAGAGCGGAAGACGGAGCGCCGCCGTGCGCTTGTCGATCGGGAACGCGGCCAGCGGCGCCGCCTGGAGCGTCTCGAAGAACGCGAACGCGTCGCGCTCGACCTCACGATGATCGGCGAGCGGCTCGGAGACGAGCGCCTTGCGACGCGGCTGCAGGCGATCCTTCGCCGGACAGACCTCGATGCAGAGGCCGCAGCCCGTGCAGTCTTCGGGCGCGACCTGCACCGAGTAGTGCATCTTCGCGAGAGCGGGCTCGAAGTCCTCCGGCACGGAGCGGAATCCGCTCGGCGCCTTCGCGAGCTGCGCCGGATCGAACACCTTCGTCTGGATCGCCGAGTGCGGACAGATCATCGAGCAGAAGTTGCACTGCACGCAGAGGTCGGGCTGCCAGATGGGGATCGCGATCGCGAGCGCGCGCTTCTCGAGCTTGCTCGTCCCGGTCGGCCACGTTCCGTCCGGAGGGAACGCGCTCACCGGCAGCTCGTCGCCGCGGCCTTCGAGCAAGAGGCGCGTCACGCGCTGCACGAAGTGGGACGCACCGGCGGGCACGACCGGCAGGCGCCGTCGCTCGGACGTTGCGGCCTCCGGCACCGCGACCTCGTGCAGCGACGAGAGCGTCGCCTCGATCGCCGCCAGGTTTCGCTGGACCACTTCGGGGCCTCGGCGTCCCCACGTCTCTTCGATCGATCGCCGCACGTGCTGCATCGCCTCCTCGATCGGGATGACCTTCGAGAGCGCGAAGAAGCAGATCTGCATCACCGTGTTGATGCGCCGCGCGAGCCCCGATCGTTCGGCGACGCCGTAGCCGTCGATCACGAAGAGCCGGCATCGCTGCAGGGCGAGCCTCGCCTGCACCTCGCGCGGCAGCGTCGACCACACCGTCTCGGGCGGGACGGACGTGTTGAGCAGCACCGTCGATCCCGGCATCGCCGCCCCGAGCACGTCGCGCCGCTCGAGGAACTCGGGATCGTGCACGGCGATGAACTGCGCGCGCGAGACGCGATACGTCGATCGGATCGGGCGCGGCCCGAAGCGCAGGTGCGAGATCGTCGTCGAGCCGGCCTTGCGCGAGTCGTACTCGAAGTGCCCTTGCGCGAAGAGCGGCGTCTCCTCGCCGATGATCTTGATCGTCGCTTTGTTCGCCGAGACGGTTCCGTCCGATCCGAGGCCGAAGAAGAGCGCACGCGACACGTCGTCGGGCTCGAGATCGAAGCTCGCATCGAACGCGAGCGACGAGCCCGACACGTCGTCGCGGATGCCGACGGTGAATCGTCGCTTCGGTGTCTCGTGCAGCATCTCTTCGAAGACGGCCTTCGCCATCGCGGGCGTGAAGTCCTTCGACGCGAGCCCGTAGCGACCGCCCGACAGTCGCGGGAGCGAGCTGCGCGCGCCCATCGCGACGGCCTCGACGAGCGCGGACGTCACTTCTTGGAAGAGCGGCTCGCCCGACGAGCCGGGCTCCTTCGTCCGATCGAGCACGGTGATGGCGCGCACGGATGCCGGCAACGCGGCGAGCATGTGCGCGACGGAGAACGGCCGAAAGAGCCGCACCTCGAGCACGCCCACCCGCTCGCCCTTCTGCGCGAGATGCTCGACGGTCTCGTGAGCGCACTGCGCGCCCGAGCCCATCATCACGATCACGCGCTCGGCCTCGGGATGGCCCGTGTAGTCGAAGGGCCGATAGCGTCGTCCCGTCAGCTCCGCGAAGCGCGCCATCGTCTCGTCGAGCACGGCCGGGAAGCGCGCGTAGAACGGCTCGATCGCCTCGCGCGACTGGAAGTACGCGTCGGGGTTCTGCGACGTGCCGCGCACGACGGGGCGATCGGGATCGAGCGCGCGGGCGCGATGCGCACGGATCGCATCGGCATCGACGAGAGATCGCAGCGTCTCGTCGTCGAGCGGCACGACCTTGGTGATCTCGTGCGAGGTGCGGAAGCCGTCGAAGAAGTGAAGGACGGGCACGCGCGCGCGCAGCGTCGCGGCGTGGGCGATCGCGGCGAGGTCTTGCGCCTCTTGCGCGGATCCCGATGCGATCAGCGCCATCCCGGTGCTGCGCGCGGCCATCACGTCGGAGTGATCGCCGAAGATCGAGAGCGCATGCGTCGCGACCGTGCGTGCCGCGACGTGCATGCAGAACGACGTGAGCTCACCGGCGATCTTGAAGAGATCGGGGAGCATGAGCAGCAGCCCTTGCGACGCGGTGAACGTCGTCGTGAGCGCGCCTGCCTGCAGCGCGCCGTGGACCGCGCCGGCTGCGCCTCCCTCGGACTGCATCTCGACGACCTCGGGGACCGCGCCCCAGAGATTGCTGCGGCGATCGGCCGACCACGCATCGGCGTGCTCGCCCATCACGGAGGCCGGCGTGATCGGATAGATCGCGATCACCTCGCTCAGCCGGTAGGCGACGTCGGCGACGGCCTCGTTCGCGTCGAGCGTTCGCCAGCGCTTCGCCGCGATCACGACGTCGCCTCGGCGCGTGCAGCGCTTGCAGCACGACACGCAGACCTTGCGCGTCGTCGGACCAAGCAGCGAGAGAGTGTCATCGACTCGACGATGAGCACGTTCCGCGCCGTCCCGACGCTCGTCACTCCCCGAACGAGACGAGCGCTTCGTGATCGCGGATCCAGAGCCCGTCGGTCTCGCGAAGAACGATCCCCGAGCGCTCGAGCCTGCCCAGCGCACGGCAGAAGGACTCGTGGCGAACGCCGGCGAGACGCGCGAGATCCCGCTGCTGGAGACCGGACGGAAGGCGCTCGCGTCGATGCGGTGGTGACGATGTCTCGGCGATGACGGCGATGACGCTCGCCACGCGCGCGTCGAGCGTCGCTCCTCCACGCGCCTGAGCGAGGCGCTCGACGCGATCGAGCGCGCGAGAGATCAGCGTGATCGCGTCTCGCGCCGTCCCGCGCTCCGTCGTGAGCGCATCGTCCATTCCCACGCGCGGATAGAGGCACACCAGCGCATCGGTCGCGGCGTAGCCCACGTCGTCTCGCGCCGCGGCGAGCGGCGAGCCCGCGCCGGGGCCCACGCAATCGATCGCAACGGTCGCGCCCTGCTTGCCGGAGCGCGTACGCACGAGCACGCCGCGTCGGACCAGCGCGATCGCATGATCGCGCGCCCACGACGCCGGAATCGGCGCGCGCGCGCTCAACGTGCACTTCACCCAGCGGCAAGAGGACGCGCCGGCACCGACGGCGCCGACGAAACACTGCGTCCGCGACGCGGGGCAATCGATGCATGCGCGACCCGATGCGCGTCGTGCGCGTGGCTCGATCGCGAGAGAGCTCATCTGCGGCCCATCGTGGCGCGTCGCGTACGGAACGCACACGCGAGCGCGCGTCTGCTCACCGAACGATCGGACGTGTGCGTTTTCCGTCATGCGAGGTCGCGCGCGGTGCGTAGCGGAAGCCGTGTGCTTCGGTCCTGTTCGATGATCGCCTTCGTTTTGCTTCTCGGATGCAGCCACGTCGTCGCGACCCCCGATGCCGCCGTCGACCTCGACTGCGGAATCGAGAGCGGGGATGCAGGAGTCGTCCCGACCTTCGCCGAGGTGCAGGCCCTCTTCGTCCGCCGCTGTGCCGCCGGATCTGCCTGTCACGGAGAAGGTGGACGAGGTGGGCTCGCGCTCGTGGGCGGCTCCGTCTACGCCGATCTCGTCGGGCATCCTTCGATCGGATTCGAAGCGTTGCCGCGCGTCGATCCCGGCCATCCCGAGCGGAGCTTCCTCTGGCTGAAGCTCGACGGATGCTTCGCGGAGCTGCCGGGCTGTGATGCGAACGACGCTTGCGGCGTGCGCATGCCGCCGCTCTCGCCGATCTCCGAGGGGTTCGATCTCTCGGAGGCGACGGTCGTTCACGAGTGGATTGCAGCAGGTGCGCAGCGATGACAGCCAGCTCGATTGACGCAGATCAACTCGCTCCCGTAGCGGCTCGCCCATCCTGCGGGATGCGGCGTACGGCTCCGGCTCTCCTTCTCTCGCTTTTGGCGTGCACGAGCCCGACGCCGCCGATCGACGCGTCGCACGACACGGCAGTGCCGCCGGGCAGCACGTGGTGCTCGGTCGGAACGCCCATCTCGCAGGCGATGCTCCCGGCCGGGTACTGCGCGCGTCTCTTCGCCGGCTCGCCCGACGGAGTGCTCGCGCACTCACCGGTGATGGAGCCGCGCGTGCTCGCGGTGGCACCGAACGGAGATCTCTTCGTGAGCGCGCCATCGACACCGACGCCCGGCGGCGCGAGCGGCGGACCGGGCGCCATCCTCGTGCTCTCCGACGACGATCGAGATGGCGTCGCCGAGGTCCACACGTTCCTCTCGGGGGTCGCGGACGTGCACGGCCTCGTGCTCACGACGGACGCGCTCTACTTCACGACCATGACGAGCGTCTCGCGCGTCTCGTACGCCGATGGGCAGCGCATGGCGAGCGGCGCGCCCGAGATCGTCGCCACGATCCCCACGCCGGGCCGCTGGACGCACGGCCTCGCGCGCACGGCGAGCGGCACGATGTACGTGTCCAACGGCGTGCTCAACGCATCGTGCCCATCGACCGACGCGGGCTACGTCGCGGCGCTCGGAAGCGGCGATCCATCGATGATGGCCGTCGGTCTGCGCAACCCGATGTCGCTCCGCTGCCGTGCGGACGGCGAGCTCTGCATGGCAGCCGAGATGGGAGACGACGGAGGCGCCTCGTACGGCGCGCGCGAGAAGCTCTTCGTCATCCATCCGAGCACCGATTACGGATATCCGTGCTGCGCGGGACCGGGCCTTCCAGCCACACCGAGCGCGAGCTGCGGCAGCATCACGGCGGAAGAAGTCGTCATCCCGCTCGGAAACTCGCCCTTCGGCTTCGACTGGGAGCGCGGGCTCTGGGACGGCGCGATGAACGGCGTGCTCTGCATCGCGCAACACGGCAGCTTCTATTCGACGCCGCCGTGGGTCGGTGAAGGCGTGTACTGCACTCCGACCGATCCGACGACGCACGTACCGCAATCGAGCTTCACGCTCTTCTTCGGTGGCTTCGGTCCCGCCAACGCGAGCGCTGGGCGGATGCTGCGGCCGGCAGACGTCGCGTTCGGGCCGGACGGACGTATGTTCGTCGCCGACGACACCGGCGATGCGATCTACTGGGTCGCGCCCGAGAGCCTCGCGCGGCCCTCGCACTGATGTCGCCCCCGCTTCATCTCGTCTCGCTCGCCGCGGCGCTCGCGCTCGTCGGATGCACGGACACATCGAGCGCGATCGATGCCGCGTCGATCGATGGTGGAAGCGACGCGGGCGTCTCGTTCCGTTCGATGACGATGGTGAGCACGCTGACGCGCGACTGCATGCCAGTCGGCGGCGCGGATCCGCTCGCGCTGGCAGGCTCGGTCGTCGTGACCAACACCGGCGCCGTTCCCATCGGGGCGATCCACGTCGGCCAGGGCCTGGTCGTGCGGCTGCTCGGGGGCGACACGCTCGCGACGTTCTCGATCGATCCGATCGACTTGCCCGCGCTCGCACCCGGCCAGACGCGCACGGCGTCTTTCACCGAGCTCGCCGGCACGTTGGTCGGACCGTCCGGGCTCACGGGCTGCGACATCGTGCCGTGCGGAACGCCGGTGCGGATCGAGCTCGTCCTCTCCGGCGCCGATCTGCCCGACGGTGCTCGCGCCGCATCGGAGCCGGAGACGATCGCGTGCGCGCTCTGAGTCGCTTCGAGGAAAGGTAACGGATCATGGGTTGGCTCGCGTTGACGCAGGAGTGCCGCGAAGCGGCGGAAGGACACATGCCGGAGCCGGAGGCACGCCCGGACGGACGCCGCGGCAAACGGCCCGCGAGCATGCGGGTCTTCGAGAATCCGTTCGTCGAGCGCTGGCTCGCGCGCGCTCATCCGATCACGCCAGGTCTCTGGTTCGGTTGGGTGGTCGCGCTCGGTCTGTACCGCGGGATCGTCGGCTTCGGCCTCGCCGGCGTCGGCCTGTTCCACGCAGGCGTGCTCACGACGACCCTCATCGAGTACACGCTGCATCGCTACGCGTTCCACTACGACGCCAAGAGCCCGGAAGGCCGCCTGAGGGTCTTCCTCATGCACGGCTATCACCACGAGTACATGGACGACCCGATGCGTCTGGTGCTCCCGCCGATCGCGATCTGGCCGATCGCCGCGGTCATCGCGCTCGTCTGGTATCTCGTCCTCGGGCCCTATTGGCTTCCGGTGTACGCCGGAACGGCGGCCGGCTACGTCGCGTACGACTGGACGCACTACTACACGCATCACTTCCAGCCGAGGGGCGGAATCGGTCGCTGGCTCAAGCGCTATCACATGCTCCATCACCACGACTCGCCGAACGCGCGATACGGCATCACGTCGCCGCTCTGGGACGTCGTGTTCGGCACGTACCTGCCGCTCGATCGCATGGTGCGCCGCGCGGGCCGGCATGGCCCCAGCGTGACCGAGACGCTCGAAGAGAGCTGAGCTCTACCCGATCGACGAAGCCGCGCGCAGCTCGCCGAGGAACGCCCGCGGCGTCGCGCCAGCGATCGCGCGGAGAGCTCGGCTCGCCGACGCCATCTCAGTTGGCGCGCTCCGACGATCGGGCTGTGTTCAGCGCGTCGCGCACGGTCGTGCCCACGAGAACCGCGCGAGGCGCGATAACGTGGGCTCCGCCTCGAGCGCTTGCCGCGTTAGGCTCGCGCCCATGCCGCGTCTGCGGACGAGCCCCCGTCTCACCTCGTGGTGGACGCCGATCGCGAGACGGTGCTCCGGTTCGAGTCCTCCGACGATTGGCTCGAGAGCGTACGGAGGCGCATGCACCGCGTCGCCACGCTCGATTCGGACGTCGCGCTCGAGATGCTCGGCGATTCGATCGAAGCGGGAGCGCCGAAGGACTGGAGATCGCCAGGCCGCGCCCCTGGTGGAAGATCTGGTGAAGAGCGGACGGCGAGAGTCGAGCTCGCAGGGTCCTCCTTGGCATGGAGGCACCGGGACCCCCCCGGATCGTCCGCAAGTGCAAACGAAGAACGTTTCTCTCGAGAGCCGCTCGCGAGACGAGGCTCTCGCCTCTCCCGCTTACAGGGCGGGTACGTCGCCACCTACGTTCGAGCGGCGATGGTCCAGGTGGGATTCGCACCCACGCGCCTCCGGTGTGTTGGACCGGTGCCCGACTGACTGAGCTTCTGGATCGAACATCTGTACGGAGGGACTCGCACCCTCTTCGACCGGGTCACAGCCGGTTGCCTCGCCTCTTCGGCCTCGTACAGCGTAAGAGCTTCCAGACAAACTGCGAGAGCAGGGATCGAACCTGCGATCTTCGGCTTAACAAGCCGCTGCCTTTCCACTTGGCTATCTCGCAACGAGCTGGGGGACGTGGA
>CAYSCF010000105.1:12630-19524 GCA_964429305.1 uncultured Sandaracinaceae bacterium | reverse complement strand
GTTCACCGTCACGCGGTTGTCGGGATCAGGCAGATCCTCGCTCGTGAGCCAGAAGTCGAACGAGTGGCCCGCCATCATGTCGAGCGTCCAGCCCGGCGCGATCGCGGGAGCGCCGCCGCTGAGCGTGACGCCGTCGAGCTTTCCGACGAACGAGATGTGCCCCATCGGATGCGGGAACTCGTCACCGCCCGAGAAGTAGAAGTCGTTCACGCCGAGCGTCTTCTGGAACACGGTCGGATTGACGTCCTTGCTGATCGCCATGAGCACCGAGTTGAGGTGGCCCATGTAGTGGCGGCCCACGACGTCGCTCCCGTTGGCGAGGCCGCCGGGATGCTGGGCGCTCTTCGATCGCAAGAGCAGCGCGGCAGAGTTGATCGCGCCGGCGGCGACGACGATCACGTCGCCCTCGATCGATGCGGTCTCGCCGTGTCTCGTGACGACGACGCGCTTGGCGACGCGCCCCGTCTCGTCGGTCTCGATGCGCTCCGCTTTCGTGTTCGTGAAGAGCGTGACGTTCGGGTTGTCGAGGATCTGCTCGATGCAGCACGTGGCCGCGTCGGCCTTGGCCTTGAGCAAGCAGGGAAAGCCGTCGCACGTGTTGCACTTGATGCACTTGCTCGTGTTCGGGCTCGACTCGTCGAGCATCACGCCGAGCGGCACGTGGAACGGCTTCAAACCGAGCGCGGCGAAGTCGTCGTTCAGCGCCTGCATCGCGGGCTCGTGCTTCACCGCCGGATACGGGAACGGGCCGGCGGGCGGATCGGTGGGGTCCTCTCCGCGCGCGCCATGCACGTGATAGAGGCGCTCGGCCTCGTCGTAGTACGGCGCGAGATCTGCGTACGAGATCGGCCATGCAGGCGAGACGCCGCCGTGGTGTTGGATCTCGCCGAAGTCCTTCTCTCGGAGTCGGAAGAGCGCGGCACCGTAGAACTTGGTGTTGCCTCCGACGTTGTACGAAGTGTGCGGATGCAGCGGCTTGCCGTCTCCGTCACGCCAGACTTCCTTCGTGTGATAGCGCCCCTCGACGTTCACCGAGCGCGGATCCCAGTTCTGCTTCTCGCGCGGGACGAAGTCGCCGCGCTCGACGATGGCGATCTTGAGGCCCGCGCGCGCGAGCTTCCACGCCAGCGTTCCGCCGCCCGCCCCACTCCCGATGATCACGACGTCGAAATGCTCGCTCATGGCCGAGCAGAGTGCCCGAGATCTCTGCCGGAGTGGTCCGCGAAGCGGACCCGACACGAATTGTGTCGGCTCGCCCTCGGCGAGCACTCCCGCAGAGATCCAACGCGTGATCTATCGCAGAGCGGTCGTCGGTCCGGCTACGAACGGCTCTTCCACCACGCGTGTGCCGGTGTGCATCGCCGGGGCCGGGATGAACGTCATCCACACCGCGCTGCGGTTCTCGTCGTCCTGATAGTGCTCGCGGTTCGCCATCAGCATCTCGCGCGTGCCATCGCCGTCGAAGTCCGCGATGAGCACGTCGGCGAACGACTCGCAGCTCGCGCCGAGCCAGGGCACCGACCAGCAGCGCGACTGATCGCACGTCGCGACGCGGAAGTGATCGTTCGTGCAGAACGCGAGCGCCTGCGTGCCCGAGCCCGTGAGGTCGACGACACCGAGCGCGCGCGTGGCCTGGGTGTCGACCGTGCGAACGCGCGAGAGCCCCGGCGTCGCGAGATAGATTCCCTCGCTTCCCGCGAACGCGATGTCCACCTGTCCATCGGCGTCGAAGTCGCCGAACGTGCTGCTCCAGCCGTCGTGCGGGAGCGGCGAGACGGTCGGTGCGCTGCCACTGATGGCCGCGACCGCGAGGCTCGGCGGGGACGAGGTCGCGTCCGTCTCGCCGGTGTAGCCCTGCGCAGCGACGAGCAGCTGTGCGCTCGGCCCGCTGCCGAGCACGGTCGCGAAGATCGGCGCCATGACGACGTCGGCGAGCCGATGCGCGCGACGGCCGCGCACGTAGATCGAGGCCGCGCCGCGATGTCCGGTGTACGGCTCGCCGTTCTCGATGACCACAAGATCCTGTCGACCATCGGCATCGGCGTCGTACTGCGTGAGCGCGCGTGTGGTGCCGCGAAATGGGTGCGTCGCACGTCCGAACGTGCCGTCGTCGTGCATCGGTACGAGGTACACACCGCCGCCGCGCCCACCCCCGTGCGAAGAGAACTGGGAGAATCCGAGCGCGAGCTCGGCTTCCGCGCCACCCGCGAGGTCGGTGACGATTGGACGCATCGTCATCATGTTGTCGGGCTGCGTGCCGTGCGCCGGGGTGGCGGAGGCGCCGCCCCACGTGAACGTCGTGTCGCCGACCAGCGCGAGACCGTGCGCACTGCGCCCGACGTGGGCGACGAGATACTGCCCGCAGGCGCCGAGCAGGAGCTGGTGATGACCGCCCGGCAACGCCGTGATCGACACGCCGGGCGCGTCGATCGACGAGCAGATCATCTGGTGGACCTGCGCTTCCGCAGGCGAGGCGAGCAGGAGCACCAGCAGGACGAGCGAGATCCGCATTCCTCGATCGTCCTCGTTGGAAGCCGACTTGACAAACAGTGAACGTCATTTACTTTGTAAGCGTGGTTCACGACTCGATCGACAGGGCACCGACGCCGCGCGCGGTCCGCCGAGAGAGCGCGATGCAGCGGATCCTCGACACCGCCGAGGCCATTCTCGGCGCCGAGGGCATCGATGCGCTCACGATGCAGCGCCTCGCGAAGGACCTGGGCTTCACGGTCGGCGCGACCTACCGCTACTTCGCATCGAAGGACGCGATCGTCGCCGCGCTCCAGCGCCGTGTGATCGCTTCGCTCGCGGGCGATCTGCACGCTTGCCTGGACGCTCGCACGAGCGATCCGATCACGCGCATCGCGCTCGTCGCACGCACCTACGCGACCCTGGCGGCGCGCCGACCGCTCCACGCGCGCCTGCTCTCGCGCATGATGGGCGATCCGGAGAACGTGCTCGATGCGAGCCATGGCCTGACGAACCTGCAGCTCGCGCTCGACATCGGTACGACGGCGGTTCGCGAGCTCGCCACCGCGCGAGACAGCGGTGCCCTCGACGCGGGAAACGATGTCGAGCGTGCACTCGTGCTCTGGGCGTCGCTCACCGGCATCGCGCAGACGCGCAAGCTCGAGCGCTGGCAGATCCCCGGGCTGAGCGCCGACGCGCTCGCCGATCAGCTCGTACGCACGCTGCTCGTCGGCTGGGGAGCGGATCCGAGGAAGGCCAAGGATGCGATCACACGTGCCGCGCGGCTCGTGAGCAAGAAGGTGGAAGCGACATGACCTCGTTCACGCTCGGTCTCGTGGTCGGAGTGATCCTCTGGACGCTTCTCGAGTACGCCATCCATCGCTTCGTGTTCCATCGCCGCATCCTCGGCGCACACACGGCCAAGGAGCATCTTCTCCATCACGCGAAGGTCGACTACTTCGCGCACTGGTCGATCAAGGTCGCCATCGCGATCCCGGTGCTGCTGGTGATCATGGGCCTCGCGTCGATGATCGTCGGCGTCGCGCTCGGCACCAGCGTTCCGCTCGGCGTGCTGCTCGGATACGGCTACTACGAGGTGCTCCATCGGCGCATCCACGTGCGTGCGCCACGCAACGCTTACGGCCGATGGGCGCGGCGGCATCATCTGCTCCACCACTTCGGCAAGTCGGACATGAACCACGGTGTCACGACGCCGATCTGGGACGTGGCCTTCGGGACGCACGCGCCACGCTCCGCCGTCCGCGTACCGCGCCAGCACGCCGCCAAGTTTCCCTGGCTGCTGGAGGATGGCGCGGTGCACGCCCGATACGCGAGCGACTATCGGATCGGGTGAGCCGGCCCGAGCGTTCGCCGAAGGCGAGCCGATGCAATTGCGTCGAGTCCGCTCTGCAGACCACTCCACTCGATCACGGAGGCGCGATGCCGCTACACGCCGCGAAGATCGAGTCGCAGTGATTCGTGTGCAGGCATGCGAGGCAGGTCGGGCTGTTGCCGCCGGCGCACACACCGATGCAGTGCATCACACCGCACTGCACCTCCATGTCGAAGCAGTCCGCGCACTGCATCGTCAAGCCGCTCGTGGACCGGATGCAGTCCCTGGTCGCCGGCTCCTGGCCGAAGTTCGACGAGCCGCAGTTGCCGACGAGGTCGGCGATGCTCGGATCCATGCCGATGCGCGTCTGATCGACGGTGTCGACGCAGTACGTCGTGGCCGCGTCCGTGCCGGCATCCACGGGCCCGACGTCGGGCAGGTTCGCGTCGGGCAGGTTCGCATCGTGCTCATCGGCGTCGATGTCGGGCGCAGCGTCGGTGCCCAAGTCGGGCGCGACGAAGGCGTCGGGAAAGACCGCTGCGTCGGTGCCGCTGCTCGTCCCGCAGGCGGCGAGAGCGAGCGGGAGAAGGAGGAAGATCGAGAACCGGCGCACCTGGATCATGGAAGCCTTTCGAAGACGCGGGCTTCTAGCGCGCGCGAGGCCCGTGCGACAGCCAACCGATCAACGGGGCGAGCGCATCGGCACCATCGGCATCCCTTCCGATCTCCACGATCCGTTGCGCCACATCTCCGAACGGAACCAATCGCCTGCGGAGCGCCGAGGCATTCCCGCACGTCGATGCATCCGGCACCGCCGGCGCGCTGAGCACGATCGCCACGGGCAATCGTCCGCGCGCCTGCAGTACTTCGATCGCAGCGTGCGTGACGCTCAACGTGCCGAGCCGATCGGACGCGACGAGCACGATGCTCGCGTCGAGAGCATCCGCGAGCGTGAGCGCGTCCTCGGTCCACGTGAGCGGTGAGAGAAGACCGCCCGCGCCTTCGACGAGCGCGAGGTCGGCACCGATTGCGTGCGCGCGGATCTCGGCGAGCACCGCATCGAAGTCGATGGCGAGCCCCTCGCGCTCGGCGGCCATCGCCGGTGAGAGCGGCGCGGCGAATCGTCGCAGCGCAAATCGCGGCGCGGTCTGACCGCTCGCCTCGGCGAGCCGCTCCGCATCGCCTGGCTCGTTCTCCGTGAGCCCCGACTCGAACGGTTTGATCGCCACGACGCGCTGCGTGCGCGCGAGCAAGCGCGTGAGCGCGGCGGCAACGTAGGTCTTGCCGACGCCGGTGTCCGTTCCGGTCACGACCACGAATCGCGTCACGGCTCGACTCTAGTGCAAACCCGAGCCCATGTTCGGGCGATGACGAGCTACGTCGTGGTCGGCGCGGGCGCGGTCGGAGGTGCGATCGGAGGCGGTCTCGCGCTCGCGGGGCACCACGTGACGTTGGTCGCGCGCGGCGCACATCTGGACGCGCTACGCGCGCGCGGTCTCACGCTGGTGATGCCTCGAGAGACGCACGTGCTGCGCTTGCCGGTCACGGCGAGCGTGGGTGACGTCGCGCTCCGCGATCGCATCGTGATCGTCGCGACGAAGTCGCAGGACACGGCCGCCGCGCTGGCACCGATCGCCGAGCGGAACGTGTCGATCGTCTGCGCGCAGAACGGTGTCGCGAACGAGCGCCTCGCCAGCGAGCGATTCGACGAAGTGCTCGGCCTGGTCGTGTTCGCGCCGCTCGCGCATCTCGAGCCGGGCGTCGTGCGGATCCACTCGAAGACGACGCTCGGCGGGCTCGAGCTCGGTCTTTGGCCGACCGGCACCTCGCCACGCGCCGAAGAGATCGTGCGCGACCTCGCGGGCGCCGGATTCGACGCGAGGGCGACCGCGGACATTCGCGCATGGAAGTACGGCAAGCTGCTCTCGAACCTCGGCAACGTGCTCGAGGCGATCGGCGGACGCGCCGCGCTGAAGCGCCCATGGCTCGCGCCGCTGATCGGCGAGGCCGAGCGTTGTCTCGCAGCGAGTGGCGAGCACTGGGTCTCGCTCGACGATCTTCGCGCGCGCTTCGCGAACGTCGACGACGACGGCGAGCGCGGTGGCGGATCGACGTGGCAGAGCCTCGCGCGCGGAACGCCGCTCGAGACGGACGCGCTGAACGGAGAGATCGTGCGCATGGGCCACGCGCTCGGGATCCCCACGCCGGCCAACGAGGCGATGGTCGCGCTCGCGCGGCGCGCCGAGACGGAGCACTGGGCACCGGGCGATCACATCGAGGAGATCACGCTCGCTCTCGCGGGGACTTGAGCGGCTTACCTTCGAGCACGCGATGGTGGACGGCGAGCCAGTCGGGCCACTCGGTGCCGAACGCCCAATCCATCGTGGCGATCACGAAGCCGTAGTGTCTCTCGAATCTGGCGTGATGGAGCGAGTGGTACGAGATCGGATTGCTCGCGAGCAACGTCGAGAGCCGCGTCGATCGGATCGGCCAGAGCTCGGCGTTCGCGTGACCGACGATGTTTCCGATCCAGTGCGCGGCGAGGAAGAAGAGCCAGCCGCCGGCGCCGAGCAGATCGAAGCGCGCGAGCAAGATCGCGGGAACGAGCATCGCCGTCGTCCATCCGATCGCCTCGAGCGGATGCATCGAGAGCCCCGACATCGGCGTCGTCACGACCGACTCGTGATGCCACCGATGGGTCCAGAAGAGCGAGCGGTGGTGCAGCGAGCGATGGAAGAAGTAGTAGAAGAGGACGAAGCCGTACCAGGCGACGGCGAAGCCGAGGACGTTGGCGAGCCAGCCGGGCGAGAAGCGGATCGCGCCCGTGTGCAGCGCCCACACGAACGGCGGGACGAAGACGACGTGGAAGAGCAGCGTCCCGATCGCTTCGTGCCGCAGCTGGCCGCGCTTGAGAGGCATGTCGAGGATCTTGCGACCCGCACGCTGTGCCGACCGTTCGACGCCGAAACCGAGCGCGAGCGAGAGCACCGTCGTCAGCACGAGGCTGGCCGTCACCCACGCGGCGAGCGAGGCCAACGGCATCGAGGTCGGCGAGGGCATGGCCCGAGCATGAGCCTATCAAGCGATAGGTC
>CAYSCF010000105.1:0-12530 GCA_964429305.1 uncultured Sandaracinaceae bacterium | reverse complement strand
CATCGCGGCCGTGCGCCAGTCGTTGATCGCCGCCGGCACACCGCCCGATCGGATCACCGAAGGTGGCGCGGCGCCGAAGCTAGGCGCGCGGTGGCGTCGAGCGCGTTCGTGCGCGAAGCACGCCTGATCGGATCGCGTAGTCGACGATCGCGGCGCGCGACTCGAGGCCGAGCTTCTCGGCGATGCGCGCGCGATAGGTCTCGACCGTCTTGACGCTGAGGCCCAGCGACTCCGCGATCTCGCGCTGCGTCACGCCGAGCGCGATCTTCTCCAGCACCTCGCGCTCTCGGGCGCTCAACGTCGGATCGTCGGTTCGCTCCGGCAGCTTCGGCAGGGGCCGTGTGGCGGCGGACGCGCCCACGTCGGGGATCGGATCCGACGCGACGAGCACGAACTCGACGTTGCCGAGCTGGAGCTTGTCGCCCGGCTCGAGCGGCGTCGCGCCGCGTCGCATCTGCCCGTTCACGCGCACACCGTTGCGCGATCCGCGCTCCTCGATGGTCACGCGCGAGGCATCCACGCGCAGCGTCGCATGCGAGCGCGACACCGACGCATCGTCGATCCGGATGTCCGACGTCGGCCCGCGCCCGATTCGATAAGCGCCCGGCGCGAGGCTGAACGCCTGGTTGCCGGTCTTGAGCGCGAAAGGTCGCATCCACTGCTGAGTGTCCGGCACGCGCGCGTCCCCGTGAAGAGGGTTGAGAGAACGAAGACGATTCAGTGATGTCCGTGGTGGCGCTGGTGGTCGCGCGGCACACAGACGCTTCCACGAACCGGGCCCATGAATCCGTCGCCAGCGGGCGTCGTGTGTCCGTACGAGAAGAGATCGCCGCTCGCGCTCGCGAAGTGGCCCGTGCCGCCGACGACGCGCTGCATCTCGGAGTACGTGTGCCGCACGGTGTCGAGCACGCCGACGTCCTCGAGGTGGATCTCGCCGAGCGGCGTCGTGTAGACGAGATTGCCCCGGTACGACCACGTCGTGCCAGGCTCGGCCGCGGGCGTCACGATGCTCGCCTCGCCCACCGGCGCGCCGCCGAGACCGAGCGCGGTGAAGCGCGTCGTGCCGCCCGGAAAACCGGAGAGGGTGCCCGCGGTGCAGAGACCGACCGGGCTCGTGCAGTCCGTCGCGGTGACGCGCGCATCGATGTCCGCGAAGACCTCGAAGCAATCGGTGTCGTCGTCTTGTGCGCCGACGGCGGGAGCCGCAGCGAACAGCGCGATCGACAGCGAGACCGACAACATCGCTCGGGTCGTACGCTTCATGGGGTCACCTCCTCGTCACGTGGGCCGATGGGAGCGAGCGCCGCACCGATGCGACGTCGCATGCGCGCGAGCTTCAGGCTCGCTCGCGCGAAGAGGCCTTCGGCCTCGGACAGTCGGTTCTCTTCGAAGGCGCGCTTGCACGCAGCGCGTCGGACCTTTCCGCTCGACGTGCGCGGCAGCTCGCCGGGGCCGACGAGCAGTACGCGCGCGGGGCGCAGGCCCACGTGTGCATGCACCGCGGCGGCGACGTCGCTCTTGATCGCCTCGCTCGTGCGCCAGCTCGTCGGATGAATCGCCGCCACGATCACGAGCGACTCGGTGCCCGAGGTCGTGCCCGCGGGCGCGCGCGAGCCGAACGCCGCCATGCCGCCGGGCACGAGGCCGTCGACGGCCGCCGCCGCGCGCTCGATGTCGCTCGGTGCGTAGTTGCGCCCGCCCACGATGACGAGATCCTTGAGGCGATCGACGACGTAGAGCTCGCCGTTCGCGAGATAGCCGAGATCGCCGGTACGCAGCATCGCGCGGGTGGTGCGCTCGCCGTGATAGCGCGGCGAGATGGACGGGCCGCGGATCACGATCTCGCCCACCTCGCGCTCGCGCAGCGCGCGATCTCCGGCGGGATCGAGGATCGTGATCGTGTGACCGGGCATCGCCTTGCCGAGCGAGACGACGTGCAAGGCGTCGGCGGCGCTCGAAGGGACCGCGCGTCGATCCGCGGCGAGCACGTTGCGATCGATGCGGTCGAATCGCGCGCCTGTGCCCGGAACCGGAAAGCTCGCCGCGAGCGTCGCCTCGGCCATGCCGTAGACCGGGTACATCGCATCGGCACGCACCCCATGCGGCGCGAAGCGCGCGACGAAGGCATCGATCGTCTTGGGATCGACGGGCTCGGCGCCGTCGAAGAAGAGCCGCATGCGCGAGAGGTCGAGGCCCTTCGACTGCGCGCCGCTCACACGCTCGGCGGCGAGCGCGTAGGCGAAGTTCGGAGCGACCGTGAACGTGCCCGCGAAGAGCGACATCGCTTCCAGCCACACGACGGGCCGCATCAGGAACGCGCGCGGCTCGAGCAGGTGCGGATCGCTGCCGAGATAGAGGCCCAGCAAGAGCGCGCCGACCAGACCCATGTCGTGGAAGAGCGGGAGCCACGACACGCAACGATCCGCGGGCGTGAAGCGCGCGGCCGCGGTGATGCAGCGCAGGTTGTCGACGAGCGCGCCGTGCGTGACGACGACACCGCGCGGCTGACCGGTGCTGCCCGACGTGTACTGCAGGAACGCGACGTCCTCGAGGCTCGGGCTCGACGTCGGGCGCGGCGCCATGCTCGGCGCGAGGGCCGTGACGTCGATCGCGATGATCCCGCCGCTCACCGACTTGGCGATCGCGAGACTCCGCGACGAGTCGCACAAGAACGCGGTCGGCGCGGCATCCTCGATCACGGCGCGCATGCGCTCCGCGATGGCACGCGGCAGCTCGAGGCCGTCGGCCGGGGGAATCGGAACGGCCACCGCGCCCATGCGCAACACGCCGACGAACGCCTCGGCGAAGCGCGAGGGACGACCGATCGCGAGCACCACGCGATCGCCCGGCTTCACGCCTGCGCGCGCGAGCGCGGCCGCGACCGAGGCGGATCGCGAGGCGAGGCTCGAGAAGGAGAGTGCGCGTGCGCTCGGAGTCGTGCCCGTGAGCGCCACGTCGTGCAGCGCGGACGCGCGTGGCGTCATGGCCGCACGGCGCTCGACGACCTCGACGAGCGTGGCGAGCGGATCGGGGAGGAAGAACGCCGATGCTTCGACGGCTGGTCTGCTCGGCTTGGTCGAATAGGAGGCCGTCGCGGGCCCGCGGCGCTGGCTGGCGGTCGGCGGATCATCCCACATGAAGACCTCCGTCGATCTCGATGGCGGCGCCCGTCAGATACGGTGTCTCGCACGTGGCGAGCATCGCGACGACCTCGGCGATCTCGTCGGGCATCGCCAGGCGCTTGAGCGGAATGCGAGGCACCACGAACACGTCGAGGAGCCCCTCGTCGGGCGCCGTCATCGCCGTGCGCGTGTAGCCCGGGAGCACTGCGTTCACGGCGATGCCGTGGCCGGCGAGCTCGCGCGCATGCGAGCGCGTGAGCGCGACGAGCCCGGCCTTCGACGCCGCGTACACCGAAGCCGTCGCCGCACCGGTGGACGCGGCGATCGAGGCGACGTGCACGATGCGTCCGTAGCCGCGCTTCGCCATGTGCGTGCCGAACGCGCGCGTGAGGTGCACGGCGCCTTCGAGGTTCACCGCGAGCAGCTTGCGCATCGCCTCGCTCGGGCCGAGCGCGGGTGTGCGCGCGAAGATGCCCGCCGACGAGATCAGCACGGCCGCCGGGCCGAGCGCGGTCATGACGTCGTCGGCTGCGCGCTCGACGGCGATCGGATCCGTGATGTCGACGACGAGCGGATGCAGGCCGGCCGCCCCGTCGCCACACGCTGCCGCGAGGCGCTCGGCATCGACGTCGATCGCGACGACCCGCATCCCGCGCGACACGAGACGCGCTGCCACCGCGGCTCCGATGCCTCCGGCGGCACCGGCGACGACGGCGACGAGCGGCTCGATCTCAGGACCAGACATCGTGGCCTCCACGCGCGTGGGCCTCGAGCGACGCGAGGACGTTCTTTTCGACGTACGGACCGATCTCGTTGGCGCGCGCGAGCAGCGTTCGAGCTCTCTGCACCGTCGCGAACGAGGTGAGGCTGCGGAGCGCGAGCGGGAAGTCGATCGCATGCCGCGCGACCACGTCCAGACACGCCGGATGCGAGACGGCGCGCTCGCGCAGCACGTCGACCGTGACGGCCACGAGCGACGCCGCGAGCGCGAGATCGAGCGCGACGTCGCTCTCGGCGACTCCGTCGAGCGATGCAGGGAGCTCCCAGCCGATGGCGTGTGCGAGCAAGCCCAACGGTCGCGCGATCCCGAGCCGCGTGAGCGCCGCCTGCGCATCGTGCATGCTCCCGCCGCGCTCGAGCGCGCGCGTGATCGGATCGAGGACCGCGCTCACGACCCGCTCCGTGACGAAGCCGGCGCGCGGGCTCGTGGTGGCCGTCTCGAAGCCCGCTCGATGCAACGTCTGCGCGAACGTCGGCGCGTCGAGACACGACCCGTCGATCTCCACGAACCGCGATCCTTGCGCGAGGAACGGCGCCCACGCGCGCAGTCGTGCGCGCGACGGCGGTGGCATCGCATCGGTTCGCAGCACGACGTCGACGCCCGGTCCTTCGCTGGACGCGACGAGCAGCCGGCTCGGATCCATCTTCGCAGCAGGCGCGATCGCGATTGGCAGATCCGCGGGCGCGTTGCGCGCGAGCGCATCGAGCAGCACGGGCAGCCCGGCGACGACGATCGAGGTCACGCGCGGCGCGTGGCTGCGACGCTCGCGCGCGGCCGCGATCTGACGCACGAAGAAGAATCCCTGCGCCGCCTTCGACTCGGGACGTGCGACGGATTGCTCCGCGGCGACGATCTCGTCCTCGTAGGCCTCTTGCCCGAGAGCGCCGCGCTCCAGCAGATCGATCGCACGCTCCGACACGCTCCGTTGCGCCTCCGGCAGATGCGCGACGGCGCCGCGCGCACGACGCGCACAGCTCGGATCGAACCCGACGACCCGCTGCGAGCGCATGCGACCCGAGCGCGCTTCGAGCGCCATCGCACGGATCGCTTCGTCGCTGCCGCGCGCCGGCACCACGCGATCGACGAGCCCGCCTGCGGCTGCTTCGCGCGCGCTCCATCGCTCGCCGCCGACGAGCAGACGGATCGCCGCATCGAGGCCCACGACGCGCGGCAGATCCTGGGTCGCGCCGAAGCACGGCACGAAGAGGTAGTCCGCGATCTCCGTCATGTAGAAGCAGGTCGGTCCATCGTCGACGGCGATGCGATGACGGCATTGCAACGCGAGCTCGACGCCGCAGCCGAAGCAGTTACCGTGGATCGCCGCGATGGTCGGCACGGGCGATTCGCGGAGGGCGCGATAAGCGCTGCGAACGGGCGCGGTGAGACGCGCGACGTCGCCTGGCGCGCGGACGGCGCCGGCCATCATCAAGCCCACGCCGTTGACGAAGCTGCCCGGCTTGCTGCTCGACAAGACGATCGCGCCGATGTCGGGCGAGAGATGCGTGAGCTCGTGCTCCAGCGCGCGCGCCGCGTGCAGATCGAAGACGTTCACGTCCGATCCGGGCGTGTCGAGCGTCAGCCAGAGCAGGCCGTTCTCAGAGCGCGCCGACAGCGGCTCCATCGTCCCCCCGAGCTGCGAGCACGATCCACTGCGCGAGCGAGCCGACCGTGAGCGCCGACGGGCTCGCGGCGCCGCCGATCCAACCATCGAGCAGGATCGGACGACCGAGCCGGTCCTCGAGCGCGACGGAGAGGTTCACGATCCCGAGCGAGTCGTACCCGAGGTCGTCGACGATGCGGTGCGAAGGGTCGATGCGAGAAGGAAGCGAATGCCTCGACGAGGCGCGGATGGCGTCCACGACGACAGCGAGAATCGTGGTGTCTTGCATCGAGACCACTCTGACGAAACGCGCGGCCCGAACCATCGGGGAAAACCCCTACGCGCGGTGCATTCCACGTGTCGGGACATCCCCGACAGCGACGCCTTCGACGTCGTAGGGGTTTCCCCGACGGTGATGCGCGGAGCCGGCCGCTAGTGTGGTCGAGTGCTTCCGCCCGAGCCGAAGATGGCGAAGATGGCCCAGTCCATCGAGTGGGCGAGCCGGCCGTACAGCTTCCTCGAGCGATGCGCGTCCGAGCTGGGCGATCGCTTCACCATCGATCTCGGCGCGTACGGCGCGTTCGTGATCGTGAGCGCGCCCGACGACGTGCGCGACGTGTTCCGCGCGGACCCGAAGGTGCTGCACGCCGGCGAAGGCAACGAAGTGCTGCGGCGCTTTCTCGGAGACCACTCGCTGCTGCTGCTCGAAGAAGACGCGCACGTCGCGGAGCGCCGGCTCCTGATGCCGGCCTTCACACCGGCGCGCGTGCGCTCGCACGTCGCGCTGATCGAGCGGGCCACGCGCGAGGCGTTCGCGAGCATCCCGACGACGGTCTCCGATCTGCGCGACGCCGCCGAGCAGCTCTCGCTCGGCGTGATCCTCGGTGTGGTCCTCGGCGACGCGCGCGGCGACGAGGTCGGCGAGCTGGCGACGCGCGTTCGTGCGCTGCTCGACGATCCGCGCTTCAACCTCGCGCTCTTGCACCAGCTCAGCGACGCCGAGCCGAGCCCGGCGCTGCGGACGCTGATCGACGACTTCGCAGGAGTTCGGTCACGCGTGCTCGCGATCGTGGAGGCGCGTCGGGCGCGTGGCGAGCGAGATCGCGGCGACGTGCTCGGCATGTGGCTCGACGGCAGGACGGAGAGCGGCGAAGAGATCTCGGACCTCGCGATCGCGGAAGGTCTGCTCACGCTCGTGGTGACAGGCTACGAGACGACCGCGACGGCGCTCTCGTGGGCCGGCGTGCTCCTGACGAACGCACCCCACGTCGCGAGCGAGCTCGCGAGCGTGGTGTCGGCGTCGGCGCGCCCTTCGCTCGATCCCTACGTCGATGCGGTGTGCCGCGAGGTGCTGCGAATCCATCCCGTGATTCCGATCGTCGGTCGGCGCGTGTGTGCGCCATTCCGGTTGGGTGATCTCGAGCTGCCCGTCGGCGCCACGATCGCGCCTTCGATCCACCTCGCCCATCGGCGGACAGCGACGTGGGGCGATCCCGACGTGTTCCGCCCCGCGCGTTTCCTCGAGCGCGAGCCCACGCCCTACGAGTACCTTCCGTTCGGCGGTGGATCGCGGCGATGTCTCGGCCGCGAGCTCGCGATGCTGGAGCTGAAGGTCGCGATCGCCTGGTGCGCCACGCATGGTGGCTTCGCGCTCGACGACGCCGATCGCGTCCGCGCACGACGGCGCTCCGTCACGATCGCGCCAGCCGCGGCACGCCTACCTCGAGAAGGAGAACGCGCATGAACATGACGCACGCCGGTCGCTGCAAGGGAAGCATCCTCGTCCACCTGCGCGAGTATGCGAACACGAGCTACGGACAGGGCGCGTGGGCCGACATGATGGGCAGGGCCACGCCGGAGGACCGCGCGATCCTCGGCGGCATCGTGATCGCGGGCGGTTGGTATCCCGTCGGCGTGTGGAACCGCGCGCTCGGCGCGCTGCTCGCGCAGCACACGGTCGCCATCGACAACGAGATGCGCAAGGTCGCGTCGTACATCGCCGATCGCGATCTCAACAGCGTCTACAAGATGATCCTCCGGCTCGGATCGCCCGAGTTCTTGCTGCGCCGCACCGATTCGCTCTGGAGCCGCTACTTCGACTCGGGTCGCTTCACGCACCAAGAGCTCGGGCCGAAGAAGTTCAAGCTCCTGCTCGAAGCGCCGCACACGGGCGACACGCCCGATCGGCTCACGTGCGGACCGGGCGTGAGCGCGTGGATCGAGATGGGGATGAAGAACACCGGCGTCGAAGGCCGGGTACAGCACGTCAGCTGCCGGTTCGAGAACAAGGAGCGCTGCGAGTACATCGCGACCTGGTGACGAACGGAGCGTCCGATCGCATCCTTCGTCGATGACTATCACGATGAGCCCGATCGGAACGGTGCGCAGCACGCGAAGCGCGGTGGTCGACGACGACTGGGACCGCGAGCGAGTCTTCGTGGAGCTCGATGCACGCTTCGGCGCCGACGCGCTCGCGGGCATCGACACGTTCTCGCACGTGGAAGTGATCTTCTTCATGGACCGCGTGGACGCCGCGAAGATCGAGACCGGCGCGCGTCATCCGCGGAACAACGCGGACTGGCCCGCGGTCGGGATCTTCGCTCAGCGCGGCAAGAATCGACCGAACCAGATCGGCACCACCATCTGCCGCGTGGCTCGCGTCGAAGATCGGCGCCTCTACGTGGAGGGGCTCGACGCGGTCGACGGCACGCCCGTGCTCGACGTCAAGCCGTGGGTGAAGGAGTTCGGCCCACGAGGCGACGTGAAGCAGCCCGCGTGGATGGACGCGCTGATGGTGGAGTACTGGAAGCGCGACCTCGAGCGCTGATCACAGGCTCGATGGCCAAGGATCGGACACGACGGCCAACCGATGCGTCGGCGCGTCGATGAGATAGACGTGGCCGGCGCCGTCGCTCGCCACGGCGCGCGCCGTCGTTCCCTCGGCCAGCGTTCCGAGCAGCGCCAGCGTCCCGCTCGCATCGAGAGAAGCGACGCTGAGCGAGCCATCGGGCGCTGCGACGTACACGTGACCGAGCGACGGATCGAGATCGATGAGGTCGGTGCCGACTGGGATCGTGAGCTGGGAGAGCTGCGCGCCCGCGTGCGCGGCATCGAGCACCTGCAGATGTCCTTCGTTGCAGTCCACGACGAGCAGGCCGCGTGGATCGACGACGAGGCCGTGCGCGTGGGCGCATCCGTTCGGCCACGTGGTCGCGATGGCGTGCGAGCTCGTGTCGATCCCCAGCGTGCTCGCACCGGAGTTGGTGTACGCGCGACCGTTCGGCGCGTCGATCGCGAGCGCTTCGCAGCCCAGCGGCGTGGAGACGAACGCGGCGTGCGCGGGCGCGGCGCTCGCGGAGATCGAGAAGACCTCGATCTGGACGGCCGTTGGCTCGGTCACCCAGATCTCGTTCGACGCGCTCACGGTACGAACGATGTCGGGCTGCGAGGCGAGCGGCGTCCAGAACGTGATCGCGAGGGCGGTCGTGTCGACCACGGCCAACATCTGCGATCGTCGGTCGATCGCGAAGGCGACGCCGGCGCCGTCGTCGGCGCTCGTGGTGCCGGCCACGCCGTGCGGAGTGCCGGCGTCGAAACCGATCGAGGCGCCGAAGCCGTGCACGACGGAAAGCGCGCGAGACGTCGGATCGTAGAGCTGGAGCGCTTCGCTGGTCGGGAGAAGGACGCGGCCGATGCGATGACCGAACGTGATGTCGTCCGCTCCGATGGCGCCGCCGTCGGGAACGTCGAGCGTCACGTAGGAGAGGATGGCGTCGGGCGGGCCTGCGTCGATCGAGCGCGACGCATCGCTCGGCGCGGGAGCGTCGAGACCGCCATCGAGTGCGGCGCTCGCATCGGCTCCACCATCGATGACCATGCTCGCGGCGTCGTTTCCACCGTCGATGGGGGCAGGCGCCGATGCGCACCCGAGCGCGAGGCAGCCGAGGAAGTGGGAAACACGGCGCATCGGGACCTCGACAGCTCGTTCGAGGCTCTCGGCTTCCACCTCCGCTGTCAACGGCGCCGACTCGTCCTGCCTCGCGACACCTTCATCGCAAGCGACGATGACGCGCCGCGCCGATCGGTCACGGATCGGTCACGCCGCGTGAAAAGCGCTTGCGGGACGCGTCGATCACGGCTTTGGTAGCCCTCCCCATGGCGGAATCCTCGTTTGCTCCCGTCGCGATCGTCGGACGGGCATGCCTCCTTCCCGGTGCGCGCAATCCCGCCGAGCTCGCCTCGCTCGTCCTCGAGGGCCGCGATGCCGTCACGTCGGCCGTCGAAGGCCGCTGGGGCATCGCCAAGTCGCGCGTCATGGGCAGCACGAGCGACACCTCCGGCGATCGCTGCTGGTCCGATCGCGGCGGGTACGTCACGGGCTGGGAGAGCGTCGTCGATCCGAAAGGATACGGCGCGCTCTCGGAGCGATCGGTGCGCGCGCTCGATCCGCTCTTCCAGTGGGTGCTGCACGTCTCGCGCGAAGCGATGCGCGACGCGAGCTCCGCTTCCTCGGGATCGGGGGTTCGCCCCGAGCGCACGGGCGCGATCCTCGGCAACCTCTCGTTCCCCACCGATGCGATGAGCCGCTTCGCGTCGAGCGTGTGGCTCGGTGAAGGCGAGCGTCCCGACGCGCGCAATCGGTTCATGTCGGGCTTGCCCGCGCATCTGCTCGGCGCCGCGCTCGGTCTCGCGGGCCCTCGCTTCTGTCTCGACGCGGCGTGTGCGAGCTCGCTCTACGCCATCGCGCACGCATGCGACGCGCTCGCGACCGGCCAAGCGGATTGGATGCTCGCCGGCGCCGTCTCACGCGCAGACGACCTCTTCATCCACGTCGGCTTCTGCGCGCTCGCGGCGATGAGCAAGACCGGCCAGAGCCGGCCCTTCCACGCCGAGGCCGACGGCTTGATTCCGGCCGAGGGTTGCGCGGTGCTCGTGCTGCGTCGCCTGGCCGACGCGGTGCGCGACGGAGATCGCATCCTCGGCGTGATCCGCGGCATCGGTCTCTCGAACGACGGTCGTGGACGCGGTCTGCTCGCGCCGAGCGAGGACGGGCAAGTTCGCGCGATGCGGCAGGCGTACGCACGCGCGGGTGTGTCGCCGTCGACCGTGAGCTACGTCGAGTGCCACGCGACGGGCACGCCGGTCGGTGACGCGACGGAGCTCGGGAGCCTCGCGAAGGTCATGGAAGGTCGCGGCCAGGTCGCGATCGGATCGCTGAAGGCGAACCTCGGGCATCTCGTCACGACCGCAGGCGCCGCGGGCATGCTCAAGATCCTCGCGGCGATCGAGGCGCGCTCGCTCCCGCCGACGCCGCACGTCGACGTGCCGAGCAAGGCTCTCGATCCGAAGCACTTCCGCGTGCTGCACAAGCGTGAGGCGTGGAACAGCACGGGCGTGCGGCGCGCCGCGATCAGCGCGTTCGGCTTCGGCGGCAACAACGCGCACGTGATCGTCGACGAGTGGACGCCCGAGAGCGCGACGGAAGAAAAGGTACTGACGGCGGTCGGGATCGAAGTGCGCTCGACGCCACGCATCGCGATCGTCGGCATGGGCGCGCGCGTCGCCGACGGGCAGAGTGCGGCGGATCTCGCGAGCGCATGGCACGAGAAGCGCTCGCGTGTGCGGCCGCGGTCCGAAGGCGGCGTCGCATCGGGCCACGCGGAAGAGGTCGTGCTCGAGCTCAATGGGCTTCGCTTTCCGCCCACCGATCTCGAGCGGACGATCGCGCAGCAGACGATGTTGCTCGCGGCCGCGCGCGAGGCCGCGGCGTCGGTCGTCCTTCCGACGACGAAGACGGGCGTGTTCAGCGGCATGGGCTGCGACGCCGAGGTCGCGCGTTGGGGCGCGCGCTGGCGCGTAGCCGAGACGCATGCCGATCGCGGCGACGCGTGGATCGCCGCCGCGCGCGATGCGATCGCACCGAAGCTCGTCGCGGCGACCGTCGTCGGCACCATGCCGAACGTGCCGGCGAATCGGCTCAGCTCGCAGCTCGATCTCGGCGGGCCCAGCCACACGGTGGCGGCCGAAGAGCGCTCGGGGTTGGTCGCGCTGGCGCTCGCGCGTCGCGCGCTCGAAGAGCGAGAGCTCGATGCCGCGCTCGTGTGCGCGAGCGAGGTCTGCTCGGAGCCGGTGCACGAAGCCGCGATGCGCGAGCTGCGCATGGAGGCGTGCAGCGGTGATGCGGCGATCGTGCTCGTGCTCGAGCGCGAGGACGACGCGAAGAAGAACGGACACCCGATCCTCGCGATCCTGGGCGACGAAGACAGCAAGACGACGTGGCGCAGCGAGCGCTCGGAGGTCGAGCGCCTCTTCGGCCGCCCGCACGCGGCAGTCGGCTTGCTGCACGTGGCGGTCGCGGCGATCGAGCTAGCGCACGGCGACGCCGAGACCGCGGCCATCACGATCGAGACGCCGAGCCTCGAAGGCCCGACCGAGCGCGTGACGCTCGAGCGTGCGGGAGAGAAGAAGGCATGGCCGACGGCGCGCACGACGAGCGGGCCGGTGATCCGCTTCGCTGCGCATCCGCCGCGGCCGCACCTGCCCGCGAACGAGACGAAGAACGAGACGACGACGATGACGAAGCACTCGAATGGAAATGGCAACGGCACGCGATCGATGCCGCGTGCGCCCACGCTGCCGCCGGTCGGAACGCCGGTGCGATCCGTGCCGACGGCGCCGCGCGCGGTGGCCTCCGCACCGCCACCGGTCGCCGCAGCCGCCGTGTTCGAGACGTACGAGCCGAGCGCGGACGACGGATCGCTCGCGCACATCCTCACGCAGGCCGCCGAGACGCAGCGTGCCGTCGGCGAGATGCATCGCCGCTTCGTGGAAGAGCAGGTCGCGATGCACCAGCGCTTCCTGCAGATGCGCGGCCAGATGAACGACGTGCTGGTCGGCGCGGCGTGGTCGGGCGACTCGTCCTCGGATTCGTTTTCGTCTTCGTACTCCGAGCTACCCGCGCCCTCTGCTCCTGCTCCCGCTCCCGCTCCCGCTCCCGCTCCCGCTCCCGCTCCCGCTCCCGCTCCCG
>CAYSCF010000104.1:0-19605 GCA_964429305.1 uncultured Sandaracinaceae bacterium | reverse complement strand
ACCGCCCGCGCCGAGGCCTTACGCATCCGCGCCGCCCGCACCGCAGCCGTACCCGCATCAACCGATGTCCGCGCCGGCGCCACAGCCATACCCGCAGCCGATGTCGGCGGGGCCCGCACCGCGCCCCTACCCGCAGCCGCGCCCAGCTCTCACCGCGCCCGCGCCGCAGCCGTCCCCGACGCTGGAGCCCCAGCGTGACTCGACCGAGCTCCAAGGCGAAGCGACGACGTTGTCGTCGAGCCCGTTCGACGACGAAGAAGAAGCCACGCGCATCCAGAGCGCCCGCTGAGCCGAGCGCGGGCCGAAATCAGCCTGGGCTGCTGCCGCGCGACTTGGGGACGTACGTCTCGGCGATCGATCCCATGAAGTGCGAGATGATCCCGTCCGCGACGCGCAGTCTGCGCGAGAGCTCGCGCGCGACGTTCATCACGAAGAGCGAGTAGGCCTTCAGATCGCGGCGGTAGAGCAGCTTGTCGACGCTCTCGGCGCTGATGCGAAGCAATCGCGACGGAGCGACCGCGCGCACGCTCGCGCTGCGCGGCTGCACGTCGAGGATGCTCATCTCGCCGAACCAGCCCGACGGGCCGAGCACCGCGACGCGGACCTCGTTGCCGGAGCTCGCGCTCTTCTTCAGCACCTCGAGCTCGCCGTCGAGCACCACGAACATCTCGCGCGCCGGATCGCCCTCGTTGACGACGCGTTCCGCGACGTGCACCCGCAGCTGCGGCAGCTCGCGCGCGAGAATCGCGAGCGTCTCGTCGTCGAGCCCACCGAAGAGCCCCACCTCGCGCAAGCGCTGGGGGTCGACCACCTCGAGAGGGTTCACGCGCTCGGAAGTCATGCTGGCGATCTGCGCTCAACCCTTGCCGAGATCAAGCGCGGAAGGGCTCACCTGAGTTATGCTGACTTTGGTGGGGCGGTAAACGCCCGCACCCGTGGCTCCCGCTTTGGCGCTCGACGAAAACCTGGACCTCCCGCGGCCTTTCGGGCCGTACACGCTCCTGCGCCGCGTCGCGGTCGGCGGCATGGCGGAGGTGTACGTCGGCAAGACCAAAGGCATCGGCGGCTTCGAGAAGCTCGCGGCGATCAAGGTCATCCATCCGCGGTACTCGGAGGACGAGCACTTCGTGAAGATGCTCGTCGAGGAGGCCAAGATCTCGGTCCTCCTCACGCACGTCAACATCGCCCAGACGTTCGATCTCGGCGAGGTCGACGGCGTCTACTACATCGCGATGGAGCTCGTCGAAGGCGCCGACGGCTACCGCGTGATGCGCAAGTGTGCCGACGCGAAGAAGGCGCTGCCGCTCGACGTGTGCGCGTTCGTCGTGAGCGAGATGTGCAACGGCCTCGACTACGCGCACCGCAAGCGCGATCCGCAGACGCAGCAGCCGCTCGGGATCGTCCATCGCGACATCTCGCCGCAGAACGTGCTGATCAGCTTCGCGGGCGAAGTGAAGCTCGTCGACTTCGGCATCGCGAAGGCGGCCTCGCGCAGCGAGCACACCGAGGCCGGCGTCATCAAGGGCAAGTACTACTACATGAGCCCGGAGCAGGCGTGGGGCGATCCCATGGATCACCGCTCCGACATCTTCTCGACCGGCGTGGTGCTCTACGAGCTGCTCACCGGTCGCATGCTCTACAACGACGACAACATCCCGCTGCTCCTCGACAAGGTGCGCAAGGCGGAGATCGCGCCCCCCGAGAAGCGTCGGCCGAGCATCCCCAAGAGCCTCAGCGACATCGTGATGGGCGCGCTGCGCAAGGAGCCCGGAGACCGATATCAGTCGGCACAGGAGATGGGGCACCTGCTCTCGCAGTGGCTCTACACGAACAGCCCGACGTTCAGCGCCACGCGGCTAGGCGATCTCATGGTCGCGCTCTTTCCGCAGGAGAACGCGCGCACGAGCGGTCTCATCGAGCTTCCGAGCTCGTCGGGCAATCACCTGATCCCGAGCTCGATGCCTGCGCCGCAGATCGCACCGAAGGCGCCCGTGCAGCTCTCGTCGCTCGCCGATCTCGGAGCCGAGGACGGCGACGACGTCACGCGGCACGACGTGCTGCCGTTCCGCAAGAGCAAGGCGAACGCAGTGCCCGCGCCCGCGCCTCTGGTGCCGAGCGAGCCCGATCGCGCCACGTTCCGGCCCGCCAAGAGCGTCGTCGCGAGAGAGCCGGCGAGCATGCCGCAAGCCGCGCCCGCGCCACGCGTGCCCGGCAACGACGTCGTCACGACGAACCCGTTGCTCGCCAAGCACGAGCCCACCGATCAGGCCGCGAACCCCGAGCAGTGGGAAGACCCGACCAATCTGCGCGACGATCGGAACGAGCGCGCCGCCGTGGCCCAGGCCGCGCCGCGACCGCCAGCGGCAGAAGACGACTTCGAGGACTCCACCGTCGTGGACTCGGCCGGGCTCTATCGACAGGTGCAGCAGGCGATCGCCGGCAAGCAGGTCGTCGAGAGCGCGCGCGGGCGCGTGAACGTGGCGCCCGCCAAGGCTGCGATGCCCGCCAAGCCCGCCGCGCCTGCCGCGAGGAGCGGATCGGTCCCGCCGCCGCCGAGCCGCGCCGCGTGGACGGGCAAGGCCGCGCCGGTGTCGCGCGCGCCGGCGCCGAACGCGCCGCGCGAGCAAGTGCTCGAGACCTACAACCAGCCCGAGCCACCGACGAACGTCGTGCAGCCGCTTCGCATGCCGCCGCCGAGCGAAGAGATGACGATCCCGATCTCGGCGCAGGACGCGCAGGTCGTCGCGCGCTCGCTCGGGCTGCCGCCGCAGCCGGGCGTGGCTCCGCGACCGAGCCTCGGGATCCCGCTGCCGCCTGCGCAGCGTCCGAGCTTCCAGCAGCCGCCACCCGGCTGGCAGCAGCCTGGCTGGCCTACGGCGATGCCGACGTACGCGCAGCCGACGCGGCCGATCAGCGATCCGTTCCATCCGCCGGAGCAGCCCACCGTGCCGCTCGGCAGCGACCCGTTCGCGGCGCCACCGCCGCCTGCGCCCATCCCCGCCGAGCTCGGTGGCCCCGCGCCCACGCGTTGGCCGCTCTACGTGCTGCTCGTCGCGGTGCTCGCCATCGTCGCAGGCGGCATCGCGTACCTCGTGACGCCGGGCCCGCCCGCGCCCTCGATCATGATCGTGTCGACTCCGTCGAGCGCCGACGTGTCGATGGATGGTCGCCCGATCGGGATGACGCCGGTGACGATCACCGAAGGGCTCGAAGCGGGCCATGCGTACGAGCTCACCGTCGTGCACGCGGGCTATCAGCCGTGGCGCGCGGTGATCCAGGCGCAGAACGGGCTCGTGCAGCAGTCGGCGATCCTCGCGGCCCTGCCCGCGACGCTCCACGTCGACACGACGCCGCCCGGCGGGATCGTGACCGTCGGCGGCAGCCCGCGCGGTCAAGCACCGGTCGACGTGTCCGGTTTCCTCGTCGGTCAGACCGTCGAAGTGCGCGCCAGCCGACCGGGCCGCGGCGTGCCCGTCGTGCAGAGCGTCGTGCTCGCGACCGAGGCGACGAGCGTCACGATCACCACGCCGTAGTCACTGCAGCGTCGGGAGTCACTGCAGCGTCGGACCGGAGTCTATCGTACCGAAGCGCTCTTCGTAGCGCGCGAGCGTGTCACCGAGCGCCGCGTGGAAGCGCTTGGCGTGCTGCGGCGAGAGCAGGACACGCGCGAGCAGCCAGCCGGCGCGGCCCTGCACGAACGCGAAGTCGAGAACGAAGCTGTCGACCGCGCTGCCGACCTGCGCGAGGTTCGAGAAGCGACCCTTGGCGACCTCGTCTTCGGCCTTGATCGTGATGTCGGGGGGATTCTCGGGTCTGCCGCGGTCCATGCGTCACCTCGCGGCGGCTGATATAGCGCTACACGGCTCGCGAAGGAACCTCGCCCGCTGCGCGCTGTCCGCTATGCATGGCCACATCGAGAGCCCTCGGAATCGCGCTGCCTACCGGAAGCGGCGGGGCGAACATGTCTGACGCTCCGTCTCCGGAGGGCAGCATCCTGTTCTGCCCGTTCTGCCGCGAGTGCTTCGAGGGCGAGACGCGCTGTCCCGAGCACGACCTCGCGCTGGTCGCGTTCGCCGATCTGCCGAAGACGCTCGAAGACCTCGCCGCCGAGCTGCCACGCGACGACGAGGATCTCTCGGCCTTCGACGGCCGCTTCGGACGCGGCTGGATCGCGCTCGGGGCTGTCTTCATGTTCGTGTCGTTCGCGATGAGGTTCGTGAACATCACCGTGCAAGGCAGCACGGCGGGCTTCTCGGGGTTCGAGGCCGCCGCAGGGCGCGCGCCGAACCTGTGGACCGTGCCGTTCGTCGCATCGCTGCTCGTCGCGATCCTCGTGCGACGTCGCTCGCTCGCGAAGATGCGCGGCGCGCGCCTCGCGGTGATGCTGCTCGGGCTCGCGCCGCTCTTCGCGCTCGGCTACTCGTATGCCGGTGTGCTCGAAGGCGCAGCACGCGAGTCCGCACGCGCGAGCGCGATGGACGTGACGCCCGGGATCGGCATCTTCGTCGCGGCAGCGGGCGCGCTCGTCGTCGCGTACGGCGCGCGCAAGCTGGGGCAGATCAACGTGCGCGGTCTGGGACCTTCGCGCGCGGACGTGGACGTGCAGTCGCCGATCGCGCGCGACGATCGCTGAGGCTACGCTCTCGTTCGTGGACGCCGCGCTCGATTGCCTGACGTGCGGCGCCTGCTGCCGCAGCGGCCACGACGGACGCATCTTGGTCCCGGCCGAAGATCTCGTGCGCTGGCGCCGCATCGGCCGAGCCGACATCGCCGAACGGATCCAGCCGGGCCACTTCGGCGAGGTCGCGTTCGCGACGCGCGAAGACGGCAGCTGCGTGCACCTCGGCACGCCGAGCTCGATCAACGCATGCGCGATCTACGAAGACCGCGGCACCACGTGTCGCGAGTTCGAGCGAGGAAGCTGGCAGTGCCTCGAGTTCCGCCGCGACCGCGACGTCCGCTGAGGAGGCCAGGCGGAGGGATCAGGAAGGCAGGAACGAGCGGGATCGCTCGGACATCACGCCTCGTTCACTCGGCGATCTCAGAGCCGCCCGCTCGAGAAGCGCCGGTTCGTTCCTGCCTTCCTGCGTTCCTCAGCGGCAATTACTTGGCGGCGAGGCGATCGAGGATGTCCGCGAGCCGGAACGCCGGCCCCTGGCGCCACTCGCCGTTCCACATCGCGATCCGACGCGTGAAGTTCTCGCCGAGCGCGAGCTGGATCTCGAGCGCCGGGCGCGGCTCGTCGGGAAGACCTTGCGGGCGGAGCGGACGCAGCAGCCACGCGCCAGAGATGAGGAGCGTCTCGAGCATCGCCAACATGTGCCTCGGCGGCAGCAGCGTGCGACGCGTCGAAGGCACCGCCTGTCCTGGAGGGCGCACGACCACGATGCGATCGCCGTTGCCGAAGAGCTCCATGCGAAGCGCGCCGTGCACCGGCGAGTCGTAGGCCGACCAGCTCAACACGAAGTTGCCGCGCCGATCCGGTTGCTCCACGAGCTGCTGCAGCGCCGTGACGAACGGCAGATCGTTCTCGTTGGGCGAGCTGCCGAATCGGAAGGCCAGCCAGTCCCGCGCGAAGTCGAGCGCCGACGCCGCGTGCGGCAGCTCGTCGCGCGCGCCCTGCAGCGCGACGAGGCTGTCCTGACCGAGCAGCTCCAGCGCATCGAGCGCGCGCCATCCGAGCGCCGCCTCCGATCCACCCGCGACGACGCGCGCCACGCGACGAGCCGCGTACACCGCGCCGCCACGCCCGAGCGATCGCAGGCGCTCCACCGTGCTCGGATCACCCGCCACGAGCAGCGAGTCGAGCGCCGCTTCCGTCGCCGCATCGACGCCCGCCTCGCGCAGCGCGCGCGCGCGCTCGATCGTGACCTCGGCGATGCCGGTGAGCGGCACCTTCCCGTCGCGCGACTGCCAGGGCCGCACCATGCCCGCGGCACGAACGGGCTCGTATGCGAACGCGACGTGGAACTGACCCGCGCCGCGGCGATCGAATGCGAACGAGAGATCGAGCCCCGTCGTCGCGGTCGCGCCGGGCTCGAGCCGGATGAACGCCTCGGGCGCGTGCAGCACGTTCGTGTCGCCGAACGATACGCGGATGTACGGGCGATCCGGCTTCGGCGGCGACACGCGGAGCGAGCGCGGATAGCGCTTCACGAACCCGAAGAGCCAGACGGGAACGAGGCCCGCGTTCTCGCAGATCAGCTCGAGCTGGATCGTGCTGCCTGCCTCGAGCGCCTCCGCGGGCGCACGTAGCGCGAAGCGGACGCCCTGCGAGGGCTCGCCCCAGACCGCGCCTCGGATGCTCTCGCTCTTCGGTGCGACCGCAGGCGTGTAGATCTGCTGCGTCGCCTCTTCGTCACGACGCGCCATGGGTCTCCGTCGGCGCGAGCAGCGCGCGCGTGGCGACGACGAGGCGATCGACCGCCACCTCGGTGTCGGTGATGCGCCCGTCGAGGATCGCTTCGACGGTGACGATGACCATGCCGAGCACGAGCACCGTGACGACATCGGCGTTCGGCACGCCCCCGCGCGTCATCATCTCGGTGAGCTGATCGCGGCCGCTCGCGAGCACGGTGCGGAAGCGCGCGGCGAACGGCGAGGCCGTGTCACGACGATGACGCAGGAAGAGCTCGGTCGTCTGGCGATCGCTCGCGAAGCCCTCGAGCGCCTTTCGGAACGCGAGACGAAGGCGCCCGCCCGGGACGGGCTCCGAGACGCTCCCGTCCACGGCGTCGCGCTGGGCCGCGAGGATCTTGATGAGGCGCGCACCGGCCTCGTCGGCGGCCATCTCCATCGCGCGTTCCAGGTCTGGGAAGTGGACGTAGAACGTCGGCTGCGCGAGGCCTGCACGCTCGGCGATGCGGCCGGTGGTCAGGGCCAGAGGGCCGGACTCGTGGAGGATCGCCAGCATCGCATCGAGCAGGCGCTGTTGGGTCTGGGCCTTCGCCTCGCGTCGGCTCGTCATTCGGCGCCGAGAGTAGACCGAGATCGGCAGTCGTCCCGAAAAATGCATCGGCGCGCCGGCTCCGGCCCCTCATCGTCGGGAAAATCCAAGCTTCGCGCGGGTGGCCGGGTCTAGGGCGGGTCGGCAGTGCCGGCGAGAGATGGGCTTCGCTCTTCATAGGACCTCCGGTTACCCTGTTGCTCGGATGCGGGGTGTGCCGCGGCGAGCTCGGGGGATGGCGCGCAAGGTCGCGCTGGGACTCGCCCTTTTGGTCGGCGGTGCCTCCGGCCGGGCGATGGCTCCGGCGGCGATGGTGGCCGTTCCGTTGGCGCCGACGACGTCGGCCTCGATCGCCGAGCGATCGGTGATGCTCCCCGACGGCCGCCCGCTCTCGGGCCGGGTCCGGATCGAGGAGACCCCGAACGCACTGCCGGCGCTCCGGGCCGAGGTGCCGTGGTCGGTGCCTCACACGCTCTACGGCTGGGGCTCGGTGCGGCTCTTCGCGCACCCGCGCGAGAACGATCTGACGGTGAGCGCGATCGTCGATGCACCGAGCTCGGCCGCGCGTTGGAGCACGGCGTGCGAGGTCGCGCTGACGGTCGATGGCCAAGCGCTCCCGATGCAGGCGAGCTACGTGGGCGCGCCGATGCACGGCGGGGTGTACGACGCGGTGCGCATGGAGCTGCCGATCGAGACGGTGCGCGCGATCGCGCGAGCGCACGAGGTCCGGGGCACGATCTGCGGCGACACGTTCGCGCTCGACGACGCACAGCGCGGCACGCTCGCGGACTTCGTGCGTCACTTCGATCTGCTGGCGCGGCCGGATCGCGTGCCGCACGAGACACCGGCCCAGACGGGCCCGCACGAGCCGGACTTGCCGGGCAGCGACGACGAAGGATGGGAGTGGCAGGGCTAGCGCCCGGCCCTTCTTTTTCTCTCGTCTCTCGTCTCTCGTCTCTCGTCTCTCGTCTCTCGTCTCTCGTCTCTCGCTCTCGTCTCTCGCTCTCTTCGCTAGGAGCGTTTGCGCGGCGATCTTCGATGCTCTCTTCGAGCTGCCCTTCGGGAGCGCTCAGGCCGCGCGGCCCCAAGGCGGAGAACCAAGGTTCTCCACCCTGGACCCCCACTCCTTTTGCCATCGATCGCTGCTGGCCGCTGCCGCGGGAGATCAGTGCAGTCGCACGGCCCCATCGCTGCGCGACGGGGACCCCACCGCGCTTCCGTTTTCGTAGCGCGATGCGCGCGGGATCGGACAGCCGGCGACTGCCGCGTCGCCCCGCTTGTTGGAGTGCCGCGTGCAGTTTCGGCGGACCGGTCTCGCTCTCGCTCTCGCTCTCGCTCTCGCTCTCGCTCTCGTCTCTCGCCCGCGCGTGGTCTTGCTCTCGCTCTCCTAGCGCCCGCATCGGTCGTGGAGCACGACGCGGTAGCTGGTGACCTCGTCTTCCCAGAACTCGCCGTCGAAGGGCCAGTACTCGACGCCTTCGGATGCGATCGTCTCGCGCTCGTGGGCGAGGCCGTCTTCGGCGAGCGTCGATTCGCCGACGACGATCGATCGGCGTGCCGTGGCGGTCTCGAGCGCGAGCGTGTCGATCGCCAGCGCGCGTTCCGCGAGCGCGTCGTGGGCCTCGGCGAGGCGTGACCGGATCGCGTCGCCGACGCGAGCGTGTGCGAACGAGACCACGAGGCCGAGCTCGCGCGTCAGGCGATCACCGAGGCGATGGCCCGCGTGGACCGAGCTCGCGACACGTGCGAGCTCCAGACGTGCGGCGTCCTCGTGCGCGATGCGGCGCGCCACTTCGCGGTCGACGAGTGCGTCGCGGACGATCGCGCGCGTGACGGGATCGAGCTCCGAGACGTCGTCGTGGAGCATGCGCGCGGCGTCGTCGTCCTCCGCCTGCGCGCTCGCGTCGGCGAGCCGAGCCAGCGGCACGTCGTAGCGCGCGTGGAAATCACCGACGGCCTCGTCGACGCGCTCGTAGAGGCAGTGTTGGAAGTAGATCGTGCCGCGCACGACGAGCGCCTCGGGATGCTCGTGGTCCTCGAAGAACGGCGAGAGCAGCCCGAAGACGTGACCGAGCGCGCGCTCGTCCTGACCTGCGAGCGTGAGCGCCCACGACTCCTCGAAGAACGCATCGAGGAAGTGCTCGCTCGTGAGCGGCACGCGTCGCCACGCATCGATCGCCGACTGCATCCGCTGCGCCGCGCGAGCGTCGTCACCAGCGTCGTGGCGCGTGTTGGCGATCGCATAGTGGATACGCGCGAGCGCGAGCGCGGCGAGATCGGCGTAGCGAGACGCTTCCGCGTTGCCGCCGCGCTCGACCTCTTCGAACGCGGCCACCGCGCGCTGCGCGTGGCGCAGACGGACCTCGCTGGTGCCCTGGTAGAAGCGCGCCGGCAGAAAGAAGGGCGAGCCGTCACGGACCCGCGCGAACGCGCGAACGGCCGCATCGAGGTCCGCGTCCTCGTAGCGTGCGCGGCCCTGCAGGTACGCGGCCGCGTCGGTCGCGGCGCTGGGCTCTTCGCCCGCGAGCCGGACCTCGTCGTCGAGACGGAACGCGTCGACGAGCACGGAAGGATCCGGCAGACGAGGCGCCAGACGCGCGAGCTCGCGGAACGCATCTCCTGCGTACGGATGCGCCGGCGTGCGCACGACCTCGTCGAGGACGGCAACGGCCGCTTGCGGCCAATCGGTGCGCGCCAGACAGACGCCGAGGAGCAGCTCGGCGCGGCGCACGTTCTCGGGCGGATCCTGCGTCTCGCCTTCGACCACGCGCTCGAGCAGCGGCAGCGCGCACGGGCAGCAGCCGCGCGCGACCTCGGAGAGCGCGTTCGCGTAGTCCTCGGAGGGGACGAGCGAGGTCGGCGGAGCAGGAGGCGCGGCGGCGGGAGGGCGAGAGGGGATCGGCGTTGGCGGCGCAGGCTGCGGCGCGCGGCGGTGGTGGGAGGCGGGCGAGAGTGGGAGCGGGAGCGAGGGCGGGAGCGAGGGCGAGAGTGGGAGCGAGGGCGAGAGTGGGAGCGAAGACGAAGACGATGACGAAGACGAAGACGAAACGCCATCCTCGCTCGCCGCGCGTGACGACATCGCAGTGCTGCCGCCGAGCGCGAGCAGCACTCCCACGATCACCAGCCATCTGCCGCGCGGGCGCGCGGCGACATGCGTGCTCGCGCCCTCGTTGCGCAGCGTCTGCAGCATCGCGATCAGCTCGAGCGACGGCGGCTCGCCGTCGATTCGTCCGCCGTCCAGCAGGCGTGTGGGCTCGTGCATCGTCATGGCTCTCTCCTGCCGGCGCGCGCCCGCTTCAGCGTCGCTTCCACCTCGCGGCGTGCCGCGTACAAGCGCGCGTACGCCGTCTGCACCGGGCAGCCGACGATCTCGGCGATCTCCGCCATCGACAGCTGCTCCACCTCGTAGAGCACGAAGACCGCGCGCGGCTCGTCGGCGAGCGACTCGAGGATCGCCAGCGCGCGCACCAGCGCCTGCGAGCGCGCGACGCTCGCCTCCTGATCGGGCTCGACCGCTGGCTCGTCGTGCCCCGTCTCCTCGCGACGCCGCGCCGCATCGCGCCGGCGCGCGAGCACCTTGCGCAGGCACACGCCGTAGATCCACGCGCGCAGCGAGCCGCGCTCGACCTCGTGACCGCGCCGCGCGACGACCTCGAACACGTCCTGCCGCGCGTCCTCGACCTCGCGCTCGGGCACGCCCAGGCAACGCAGGGTCCGCAGCACGTACGCGCCGTGCGCATCGAACGCCGTCTCCCCTCGCCGTGCCGCCGCGCCCATCGGTCCTTGGTTTCCCGAGGAGCCCGGGGTTTTGACGAAATCGACGGAGGGCTCACCTTTGCCGCGTGCCCGCGCCCTTCCCCGTCGTGCTCGCCCCTCACGATCCTCGCTGGGCCGAGGCTGCGCGCGTCGAGGCCGAGCGCCTCCCGCGCGTGCTGCCCGAAGGCACGCTCGACGAGACTCATCACATCGGATCGACAGCGATCGAAGGCCTGATCGCCAAGCCAATCCTCGATCTGCTGCCCGTGATCGCGGACGCCGACGCGTTCGACGCCGCGCGGCCCGCGCTGGAAGCCGCGGGCTATCTCTGGTGGGGCGAGTACGGCCTTCCCGGACGACGCTATCTGACGCGCGAGGTCGATGGCGTCCGGATCGCGCACCTGCACGCCTATGTGCGCGGCTCGGACGAGATCACGAGGCACCTCGCGTTCCGCGACTACGTGCGCGCCCATCCCGCCGTGCGCGACGCGTACGCCGCCGAAAAAGAGCGCGCACGATCCGTCGCCGAGGGCACCTACGGCTACGCCGACGAGAAGGCCGCGTTCGTTCGTCGCGTCGAGGCCGACGCGCTGCGGTGGCTCAAGGGAGGATGACGGCGTTCAGCGTCTGCGCGAGCGCGGAGCGATTCCCGAGCGCGGCGTCGGGCGCGCCGACCGAGCCGAGCCACTCGAGCGACGCGCCGAGATCCGCGAACGCGCGCGTCGGCACCGGCTGACGCGTCACGAGCGTGATGCCGGTGACGAACGCACGCATGATCGACGTGCCGAACCCGACGCCCTCGATCACCTGCGCGGTGGCGATCAGCGACGGCGAGTACTTCTCCATGAGCGACGCCGACTTCGCGCGGAACGCCGCATCCGGCGGCCCCGTCAGCCGGATCTCGCGGATGACGAAGAGCGTGCGGATGGGCGGCCCGACCTGTGCGAGGAACGCGCCCTCCGTGCGATCGATCGCTTCGAGCAGCTCGATCCGCGGCGCACCCCGACAGATCGTGACGTAGAGGCGGCCCACCGTGACGATGCCGAAGTCCTTACCGCGCTCGACGACGGCTGCCTGTTCGCTCATCCGCGTCCCCCCTCGCGACCGGGCTACTCTTCTTTCGGCTCGCGCAGGCCGAGCTCTTTCATCTTCGTCTGCAGGCTCTTGCGCGAGATCTTCAGATCGCGTGCGGTGTGCGTCACGTTGCCGTGGCGTGCGCCGAGCGCGCGCACGATCAAGTCGCGCTCGACCTTCGCGATCGCTTCCTTCACCTGCGCCTTGAGGCCGACCTCGCCGCTGCCAGGGGCTTCGTCTTCGTCGTCGTGCTCGTTTTCGGTCAGTGCCTCCGCTGCGCGGTGCGCCTCCACGTGGCCGGGCGAGCTCGACGGAACCGGGTCCTGCGTCGCACGCAGGAGCTCGGGCGGCAGATCGCCCTTCTCCACGCGCTCGCCGTCGCAGAACAACGTGCAGCGCTCGATCACGTTCTCGAGCTCGCGGATGTTGCCGGGCCAGCCGTAGCCGAGCAGCAGCTCCATCGCCTCGGGGCCGACGCTCTGCACCTTCGGCTTGCCGAGGCGCTCGCGGAAGCGCGCGAGGAAGTGCTGCACGAGCAGCGGGATGTCGCCCTTGCGCTCGCGCAGCGGCGGCAGGCGCACCTGCACGACGTTCAAGCGGTAGTAGAGGTCCTCGCGGAACTTTCCCTCTTTGATCTTCTCGAGCAGCGTCGAGTTCGTCGCCGCGACGAGGCGCACGTCGACCTGGATGGTCTTGATGCCGCCGACGCGCTCGAACTCCTGCTCTTGGATCGCGCGCAGCAGCTTCACCTGCATCTCGACCGAGATCTCGCCGATCTCGTCGAGGAACAGCGTGCCGCCGTGCGCGAGCTCGAAGCGGCCGGGCTTGCTCGTCACCGCGCCCGTGAACGCGCCCTTCTCGTAGCCGAAGAGCTCGCTCTCGAGCAGATCGCGCGGGATCGCCGCGCAGTTCACGCGGATGAACGGCTTGTCCTTGCGATCCGAGTTCTCGTGCACCGCGCGCGCGATGAGCTCCTTGCCGGTGCCGCTCTCGCCGGTGATGAGCACCGTGCTCGGCGTGCCCGCGACGCGATCGATGATCGCGTACACCTCGACCATGGCCGGGTCGTTGCCGATGAGCCGGAAGCGGCCCTTCGTCGTCTCGCTCGCGGGCGAGAGCGTCTCGGGCACGACCTCTCGGCTGCCGAGCTCGCTCGTGCGCGCTGCCTTGTCGACGACGGCGCGGAACTCCGCTCGGTCGAAGGGTTTAGTGACGTAGTCGAACGCGCCGGCCTTGAGCGCCTCGACTGCCGTGTCGACGGTGCCGTGCGCCGTGATGAGGATGACGGGAAGCCCTGGCTCTTCCTTCGCCAGACGCTTGAGCAGCGAGAGGCCGTCGAGCTTCGGCATCTTCAGATCGGAGATGACCACGTCGACGTGGTGCTCTCGGACCAGCGCGAGCGCTTGCTCGCCGTCCTCGGCCATCAGCACTTCGTAGCCGTCGCGCTGCAGCTGCGCGCCGAGCACGCGCCGCAGGTTCGCTTCGTCGTCCGCGATCAGGATCTGTTTCGCCATTCAGCCTGCGTCCGTCTCCGCGTCGATGTCGCCGCCGTCATCGGCGCCGGAATCGGCTGCACCCACATCTACGTCACCGGCGTCGAGAACGCCCGCGTCCGTGCCCGCGTCGTGCGTGCTCGCATCGTTCGGTCCGGTGCCGGCATCGACGTCCGCCTGCGGGCGTGCGGGCATGACGCAACCGTGCGTGATGCCGGACATCCCCGCGAAGTCTTCCGGGCGATCGCCGCGCACGCCCGAGCAGAAGAAGAGCGCGACACGTCCCGCGCCCGGCGCGCCTGCGACGATCTCCATGCGGTCGACACCCGGCACCGTCGCGACCGTCGCGCCCAACGTCGCGCTGCCGCTCTGCGTCGAGTACGTGAGGAACGAGTGCTCGGTCGCGCCGAGCGCATCGAAGCTCGCCCCGCCGACGAGCACGAGCACGGTGCCACCGCCGGCCGAGCGAACGCTCGAGAGCGGCACGCCGACGATCAGATCGTCGCGGCCGTCGGCGTTCACGTCGCCCGTGGCGAGCGAAGCGCCGAAGCCCGTGTACGCATCGCTCGCGCTCGCCGCGCAGTGGGCGCCCACGGCCGCATCGTTCAAGCAGTCGAGCGTGCGCGCCGGCGGCACCGTCGTCGACGGAGGATCCTCGCAGCCCATCGCGCGCCCGTTCGTGAGCGCGCCGCCCGAGTACAGGACGATCGGCTGATCGACGTGCTGCGAGGACACGTCGTCGATCTGCCAGACGCCCGCGCCGATCGCGAGATCGGGAACGGCGTCGGCGTCGAAGTTGCCGAACGCGAGCGCCGAGCCGAAGCGCGTGCCGTGGCCCCGCAGGCAGGCGCGCACGACCGCGGGGCCTCCCGCGGGATCGAGCGTCGCGACCACGACGACCGGATCGTTCGGCCGACCGAGGCCGCCCGTCGCGAGCAAGACGGTCCCGTCGGCGAGCGTGGTGCTCGCGAGCGTGCGACCGAGGCCGGCGCCCACCGGCGTTCCGGTCATGTCGACGCGGATGAAGTCGTTGATCGGATAGTCGTCGACGCGATAGAGCGCGCCGTTGCCCATCGCATCGCCGGGTGCTCCGAAGATCGCCGCGCCGAGGGGATGCCCGACCGGGAGCGATGTCGCCGATGCGCCGAGCTCGACCTGGTCGACGGGCACGTCGATCGGCTGGATCGACGTCGACGTCGGCTCGCATCGGATCTGGATCTGCTCGTGGCGCTCGCCCGTGATCGAGTTCGTGACCGCGTTGCCGGACGGAACGATCACGCAGCCGGATCGCGTCGTGGAGGCGTCCTGCTGCCAGATCGCGCTCGTCGCCACCGAGACGCTGCTGCCGGGCCCGCAGAACCGACCGTCGATGCACCCGCTGTACTTCGCGTCGGGACTGGCCGTCACGAAGAGGCCCGTCGTGGAGTGCGCATCGAGCACGGACTCGTCGAACACGGAGAACACGAAGTACGGGCCGCCCGCACCGCTCGAGGCGGCGTAGCGCGACGCGCGCACGCGGCGTCCCGACGCGACTGCATCGGGGACCGACGTGCCGAAGCCCACGAGCACCGCGCCGAAGCCGGTCGCGCCGCTGCCGCCGCCCGGGCTCGATGCCACGACGATCTCGGCCGTCCCGCGGATGCGATCGAACGAGGTGGGATCGAGCGCGTCGCAACCGACGAGGGCCAGGAGCGCCCCGAGACCGATGATGATGCGGCCGATGACGATGCGAGAAGTCATCAGAAGATCCCTCCTGCGCCGAGGCCGACGAGCCCGGTGGTCGGATCGAAGAGAGGCATCAGCGCCCAGTCGCGCGGCTCGAGCACGGTCGCCTCCGACGGCGGCAGATCGTCCTGCACCGCGTAGTAGATCGTGACGCCGAACAGAATCGCCGCCAGGCCGTAGCCGCAGTACTGCGCGATGCTGAACGCGAAGCCCTGCTGGATGCGCGGATCGTCGGACGCGAGCGTGCCGTGCGATCGCTCGATGGCGAGCTGGTTGGCCCACTCGTTCGCGAGGACCGTCATCGTGATGCCGCCCGCGAGCAGCACCGCCGTGAACGCGCCTGCGACCCACGCGCCACCGCGGCCCGGCGACGGCGCGAGCCGCACACGCACCGGCGTCAGCTGGCCGCGCGCGATCTCGACGCCTTGCTCCCAGTCCTTCATGCCGGGCGCGGTGACGCGCACGTTGTGCATGCCGGATCGGAGCTCGCCCTCCCACGGGATCTCTCCCGCGGGAACGTCGTCGACGAAGATCTGCGCGCCGCGGACGTTGCCGATCACGCGGACGCGGCCCACCGATGCGCGCTCGAGCGTGACGCTCGCGTCGGCGTCGCGGCCGAGCTGCACGTCGACGTCCTGCTCGACCGTGTCGTAGCCCGCGCGCTCGACCCAGATGTGGTGCGCACCGACGCGCGCCGTTCCCTCGAACGGCGTCGTGCCGCGCGCACCCGCCGCGTGATCGTCGACGAACACCGACGCGCCCGGCGGATCGCTCACGACGCGCAGGTAGCCGGCGAACTCGCCTTGGCTGAGGTTGATCTGCACGAGATAGACGTGGCCCGGCTCGACCTGGATGTCGGTCTCGGCGCGGTTGAAGTCCGGGTGATCGATCGTGATGTGATAGGTCCCCGCATCGAGCGTCTGCGCGACGGGCGAGCTGCCGGTCTCGACGACCACACCCGCGCTCGTCACGAGGCGAACCGTCGCGCCCACCGGCTCGGTGCGCACGTTCACGAGCGACTTGAAGTCTTGCGGGAGCTCCGTCGGTGTCGGGGTCGGGGCAGCCTCGGGCTCGCTCGTCTGGCTTCCTTCGGCGGCGCCCTCGGGGGCGGCGACGTGCGAGTCGACCGTCGACGCGCTGGCCGCGGCCTCGGCCGCGCGCGCTGCCACGCGCTCGCGCAGATGCGCGATGCGGGCGCGCACCTCGTCTTCATCCGTCGCTTCCGGCTCGAGCTCGAGATAGCGCTCGAAGAGCTGGATGCCGTGCGCGAGATGGCCGGCGTTCTCGTACGCGACGGCTGCGTTGAAGATGAACGCGCTGAAGTGCTGCGCCTCGTACGCGAGCTCGAACTCGGCGGCAGCCTCGTCGAAGCGACCCTGCAGGTAGAAGGTCTGCCCCTGCTCCATGTGGTTGCGCGCGACCTCGAGCGGGTCGGGCCCGGACGAGGACTGCGCGGACGCGGACGAGGCGACGCCCGCCAGAACGAGAGCGGCGAGAACCGCCAGCGAATGAAAGCCCCGCATCAGAGCCCCATCTTACTGTCAGAACCGAGGCATTCGTCAGAGATCGATCGTCAGGCCTTCGTACGCGCAGATCGAGTCCGGATGCTTCTCTTTCGCGCGGCGTTCCTTTTCGCGCACCGCGGCGTCGGACTGCCCGGGATCGTGGTGGAACAGGACGTACTTCTTGGCGCCACAGGCCTCGATGAGCGCCAGGCCCGCATCGATGTGCGCGTGCCCCCAGCCGATCTTCGGCATACCGCCGCTGGTGCCTTCGTACTCTTCGCGTGTGTACATCGTGTCGAACACGAACACGTCGGCGTTCTTGCCGAGCGCGACGAGGTTCGGGTCCGGGCCCGACGGGTAGTGCTCGGTGTCGGTCGCGTAGACGAACGACTTGCCCTGGTAGTCGACGCGATAGGCGAACACGCCGCCCGGGTGATGGCCTTCGGCGCTCGTGACGCGCACGCCGCCCGGCAGCTCGACGGTCTCCTTCGCGTGCACGTCGTTGAAGACGAGCTGCGCCGGAAGCTCGCGGAGGTGCACCGGAAAATTCGGCGTCTCCATCTGCCCGGCGAGCGCGGTCTCCACGGTCATCCCCGTGTTCGCGCGGCCGTACATCTGAATCGTGTTCCCCTTCACGAACGCAGGCGCGAAGAACGGAAAGCCCTGGATGTGATCCCAGTGCACGTGGCTGAAGAAGAGATGGATCGTCAGCGGCATCTCTTTGAGAATCGAGTTGCCGAGCAGACGCAGACCCGTCCCCGCGTCGAACACGATCCGCGTGTCGTCACAACGCACTTCCACGCAGCTGGTATTGCCGCCGAAGTGAACTGTCTCGGGGCCCGGCGTCGGGATGCTCCCTCGGACGCCCCAGAACCTCGCTCGGAACATTCGTCCCCTGTCCTTCCGTGCGCGCTGCGCACTCCCTCGGACTGCGCGTCGGGGGAGCGTACGCACGGACGGCCGGCGAGGTCAACGCAAGGCGCACCTTGTGGGACGACCCACTTCGCGCCGGCCCTTGAACCCGGGGCCATACGTCCAGTAGCTTCGTTCGCGACATGACAGCAGCCGTTCCTTCGAGTGGTGGGGCCGCGCCGACTTCTTCTCCGGGCCTCGCGCCCGGCGCGGTGCTCGGTGGGCGTTTCGAGCTGGTCGAGCCCGCGAGCCAAGACGGCGTCGGCGTCGTGTGGAAGGCGCGCGATCAGAAGACGAAGAAGGGAATCGCGCTGCGGGTCTTCGCTCCGACGCTCTTCGCCGCGCCGGCGGATCTCGAGGCGCTGAAGGCCGACGTGCGCGTGGCCGCGAGCATCGTCCATCGCAACGCGGCGAGCACGTTCGGCATGGGCGGAGAGAAGGGCCCCGCGCGCTTCGTCGCGTGCGAGTGGCTCGACGGCAAGAGCGTCGCCGAGACGCGTCTGGGGCCGCAGCGGCTGCCGCTCGCCGAGATCGTCGATCAGCTCTCGCAGCTCTGCGAGGGGCTCTCGGTCATCCACGTGAAGAAGACGTGCCACGGCGCGGTGCGTCCCGCGACGACGTGGGTGAACGGCGGCAAGGTGAAGCTCTCCGACATCGGGACCGCGCACGCGATCCTGCAGACGGTCGGGCCGGCAGCGCTCGGCGCGAGCGAGCAGGCGTATCTCGCGCCCGAGGTCCGCGCGTCGGGCGCGGCGGCGAGCGTCGCGAGCGACGTGTTCGGCGTCGGCGGCGTGCTCTACGCGCTCACGACCGGCCGCGCCCCGACCGACGACTTCGTGCCGCCCTCGAGCGCGCATCCGCAGGGCTCCGCAGAGCTCGATCAGATCTTGATGCGCTGTCTCGGTGCCGATCCTGCGTCGCGCTACAAGACGGTGCTCGAGCTCAAGCGCGCGCTCGGCAACCTCGTCGGCGTCGATGCGAGCGTGGAGATCGACATCGACGTCGATGCCGGGCGCAAGTCCGCGCTGCCGGCGGCGCCGCGTGCTGCCGGAGATGCGCCTCAGGTCGGGCAGCGCGTCTCGATCCACGAAGAGTTTCGTCCGTCGCTGGTCGGTGCCGCACCCGCGGCCGCACCGAGCGCGATGGTCGATCTCGGGAAGATCATCTCGAAGATCACGGAGAACGACGCGGCGCGCTGGATGGCGCAGAAGGACGGCCTCGATCACGGACCGTTCTCGGGGCGCGAGCTCGTCGGGCTGATCGCCAAGGGCGAGGTGCTCGGCGATCACGTGCTCTTGAACATGGACACGGGCGAGCGCCGCAAGACGCGCGAGTACCCGGAGTTCCTCGAGTTCGTCGAGCAGTACAAGATCAAGGCGCACGCGCATGCCGAGAAGGTCGCGATCGTCGAGTCGGCCAAGACGGAGCGTGCGTCGAACACGGCGAAGTTCCTGATCGCGGCGGCGGTGCTCGGCGCGGTCGCGGTGGTGCTGCTGGTCTTCTTCCTCACGCGCGGCGCGGAGCAGAGCCACGACGTCGCGGGCGCCGACATGGCCGATCTCTACGATCGCGGCGACATCCAGATCGAAGGCACGGCCGGCATCTTGCCGGATCCTCCGCGCGGCAGTGGCGGCCACCACGGCCCGCGGCGCAGCGGCGGCGGTGGCGGCACGTCGTACGAAGAAGCGATGAGCCAGGTCGTCGACATGGGCTCGGCTGCGGGCAGCGGCGGCGAGAGCCGATTGTCGCCAGCGCAGGTCGCGGGCGTGATGAACGGCCGCATCAACTCGTTCTTCCCGTGCGTCGGCACCGAGCTGCGCAGCGGCGGACATCTCGGCCGCGTGCGGATCAGCCTCGCGATCGGGGGCAACGGCAGCGTGCTCGGCTCGAGCGTCGATGCGGGCAGCCCGGCCTTCCAGAGCTGCGTGCAGCGTGTAGTGGGCGGGATCCATTTCCCGAGCTTCGGCGCGCCGCGGATGGGGGCGAGCTTCGCCTTCGATGCTTCGCAGTAGGCGCCTCGGCTCGCGCCACTCGCCCTTTTCCGCTCTCGCCTCTCGCTTTCGCCTCACGCCTCTCGCTCTCTTCGCTTGATGCGTCGCGCGGCGATCTTCGATCGATCTTTCGAACTGCCCTTCGGGAGCGCTCAGGCCGCGCGGCCCCAAGGCGGAGAACCAAGGTTCTCCACCCTGGACCC
>CAYSCF010000103.1:0-19679 GCA_964429305.1 uncultured Sandaracinaceae bacterium | reverse complement strand
CACCTATGCGTAAACGTTCGGCTCCTGCGGCCGAATGTCGAATTCGTCACATGCATACTTCGTGACGGATTCCACATCCACCCGCCGGTTATCCATGAAATCAGTTACTTGGGGTGGTGTGGAGTGACCCCATGATTTCGTGAACCTGGGGTGCAGGCTGGTGCGTTCTACTGTCTGAGAACGATGAGATGATGCCAGCGAGGGCCGCAGAAGAGCGGGGCGAGGGGGCCGGGCAGAACGCAGGAGCGCGCGTGATCGCGATCTCCGAGCGCGTTCTGCTCGAGCGACATCGGCGAGGAGATCCCGACGCGTTCCCCGCACTGGTCGCGGCGTTTCGCGCGCCGGTGTTCGGCTATCTGACGAGGTGTGGTGTGTCAGCGGCAGACCGAGACGACTTGTTCCAGGAGGTCTTTCTGCGCGTGCATCGCGCGGCCGGGCCCGACGGAACGTCCGACCTGCCGACCGGCCCCGTCGCGCCATGGCTCTTCACCATCGCCGTGAACCTCGTGCGCAGTCACTTCCGCAAGGCGGGCGTCCGCAAGATCATGACGCTCGACGCCGACGCCGGATCGCATACCGCCGCATCGACCACCGCGCCCGATCGCGCGCTCGAGAGCCGCCGTGATCTCGCCTGGCTCGAGGCCGCGATGCAGAAGCTCCCGCTCGAGCAGCGCGAGGCGCTCGTGCTCTCCAGCATCGATGGCCTCGAGCTCGCGGAGATCGCCGCCGCGCTCGAGGTTCCCGTCGACACCGTCAAGACCCGCGTGCGTCGGGCGCGCCTCGCGCTCGCCGAGGCACGCGCGCGCGCCGGCGTTCGCGCCGAGAGAGAGGAGGCGTGATGACCACCCTCTCCTGCACCGAGATCCGCGAGCGGATCATCGACGGTGACGAAGACGAGACGCTGCTCGAGCACGCGCGCACGTGCGCCGAGTGCCAGCCCATCCTCGCCGCGCTCCTCGAGGTCGACGAAGATCTCGCCGCGCTGCCGCCGATCGACGCGCCCGACGCGCTCGTCGAGAAGACACTCGCACGCGTCCGCGAAGATCGCGGCGAGTCGCCTTCGCTGCTCGCCGCGGCGTTCGCGATCCTGACGAGCGCCCTCGGTGCGCTCGTGGTCGCGCCCGTGATCGCCGTGCGCTGGCTGCTCGGCATCCGCAGCGAGAGCCCGGTCGCCCACGGCGAGACCCGCCCGAGGCGCCCGTTCGGCTTCGCGCCGATCCTCGCGATGAGCTCGCTCGTGGTCGTGGTCGCGTTCATGACGTTCGAGCGCTTCGGCCAGGCGGCGAAGACGCGTGGCGCCGAGGCCGTGATCGACGGTCTGCCGATGGCCGCCAACGATCGAGAACAAGAGGTCGAAGGCGGAGACTTCTGGCGCAGCTCGGACGGTCCGTCGGCGCCTTCCGCGGGCGAGCCCGCTGCGCTCGTCCCGCCGGACGAAGGTCTCTTGGGAGCACGCGACGGCCGCTATCGCGAAGAGGCGGCGCAAGACACGACGACGCTCGATGAGAGCGGCCTCAACGAGACCGACGTGCCTGCGTTCGAGCTCGCCCTACGTGGGGAGTCGCAGGACCAGGCCCACGCCCACGTCGCGCAGGGCATCGAGACCGCGCGCCCGATGGGATGGACCGGCGAGAGCGTCAACGGCGTCGACGAGGACGGCTACGAGGACAACGGCGTCGATGGTGATCGCCGCGAGCGCGCTCGCACCGACGACGCGGAGGAGCACGCGAGCGCCGAGCGCGTCACGCGCGGGCCCGACGGCGCGAACCTCGAAGCGGATCAGCAGGCGCTCGGCCCGATCGTGTCGCAGACCGCGCCAGCTCAGGAGGTGACGGAGCAGCCGACGCGCACGCTCTCGCTCGGTGATCTCGGCGGCGACGTGCTCGAGACGACCACCTCGACCATCATGACGACGCGTCTCGCGATCGTGCCGACGGCGTGGGAGCTGGCGCAGGTCACGAGCGGTCTCGACTTCGCGTCGAGCGAGAGCTGGTGGGCCAACACGTACGTGCCCGGCGACGCGCAACTGCGCGTTCTGCACACGCGCCTCGCCGCATCGCCGAGTCCGCTGCCCGGCAGCACGCTGAGCGCGCTCGCGCTCGCCGAGCTCGCCTCGCCCACGACGCCCGCCGTCGCGGCGCCGACCGATCGCGCTCTCGCGCTCGGCGTCCACGCGGACACCACCGCGATCGAAGGGCCCACGCGCGTGCGCATGGAGATCGCGCTGCGTGCGATCGACCAGGCTGCGGGCCGTCGCGGTGCCCTGCGTGTCGCGCTCGTCGTCGACGCGCGGAATGGTCTCGGCGCGGACGAGACGGCGCATCTGCGCGCCCTGCTCGGCGCGCTCTCCCACTCGCTCACGCCGCGCGACCGCGTGATCCTGACGGCCGCAGGCCTGGCCGGTGGAACGCTCGTGCCGCTCGGCGTGCTCCGCCACGGACAGGTCGAGGTCGCGCTTCGTCATCTGGCGGATGCGACGTCGATCACCGGCGAAGCGATCCCGACCACGCTCGAAGAGGCGCTCGCCGAAGGTCTCGAAGCCGTGGCGGTCGACGACGACGGCGCCGGGCTCACGCTGCTCGTCACGCCGAACGGCGCGCACGACGCGGCCGTGGACCGAGCGCTCCATCTCGGCGCAGTCGCTGGCGTTCCGACCACGGCCGTCGGCATCGCGAGCACGGCGAGCACCTCCAGCCTCGATGCGATCGCGCTCGCCGGCGAAGGACGCCGTCGCCTCGTGCTGAGCGACGACGACGCCGCTCGCGCCGTGCGCGAAGAGCTGACCGCCGCCTCGCGCCTCGTCGCCCGTGCGCTCCGTGTCCGCATTCGTCTCGCCGAGGGCGTGCAGCTCGTCGACGTCGTCGGATCGCACTCGCTCGACGCCGACGAGACGCGACGCACCCGCGAGAGCGAGCGCGCCATCGACCAGTCGCTCGCGCGCCGTCTCGGCATCGGCCAGGACCGCGACGACGACGACAGCGGCGTGCGCATCCTCGTGCCCGCGTTCTACGCGGGCGACTCGCACACCATCGTGCTCGACCTGCTCGTGACGCGCCCGGGCCCCGTGGCCGACGTGGACGTGCGCTTCAAGGATCTCGTTCGCCTCGGCAACGGCACTGCGTCGTCGGCGCTCGCGCTGGAAGCCGGCACCGAGCCGCGCGGGCCGCACGAGCTGCGCGTCGTCGCGAGCTACGTCGGCCACGAGGTCGCCGGTGCGCTCGACGAGGCCGCGAGCGCGATGGATCGCGGTGACGTCGCTGCAGCGCGTGCGCGACTGATGCAATCGCGTGCGCTCATCGACCAAGCTCGCGCCGCCGTCGATGGTCTCGCCAGCGTGCCCTCGATCACCGCCGACGCTCGCTTGCTCGATGCGTTCCTCGCCGCGACCGCGAGCGTCGGCGAGCCGAGCCTCGTCGCGAGCTCGCTCCACTACGCGGCCGCGCGCCGCATCGTGATTCCACAGCTCCAGGCCACCGCGCCCTAACCGTTCGAAGGAGAACCTCATGACCCGAAGCACGCGGGGCCGCATGGCCCTCGCGATGGCGCTCTCTTGCGTCCTCGCGACCCCGATCCCCACGCTCGCGCAGACCGAAGGCAGCGTGCAGGTGCCGCTCTCGCAGTGGCAGCAGATGACGAGCGGAGGCTCGCACGCGGTGCCGCCCGCCGCGCTCGGCGTCGCGAACGTGCAGCTCGACGTGCACGACGAAGGCGGTCGCATCGTCGCGAGCGCGACCGCGACGCTCACCGTGCGCGCGTCGAGCGAAGGCGCGATGGCCGTGCTGCTGCCGCCCGGCACCGCGATCGACTCCGCGACCGTGGACGGCGAGGAGATCACGCTCGTGTCCACGCGCGAGGGGCTCGCGTGGCTCGCCGATGGCGCGGGGGCGCATCACGTCTCGCTGACGTACGAGATCGAAGGAGCGCGATCCGAACAGGGTGTGTCCGTCGGTCTTCCGCTCCCGCCCGCGCCTTCGGTGCGCGTGCACGCGACGCTGCCGCCCGAGGCGAGCGATGCGGCGATCGTTCCGGCCGTCGGCGTGCGCAGCTCGCGCAGCGGCGACTCGCCCGTGCTCGACGCGACCGTTCCCGGCGGCGGCGCGACGCAGCTCGCGTGGCGCGCGCTCGGTGCGGCCGAGATCGCCGCGCCGAGCCGCGCGACCTATCACGGCGTGCTCTCGCTCTCGGGCACGGGCGAAGACGCGGTGCGATTCGACGTCGCGCTCGACGTCGATCTCGCGTCCGACTCGCCCGTCCCGATCACGCTGTTTCCGACCGACGTCGCGCTCGGCAGCGTGACGGTCGACAACGCCGACGCTCCGATCCGCGTGGTCGACGGTCGATTCGCCGCGATCGTGTCGGGACGCGGTCGACACACGATCCACGCATCGATCGAGGTGCCGATCGACGGATCGAGCGGCTTGCCCGCTGCCGACATCGCGATCCCCGAGGTGCCCGTATCGCGCTTCGAGATCGAGCTGCCGCCCGGCAAGGACCTGCGCGTCTCGCCGACCGTCGCGGTCTCGCACGAGCGAGCGCGCACGGGTGATCTCGCCGTGTTCCACGTGCCGCTCACGAGCTCGGTGCATCTCGAATGGCCCGAGGCGCTCCCCGACGAAGCGGCGGGTGGAACGCCCGGCGACGTCGAGGTGCGAGCGAGCGCGACGCTCGTGCACGTGCTGCGCGCCGAAGAAGGCTTGCTGCGCGGTCGCGTTCACGCCGCGTGGGACGTGGCGCACGGAGCGACGAGCCGCTTCGCGCTCTCGATCCCGACCGGAGTCGACGTGAGCGCGGTGACCGTCGACGTCGCGACCGTCGCCGACTGGCGCGTGAGCGAAGCGCACGGGAGCGAGCCGCGCACGCTCTCGGTCTTCCTCGATCGTGAAGTCTCGGGCGCCGTCGCGATGAGCGTCGAGTTCGACGTGCTGCGCACCGAGAGCACGACGGGCGCCTCCTTCGAAGTGCCCTTGCTCTCCGCCGACGGCGTCTGGCGTCAGACCGGCATGCTCGCGCTGCTCGCGACGCACGACCTCGTGCTCGAGCCGACCGAGACCGACGATGCCGCGCGCGTCGGCGAGAACCAGCTGCCGCCCGAGATCCGCTCGGAGATCGATGCGACGATCGCGCACGTGTTCCGCTGGACCGATGCGCCGCCGCACGTGACGGCCACGATCCATCCGCGCCCGCACGAGGACGCGCGCTTCGACGTGCGCGTCGACACGCTCGTGACGCTCGGGGACGTGACGACCACCGCCAACGCGGCGTTCGACGTCCACGTGAAGTCCGGAACGCTCACCGAGCTCTCGATCGCGCTGCCCGAGGGCGCGAGCGTGCTCGAGGTCTCGGCACCGTCGCTGCGCGAGCACCGCGTGGAAGATGCGTCCGGCCATCCGGTCGTGCATCTCTGGTTCACGCAGGAGATGGAGGGCGATCTGCGCGTCGAGCTCCGCTGGGAGCGCATGGGCGCGGCGGGCGAGACGGATGTGTCGGCACCGATCGCGCACGTCGACGGCGCCGACGTCGAGCAAGGCCGCGTCGCGATCGAAGCGACGGCCGCGGTCGAGGTCTCGGCGCGCGACGCGCAAGGTCTCTCGCCGATGGACGTGGGCGAGCTGCCCGAAGACCTCGTGCTCCGCAGTGCGAGCCCGATCCTGCTCGCGTTCCGCTATGCGCACGCGACGCCCGCGCCTTCGCTCGCGCTCGCCGTCGCGCGCCACACCGAGCTCGCGCTGCGCGATGCGTCGATCGACGAGGCGACGTATCGCACGCTCGTGACCGACGACGGTCTCGCGGTGACGACCGTGTCGTGGACCGTGCGCAATCTCGGTCTGCAGTTCCTGCGCATCGCGCTGCCGAGCGGTGCCGACGTGTGGACCGCGCGCGTGAACGGACGCACCGAGACGCCCGCCCTCGCGAGCGAAGAAGGTGCGAGCGCGCCGGAGATCCTGTTGACGGTGCCGCGCTCGGCCGAGCCCTTCCTCGTCGAGCTCACGTACGCGACGCCCGTCTCGCGCGTCGGCTTGCTCGGACGGCTCTCGGTCGCGCTGCCACGCCCGGATCTGCTCGTCTCGCACGCGCGCTGGGAAGTGAACCTGCCGGCCGATGCGCGCTGGTCGACTCCGTCGAGCGATCTCGCGCTCGCCGATCAGGGCGTGTACTCGGCATCGCAGGGCGGCTACGAGGCGTTCGCTTCCGCGGCGAGCGGCGCGGGCCCGGTCATCCGCATCCCGAGCGAGACGATGCGCTTCGTGTTCGACGACGTGCTCGTCGGCGAAGGCGGCGGAGTCGTCGGCGCATCGTTCCCGTACGCGTCGGGCTGGGGCGTCGCGATCGGCTGGCTGCTCGGCCTCGTCGGCATGCTCGCTGCGTGGCTCGGCGTGCTCGGGCTCTTCATGGCCCGCACGAGCACCGTGATGGTGCCCGAGGGCGGCCCCTTCGAGCTCGCCACCTATCGCTTCGCGAACGCGGCGCGCCACGTCGCGGTGACGCGCAAGGGCTTGTCGGGCCTGGGCGCCGTCACGCTCGGAGGCCTCGCGCTCGTGTTCTTCGCGGTCAGCTGGCTCGGCGCGAGCCCGCTCGGCCCGATCGCCGCGAGCCTCGCAGTGATGGCCGGCCTCGTCGTGTCGCTGCGCAGGAAGATCCTCGCGCAGCTCTCGACGCTCCGAACACGCCTGATGCCGCCCGCGCCGATCGTCACGCCGGCGCCCGCTCCGATGGCGACGACGCCGACTACGGAACCGTGACGGTCCCGCCGAACGCGTGGATGTTGCAGAGGTAGACGGTCGGAAAGGGCGCGCTCGTCGGGACCAGGTAGGTACTGACCGAGCCGCCCTCGAACGTCGCCAGCACCGTGCCGCCGTTGCGCAGATCCATCGGGTGATACGAGGGCACGTCACGCATGTCGAACGTGTACGTCACGCCGCGGCAGAGCGTCAGCGTCGGATTGTCCCCGGTGATCCCGTCGAAATCGTACGCGTACGTCGGCGTGTGGACGACGAACGTCCGAGGCGCGCACGGGCCTCCGTCGATCGCCGCGTCGGTGCCGCCGTCGACGTTCGCATCCGTTCCGACATCCGGACCTCCGTCGACGCCCGCATCCGGTCCCCCGTCGCGCCCCGCGTCCATCGGCGGATTCGTATCGACGTTCGCGTCCGCAGGCCCCGTCTCGCGGTCCATCGACGAGTCGGAGCCGACGTCGCGGCCGCCATCGAGAGGGCCCGCGTCCTGGAGCGAGACGAATGCGTCGCTTCCCGCATCGTCCGAGGTCGAGGGCGGATTGCAGCCCCCCATGGTGAGCGAGAACAACACGCATGCGAGCGAGAGACGTGCCATGGCCCGAGGCTACGCGAAGGCTCGACGGATGACGAATCTACCGAGTCGCCAGGCCCGACTTCACGAGGCGATCGATCACGTCCTGCAGGCGCGCGGCCGGGACGCTCACGCGGGTCGGCATGCCGCCCTGGATGTCGAGCAGCGCGAGCAGATCGATCCCCGAGTCGAAGCGTGCCGCGAGCGTGATGGTCGTGTCGTCGTGCACGAGCGCGACGCGCGCGCGCTCCTGGCCGAGCAGCAGGAGCACCGTCTTGTCGTAGTAGAGCGTGTTTCCGCGGACGTCGCAGAGCGCCGTGTCGCCCTTGATCTCGTAGCGTTTGGACAGCGTGCGCGAGTTCTCCTCCATCACACGCACCGACTCGGCGATGCCCTCGAGCTCCTTGAAGACGAGCGCGTCGTCCGCACCGGTCGCGAAGAAGCGCACGACCATGCCCTTGAGCGCGTCGTCGTTCATGCGCGCGCGCAACGCACGATCGATCACCTGTGCGCGCGGGCTCGGCGTGCCCATGCGCGTGTCGATCGCGCGCGCGTCGGCATCGGCGCCCTCGTAGGGCTCCTTGCCTCCGCGGATCCACTTGGCGGCCGACGCGAGCCCGTCGAAGTCGCCGTGACAGAGGATCGTGTCGATGGTTCCGGCGCGCGCGACGAGCGCCTCGTCGATCATCTCGGGACAGGCGCCGTGCTCCGCCTTCGTCGCGAGGACGAACCGAGTGTCGGTCTTGAACGTAGGGTGGAGCCGATGATCGTGGTGGTCGACCCACATCGCGAGGCGTGATCCGAGCCCGTCGATCAGCTTCTTGGTGACCTTCTCGAAGCTCGTGCCGGTGCCTTCGGCGGCGAACGCGATGTCGAGCACGACGACGCGTCCCTCGAGCTCGTTCGCGCGAGGCAGCTTCCGTGGGGTTCCGAACGCGAGCAAAGGGAAGCGCATGGATCGGTCACTGTCGGCCTCGGCGTGTGCGCGCGCAACCTCTACTTCTGTTTCGACGCGAGGCCTTCGAGTGACTGGCCGGTTTCGTGCTAACCGTCGCCCGCTTCCAGAAGGGGATGGTCATGACGCATCGTTGGCGGTTCGTTCGCGCGGGTGGTTTCGATCAGGTCGTCATCGACTCCGGGGCCGATCTCGAGGCGCTCGGTGAGCTCGATCAGAAGCTCTGGGTGGCGCTCGCGTGCCCGATCCAAGGCGTCGAGTTCGACAAGCGGACGCTGACGTTGCTCGACGCGGACAAGGACGGACGCATCCGCGCGCCGGAGCTTCTCGCCGCAGTGAAGTGGGCGTGCGACGTGACCGCCGATCCCGACGATCTCGCGAAGGGCAAGGACGGGATGGCGCTCTCGGCGATCGATGCCGAGACCGACGAAGGCAAGCTCCTGCTCTCGACCGCCAAGACGCTGCTGAAGAGCCTCGGTAAGGGCGACAGCAAGAAGATCACCGTCGACGAGGTCACCAAGGCCGTCGAGGGATTCGACAAGCATCCCTTCAACGGCGACGGCATCGTTCCGATGGGCGCGACCGACGACGAGGCGATGAAGGTCCACATCAAGGACATCCTCTCGTGCACCGCCGCGCCCGAGAAGGATCGCAGCGGCGAGCTCGGCGTCAGCCAGGCTTCGCTCGATGCGTTCTTCAAGGAGCTCGACGCGCATCGCGCGTGGCTCGCGAAGGGCAAGGACGCCGCGATCGCACCGATGGGCGAGGCGACCAACGCCGCGTTCGCCACGTTGAGCGCGGTGCGCGTGAAGATCGACGACTACTTCGCGCGCGCGAAGGTCGCCGCGTACGACCCGCGCGCGCTGACCGCGATCAACGGGGAAGAGAAGGCCTACCTCGAGCTCACGGCCAAGGACCTCGACGTGACGAGCGCCGAGATCGAGCGCATGCCGATCGCACAGGTCGCGGCCGACAAGCCGCTGCCGCTCGGCAAGGGCGTGAGCCCCGCGTGGGCCGCGCGCCTGACCGACTTCCGCGCCAAGGTCGTCAAGCCGCGCCTCGGCGAGAAGGAGTCGCTCACCGACGCGGAGTGGAGCGCGCTGAAGAGCGTCTTCGGTGCGCACACGGTCTGGTTCAAGGAGAAGGCCGGCCCGTCGGTCGAGAAGCTCGGCCCCGAGAAGATCGAAGCGCTCGCAGCGCCCGACGTCCGCAAGAAGCTCGCGGATCTGGTCGCCGAGGACAAGGCGAAGGAAGCCGAGTCGAAGGCGATCGAGTCGGTCGAGAAGCTCGTACGCATCCACCGCGATCTCATCACGCTCGTGAACAACTTCGTGTGCTTCCGCGACTTCTACTCGCGCAAGGGACCGGCGATCTTCCAGGTCGGCACGCTCTACCTCGATCAGCGCGCGTGCGAGCTCGTCGTGCGCGTGAACGATGCCGGCCGTCACGCGTCGATGGCGCCGCTCGCGAACAGCTACCTCGCGTACTGCGACTGCAAGAACGCCAAGGGCGAGACGATGCAGATCGCCGCGGCGATGACGGCGGGCGACGTCGACAACCTGATGGTCGGCCGCAACGGCGTGTTCTACGACCGCAAAGGCGGCGACTGGGACGCGACGATCACCAAGATCATCGACAACCCGATCAGCGTTCGTCAGGCTTTCTGGTCGCCGTACAAGAAGGTCCTGCGGATGATCGAAGAGGCGATCGCCAAGCGCGCGAGCGACGCGGCGGCCGCGCAAGATGCTGCGCTAGGGGCGAGCGTGGAGGCGACGCACGCCGCCGTGGTCGAAGGTGGAACCGCGGCAGCCACGCCTCCGCCTCCACCGCGCGGGTTCGACGTCGGCACCGTCGCCGCGCTCGGTGTCGCGGTCGGCGGCATCACCGCAGCGCTCGGCGCGCTGCTGGGCGCGTTCTTCGGCCTCGGCATCTGGATGCCGCTCGGCCTGATCGGTCTGATCCTCTGCATCAGCGGTCCGTCGATGGCCGTCGCGTGGCTGAAGCTGCATCGGCGCAACCTCGGCCCGATCCTCGATGCGAACGGCTGGGCCGTGAACGCGCAGGCGCGCGTGAACGTGCCGCTCGGCGGATCGCTCACGAAGGTCGCCGAGCTCCCGAAGGGCAGCTCGCTCTCGCTCACCGATCCGTTCGCCGAGAAGCAGACGCCGTGGCGCTTCTACGCCGGCGTCGCGATCGTCGTGCTGATCGCGTGCGCGTGGCTCACGGGCCACCTCGACTTCGCCCTGCCGCAGTCGGTGCGCAGCAGCCACGTGTTCCACCAGGACGAAGCGCCCGCCGAAGCGCCGGCCCACACGCACTGAGATCTACTCGGCGGCCGACGGCTGCTCTTTCGATTCGGCGGGCGGCTCGTCCTTCGGCGCGAGCACGGGAAGGATGTCGCTCTCGTTCTTGGGCGCAGCCACGATCGAGCCGCCGGAGCTGCGCTCTTCGACCGTGAGCCATCCCCACTCGAAGCGGTGCTTGTCGACCCACTCGTTCGAGCTGAGCATCACCGCGAGCCAGCGCGTCTCTTCCGAGAGCGCGAGCGCGCTGCGCAAGAGCATCGTGAGCGGCACCGCGAAGAGCGCGCCGAGCGGGCCCCAGAGCCAGCCCCAGAACAACATCGAGACGAACACCACGAGCGTCGAGAGACCGAGCGCGACGCCCATCATCCGCGGCTCGAAGAAGTTGCCGATGACGAAGTTCACGACGAGGAAACCGATCGCCGCCGCCGCAGCCGCGCCCGGCCCGAGCGTGAGCAGCGCGACGAGCACCGGCGGGATCATCGCGATCGCCGCGCCGACCGACGGCACGTAGTTCAGCAAGAAGGTGAGCAGCCCCCAGAGCAGCGGGAAGTCGACGCCGACGATGGCCAGCCAGATCCCGCAGAGCGTGCCGGTGATCGCCGAGAGATACGTCTTCACGACGAGGTAGCGCTGCAGCTGGCCCGCCGCTTCGGCGAGCTGATGCAGATCGGCGTGCGGCCCTCCGAGCAGCACGCGCAGCTTGCCCGCGCCGGGCGCGATCTCGAAGAGCATGAAGACGACGAGCAGCATCACGAGCACGATGCTCGACACGATGCTCGTCAGCTCCCGGAAGAGATCGGCGACGAGCGTCATGATCCATCCCGGATCACCGATGCTGGTGAGATCGCCCGCCGAGATCGGGATGCCGTGAGCGCCGAGGAACGCGACCGTGCTCTGCGCGAGCTGCCCGATCGCCGTCTGGTATCGCGGCAGCGCCTCGTTGAAGCCCGAGAGCGATCCAGCGACGAGCGCGACGACGCCCGCGAGCACGGTGACGTCGAGCAAGACGGTGAGGATGATCGCGACGACGCGCGGCACCTTCACGCGCTCGAGCAGGATCGTCACCGGCATCGAGACGACGGTGATGAACATGCCGCTCAGGAGCGGAAGGAAGAGGCCGCTCGACTCACGCAGGCCCGCGACCACGACGAAGAGGCCCGCCATGGTGAGCACGGTGCGTAGGCCTGCATCGAGCCGCATCCTCCGAAAGTACCCGAAATCGGATCAAAAACCCGAAAACGGATCCGAAGAGCCGTCGCAATCGACGTCTCTTCGCGCAGAGCGATACGAGGGGAGGCTCCACGCCGATTCCTCGGTGTGGAGGGGCCGCGTATCGGCCCACGAGAAGGGGTCATCGAGATCGGCGAGCGAAAGCCGTGATGGTCGCTTCGGACAGGTGATTGCCGACGTCCTCGGCGACGTGTGACATGGCGATCATGCCTGCCTCGTCGACCAAGATCTCGGCGGGAAGACGGAAGAAGTTGCTGCCATCCTCGCGGATCGTGGGGAATCCGGCGGCGTTGGCCCGAGCGAGCGCCTCGTGCGCGATGCCGCTCTCGACGACTTGCTGCACCCGCGCCGGATCGGTGCGCGAGCCGTACGCGTCGTGGACGCGCCCGTCCGGGTCGGCCAGCACGGCGAAGGACGGCTTCCATTCGGCGAATTGGTCTCGCAGGCGTTCGGCGCTCGACTCGAAGACGGCGATCACGTCGAGCCCTTGCTCGCGCCACTGCGCAGCGTGCCTTTCGGTCGTGTGCACCCACAGGTTGCAGACCGCGCACTGCGCGTTTCGCAGGAACGCGAGCAAGACGCGGCGGCCGTGATGGGCCTCGAGCGAAACGCTCCGACCGTCGAGGGCCTCGAGAGAGAACGAAGAGACGACGAGCGTTTCCATGGCGAGCTCCGGACGAATCTCGACGAATCGCTCGGCGAGCCTGCCGAGACGCGCGAGATCGTCTAGTATCTTGACCATAGTGCGAGATCGACGATGGTCAAGACGATTGACGATCGCGATGCGCGTCAACGTCGGGTGAGAATCCAGAGCGCGACGAGCGCAGCCGCGATCGCGACCAGTGCGACGTGAGACCAGCGCGGTGTGAACATCGGCAGAGGGCGAGGCGACGCGTGCGGAGCGGCGCGCGCCCGCGCGATGATGCGCTGGACCGGAGCCGGCATGGCTCGGAGCGAGCGTTCCTTCGCGGCGGGCGCGCGTGACGGATCTTCGTTCGCGAGCGCCAGGTAGCGCATGGAGGCCTCGCGCATTCGATTCTGACGATGGCAGACGGCGACGAACGCCTCGTGTGCGCTCTGCTGCTCCCAGTTGTCGGTGACCTCGCGCCAACGCGCTTCGAGCTCGGCGTCGCTGGATGCGGCGAACATCGAGCGGTCGCTGGCGATCCAGCGCAAGCGCGCGTCGTCGTGGCGAACGTGCGCGCGTAGCGTCTCCATCGCTCCGTCGAACTGTGCCAGCGCGGCATCTCGATCGTGCAACGCCTCCTGCCATGCGCGCGACCATTGCCACTCCGCGTAGGCCACCGAAGGGATGCCCACCGAGCCCAGCACCGCATCACGCGCGCGTGCGATCACGTCGACGCTCTCGGCGCGTCCGAGCCGCGCGAGCGTGCGACCGTACGCGACGAGGCATTGCGCGCGCTCGATCGGTGCGTGCTCCGCCTCGCGAGACTGCAGCGCCCGACGCAGCAGCGGCTCGGCTTCCTCGATCGCGTGCTGCCGCTCGAGCGCGAGCCCGAGATCGTAGAGCGCGGCCGCTAGGTCACGACCCGAGTGACCGGCTCGGGCCACACCGCCGTCTTCGAGCGCTCGCACGGCCTCGCGCAGGACCGGCACCGCCCCGTCGAGATCGCCGGCTTGGAGGCGCGCGAGCCCGAGCGTCGTCGCGGCACGGCCCGTGCGCACGTCGTCCGCACCCCATGCTTGCTGCGCCTCGCGATGTAGTCGCTCGAGGAGCGGGAGCGCTTCCGGTCGCCCGAGTTCCATCCACACTGCCGCGAGATCGGCGAGCGCGACGCGGTGCACCTCGGGCTCGTCCTCCGTGGCGTCGACGCGAGCCTTCGCGCGGCTCTCCGCCTCGGTGCGTCGTCCGAGCTTGCACTCGGCCACGATCGCGAGGTGGACGGCATCGCCCGCGAGCGCGGGCTCTGCGGACGCTTGCTCGGCAGGCCGAAGCACCAGGCCCCAGCGCTCTTCGAGGGCAGCGCGACGCGCATCGGCGAGCGCGCTCGCCGCGGGGCTGATCGTGCCGAGCAGAGTCAGATCCTCGGGTAGCGCTTCGCGGTAGTCACCGCTCTCGAGCACGACGAAGACGGGCCCGCCGATCCAATCGCGCACGAGCTCGTGCTCCTCGAGCGGCTGGATCGTCGCCCCCTCGAGCCGGTAGTGGCCGCCGTCGTAGGGCGCGCCGTCTCGCGCGGCCGAGGCGGCTGCGCTCAGCGCGAGCGTGCGAGCCGTCGCGTAGATGTTCGAGACGACCTTCCCACAGCGCGCCGTGAGGTCGTCGTCGCTCGTCCAGCTCGCGGGGAGCGCCAGCGTGAGGATGTGCCGCTCCTGCTCTGCGGCCGGATGCTCCCCGTACACGAGAAAGCGCTCTCGACAGGTCGCGCGTGCCCAGAGCCGCCCCACACGTCATGCGTGCCTCGAACGAGGCCTCGCCGTCAACCCCTCGGCAGATCTGCCTCGACGCCTGATCTCGTCTAGTATCTTGACCATGAAGCGAGACCGATGATGGCCAAGAAGATCGACACCTCGCATCCCTTGTTGCCCGATCACGTCGGTGTCCATCTCTGGGCTGCGGCGACGGCCTGGCGCGAGCGCTTGCACGCGGAGATGGTCGCGCGGGGACACGCCTGGTACGGCGATGCGCGCGGTCAGATCGCAGCGCACCTCGATCCACGCGGCATGAGCCAGGCGGAGCTCGCGCGGCGCATGCAGCTGAGCAAGCAAGCCGTACAGCAGCTGCTCGATCAGCTCGAAGAAGAAGGCATCGTGAAGCGCGAGCCCGATCCCGAGGACGGTCGCGGCAAGCGCGTCGTGTACACCAAGAAGGGGCTCGCTGCGCTCCAGGCGGCGGTCGTCGTGAAGCGCGCGATCGAGGCCGACTATCGCAAGCGCCTCGGCGCCAAGGGCCTCGAGAGCCTGGTGCGCGCGCTCGACGCGCTGCACGACTGAGCCGAAGAACGTCGTGGTACGGTCGGCGCGTTGGGGGGACGCGTCATCGCGTGCAGCTTCTTGCTGCTGATCGGTTGCGCGCACGGGCCGGACGAGCGGCACCTGCGCTATCCCGGCCTGATCGCGTCGACCGACGTCGCGCGGGGGCACACGCGCTTCGACATCGTGTGCGGGCCCTGCCACGGCAATCACGAGCTACGCCGTGGGCCGCCGCTGATGAACCAGCGCTGGACACCGCCGCGGATCCGGCAGCGCGTGCGCGAGGGAACGGCGTTGATGCCGGCGATCCCGCGGCGCAGGTTGAGCGACGAGGATCTGGAGTCGTTGCTCGCGTACTTCGTGACCGTCGGCGTCGCGGTCGAGAGGGACGCGGACGAGATCGATCTGAGCGAGATCGCGAGCGAGAGGGCGCGCGCGAGCGAGAGCACGAGCGACGACGACGACGACGACGACGACGAGCCCACCGCCGCGCACCTCCTCGCTTCGCCCTACCCGTCTCGCTGAGGGCGCGCGCTCACGGCGCGACGAGCTGTAGGTCGAACGCGCCCGGCCCGGCGCCCAGGACCGTCACGAGCACGTGCTCGCCGGCGACGAGCGATACGTCGAGGTGCGCTGCGCCGGATGCCGCGGCGCGAGCGCAGGCTCGGGTCGGCATCGCGTTGGTGCAGTCGTGTGAGAGCTGAATCGCGAGACCTCCCGAGAGATCGAGGCCGTACGTCCCGGTGCTCGGAGCCACCAGCTCGAGCAGTGCGGAGGTGATCACGCGCCCCGAGAGGCACTCCGTGAAGCCGCCGAGGTCCGAGCCGAACACGCCACGGAACGCGTGCGTCCCCTCGCCCGGTGGCGACCACACGAGCACGCCGTTCGGCGCGTCGCACGCGGACGGCGCGAGCGGGGGCCGACAACGCGGCGTCGGCTGATACGAGTCTGCGACCGGGCACTCGAGGCCGGCCGCGCAGCCGCGATCGAGGTCGCCACAAGCCGCGCCGATCCCACCGATGCTCGTCGCGCGCACGCCCACGCGGAACGGCGCGCTGTGACGCGCCTGTGCGTCGGTCGCGATCACGTCGAGCTGCGCGACGTCGCTCGGGATCCGAAACGGCTCGCTCGCGGTGTTGCCCGTGCCGACGAGATTCGACACGACGAACGAGACGCGAAACGCGGCTCGCGACGCGTCCGTGTACGTCGAGACGATGCTGATCCCCGAGATCGTGCCGAGCGAGGCGCCGAGCGCATCGAGCATCTCGATCGATGCTTCGCTGACGAGCGTGGTCGGGCTGAAGCCCTCGAGCCGCACGCGCAGCGACTCGGTCTGCGCGTCGTAGAACGCCGTGGCGCTCGTGATCTCGACCGTCGACACGGTCACGCACGAGCTCTCGTCGCATCGGAGACCATCGGCGCATCGCTCGGTGAACGGCGACGACGAGCACCTCTGCCCGGCCCCATGTCCGGACCAGCGCGTGACCGTCACGTCGCGCCCGTGCATGCCCTCGGGATCGCTCGTCGTGTAGAGCCAGAACGTTCCGCGCACCGCGCCTGCCGGAACGCCGAGCTCGACGAGCTCCGAGCCATCGGTCGGGATCTCGCCGCCCACGAAGCCGTCGTGCGTCGTGATCAGCGCGCCCGACGCGTCGTACCAACGCACCAGCAAGTAGCTGCCCCGCCCGGCGCCTCCATCGTCGGCGGTGGCGACGACGTAGCCGCTCGTATCGTCGGCGTAGACCGCGATGCTCGTCAGCACCGGAGGGGCGAGCGGACGGCACGCGAAGCGCTCCGCATCGCAGGCATCGATCGCGCAGTACGCGTCGGCGGCGCAGACGCTGGATGCGAAATCCACCGGGCACGAGAGATCGGCGAGGCGCTCGACGCTCAGGTCGTACGAGCACGACACGCCGGCCGGACATCCGTCGAGGATCACCGCGAGCGAGTCGCCTCGCTGCATCTCCAGCTCACGCACGATCGACGAGGACAAGCCTTCGCCACGGATTCCGAGATCGCCCGTGCACGACGTCGTCTCGTCGCACGGTGAGAGGAGCAACGAGATCACACCGCCGCCCGCGGCCGTGAATCGCCAGCGGCCACCGGCGGGCGCGGTGAAGCGCGCTCGCACGTCGGCGAAGTCCTCCCAGTAGCCCGCCTCGCAACTGGCTCGGTCCGCGCGCGGAGCGGGCACGAGCCCCGTGAGCGCGAACGCCGCGCCGCCCCCGGGACGCAGCGTCACCGCGTTCTGCGGCGAAGACAGCTCCAGCAGCGGTGCGCACGCGGCAGGAACCTCCGGCGTGATCGGTGGCGGACACGTCGCGCCGACATCCCGCGAGCCGTCGCCGGGGATCGCTCCATCGGGCACGTTCAGCTCGTACGAGGTGCTGCAGCCCGTGAGAAGGAAGAGGACCAAGAGCGAGAGCGAGCGCATGAGCCGTTCATGACGCGTGCGACCTCGAGCGAGCAGGGCACATCGGTCCACGGCGCTCCTGCGAAAATGCACGGGCTCGCGCCCGTCTCGGGACCGTGCTCAGACGACCTCGCCGGGCGACACACGCGCGATCGCTTCACCCAACCACCCTGCGGCGCGCGGTGCGCGACGCCGCAGCCAGTGGAGCGCGCGCGACTCCGGGCTGACGGGCACGGTGCCGCGATTCGAACGAATGGCCTCGACGATCGCGCGCGCAACCGACGTCGGGTCGTGGCCTACCGATCCGCCGAACCGATCGAGCTGCGATCGATATCCGGCGAGCGCGTCGGAGATGCGCATCGCACGCGAGATGCCGGTCCGCGTGACGCCGGGGCAGACGACGCTCACACCGATGCCGTGCGGCGCGAGCTCGGCCCGCAGTGCTTCGGAGAGGCCGACGACGCCGAACTTGCTGGTGACGTAGGCGATGATCCCCGGGAGCGGGAACAGGCCCACCATCGACGCCACGTTCACGACGTGGCCGCCGCGGCCGCGCTTGACCATCGCCGGCACGAAGAAGTGACAGCCGTGGACGACGCCGCCGACGTTCACGCCCATGACGAAGTCCCAGTCTTCGAGCGAGGTGTCGATCATGCGGCCGGCGTGAGCGACTCCGGCGTTGTTGATCAGGACATCGAGCGCTCCGAACGCCGCGTGAACGCGCTCGGCGAACGATCGCATCGCCTCGCGGTCGGTGACGTCGACGGTCGCGCTCATCACGCACGCGCTGCCCAGCCGGGCGCGCGTGTCCTCGAGCGTCGCGCCGTCTCGATCGCAGATCACGAGGCGGGCGCCTTCGGCCGCCAGCGCGATGGCCGTCGCGCGGCCGATCCCGCTGCCGGCACCCGTCACGAGCACGACGCGAGCACGGAGATCTTCGATGGGCATCGCAGCGAGGGTAACGGATCGGCGGTTGCGCTGATCCGCAACTGGCTGCGTCACGCAGAGCCGCCTCAGCGCGTCTGCGCAATCGTCGCGCGTCCGTCGTCGACCTCGAGCGTCGCGAGCGCGCCTTCGATCATCGTCCACTGCGGCGGCACGTGACCGATGTCGGCATCGAGCACGACCGGCACGTGCAAGTCGTCGAAGATGGGACGCATCGCGCGCACGTAGCCGTCACCGCGCGCCCCGGGCGCTTGGGATCGGCCGAGCACGACGGCGCGGACATCGTCGAACCATCCCGCGAGTCGGAGCTGCACGAGAGCGCGCGTCGCCTGCCCGGGGCTCAGCTCGCAGTTCTCGAGAAAGAGGATCACGCCTTCGTCGGCGTGCTCCTTCACGAAGCGTGGAACGTCACCGAAGCGCGATCCCGCGAGGCTCGAGATCGTGTCGAGACAACCGCCGATCAGTCGGCCTTCCACGCGCAGCGCACGACCATCGAGCGTCTGCACGTACGACGGCTGATCGAGCTGGAACGGAGCGCCGGGCTGCCGCTTCCAGTCCACGAACGCCGTCTGGTAGTGAGACGACGACCTCTGCGTGAAGGGCTCGCTCGTGCTCAGGGCAGGCAAGCATCCGAGGCTGATCGGATCGCGCTGCATCGGCACGAGATCCATCAGGTTCGGCCCGTGCGCGGAGGCCCAGCCGAGCTCGAGCAGCATCGGCACGAGCAGCGTGCTGATGTCGGAGTAGCCGAGGATCCACTTCGGGCGTGCCTCGCGCAGACGCGCGAAGTCCATCCGCGCGACGACCTCGATCGCGAGGTCTCCGCCCCACGGCGGCATCACCGCGTCGATCTCGTCCGAGAGCAGCGCTTCCATCCACGCGCGAAGGCGCGTCTCCCACGACGCCGTCTGCTCGCCGCGCAAGCAATCCGACTCGAGCGGCGTCCAGCCGTGCGCGCGCAGCGTCGTCTTCACGAGCTCGAGGCGTGGCGCGAGCGCCGCCGGCACCGGCGAGCTGGGCGCGACGATACCGATCTTCGAGCCCGGCCGTAGCGGCCGCGGAAAGCGGATGTCCATGCCCGAACGATATCCGAGAGCGTCGGATCAAGCCGCGTGCGCGAGCGGCTCGAGCGGGCGCAGATCGAGGGGCAAGTAGCGCTCGAGGAACGTCGCCGCGCGGCGCGACACCGTCTCGAACTCCGCGCGCTGCTCGTCGGTCGCCGCCACGATCACCATCTGCATCGCGCCAGGCAGCTCGGCGGCCGCGAGCGCCAGGCTCGAGAGCGACACGCTCGTGTGCGCCGCATCGACGATCAACGCGGCCTCCGGCATCGCGTCCGCCTCGATCAGCGCATCGAAGAGCGACGTCACGCGCCGCATCTCGATCACGCCTTCGAGCGTGTTCGGGACGTCCGAGATGAGCACGTAAGGTGCGCGGAAGCCCGCCGATCGCGACGCGAGCAGACCGTCGCGACGCAGCGGGGCGAGCAAGGCCTCGGCCGCGAGCACGACGTGACGCGTCTCGGCGATCCCGAGGTGCCGACGCAGCGTCGGCTTCAGATGCGCGTGGAGATACTCGGTGAGATCGTGCG